>NZ_JBDPMF010000019.1:0-1121 GCF_039871645.1 Mycobacterium sp. B14F4 | reverse complement strand
TCGACCTGGTGTGTGCCGGCACTCCGGTGCTCGAGGCCGAGCGACAGGTAGGTGTGTCGCGCAACGTCGGTTCAGCCTGGTGGCGCAAAGCTGGGGCGATGGAACTGCGAAAAGGTGCACGTGCAACTGGTCTGGCCGAGCCCGGTGATCGGAGCCGGCCTGGTGGCTGCGGGCACCGCCTCAGCTATGACGAACGCGTCGCGATCATGCGGGGGCGCGATCAAGGCCTCAAACAGGTCGAGATCGCTGATCAGCTCGGCCGTGATCCCAGCGTCATCTCCCGTGAGATCAAACGCAACCGCAATCCCGACGGCGATTACTACGCAGGGATGGCTCATGGTCGAGCGGCCCAGAAAGCCAAGCGGCCCAAAGTGTTCAAGCTCAACGACACCACGTTGTGCGCCGCCATCGGAAGGTGGATGGACGATGGGTGGAGCCCGAAGCTGATCGCTGAGGTCTTGGCCCGCGATCACCCCGATGACAGGCTGGCACGGGTGAGCCACGAAACCATCTACAAGTGTCTCTACGTGCAGGGCCGCGGCCAGTTGCGCGCCGATCTCAACAAGTGTTTGTCGACCAAACGAGCAGCCCGCAAGCCCCGGGGCCACACCGAGCGCCGCGGGAAGTTCAGCGATGTGATCGCCATCAGCCAGCGTCCCGCCGTGGTTGATGACCGTGCCGTACCGGGGCATTGGGAAGGTGACCTGATCCTGGGCGCCGGATGTGCCAGCGCGATCGGCACCCTGGTTGAGCGCAGCACCCGATTCACCATCCTGTTGCACCTACCCGACGATCACACCGCCGATTCGGTGGCCACCGCGATGATCGAGGCGATGAATGAGCTGCCGGCCCATCTGCGCCGCACCATCACCTGGGACCGCGGCAGTGAGATGGCCAGCTGGCACGACATCAGCCTGCAGTTGCAGGCCCCGGTCTACTTCTGCGATCCCCATTCACCCTGGCAGCGTGGCAGCAACGAAAACACCAACCGACTGCTGCGGTTCTGGTTCGAAAAGGGCGCCGACCTCAGCGGCTACACCAAAACCGACCTCAAACGGGTCCAAGACAAACTCAACAGCCGACCCCGACCCACCCTGAATCTCGACACTCCAGCCCAACGC
>NZ_JBDPMF010000018.1:0-1312 GCF_039871645.1 Mycobacterium sp. B14F4 | reverse complement strand
TGAAGTACCCCAGGTTTTGTTCCGATCCCTATAGGAGGATTGGAAGAATGCCCCGTCAGTATTCGCCGGAGTTTCGGCAGCGTGCGTTGCGGTTGTTGGAGACCACGATGGAGGCCTCAGATATCTCGGAGTTTGAGGCGATTAAGTCTGTGGCGAGCAAACTTGGTATCTCGGAGGAGTCGCTGCGCCGGTGGCGCCGCAAGGCGCAGGTGGAGGCCGGTGAGCGCCCCGGAACGACGAGCCAAGAGCACGCCGAGATCCGCCGACTTAAGCGTGAGCTCGCCGAAACCCGCAGAGCCAACGAGGTTCTCAAAGCTGCATCAGCGTTTTTTGCAGCCGAGCTCGACCGCCCCGCGACGAAATGATCGCCTTCATTGACGCCCACCGCGGTCAGTTCGGGGTCGAGCTCATTTGCCGTGTCTTGCGGGCAGCAACCACTGGTTTTCTCACATCGCGCGGCTATCGGGCGGCCAAGACCCGCCCGGCGTGCGACCGTGAGATCCGCGACGAGCAGCTGATCGCCGATCTGCGCGCGGTGCACGAGAAGAACTACTCGTGTTACGGGGTGCTCAAGATGCATCAGGCCATGAAGCGTCAGGGTTGGCGGTGCGGCCGCGAGCAGACCCGCCGGTTGATGCGCAAGGCTGGACTGCGCGGGGTGCAGCGCGGCAAGCCAGTGTTCACCACGATCACTGATCCGGCCGAGCAACGGCCGGCAGACCTGGTCAACCGGCAGTTCAAGGCGGCCGCTCCGAACCGGTTGTGGGTCGCCGACATCACCTTTGTGCGCACCTGGCAGGGATTCTGCTACACCGCGTTCGTCACCGACGCCTGCAGCAGAAAGATAGCCGGCTGGGCGGTCGCGGCCAGTATGCGCACCGAGGATCTGCCTCTGCAGGCATTCGATCATGCTGTGTGGCAGGCGAACTCAGATCTATCTGAGTTGGTTCATCATTCCGACCGCGGATCACAATACCTATCGCTGGTATACACCGAACGTCTCGGCGAGCTCGGGATCGCCCCTTCGGTGGGCTCTCGCGGCGATAGTTATGACAACGCCCTCGCCGAGGCGGTCAACGCCGCCTACAAGACCGAGTTGATCAACCGTGGCAAACCGTGGCGTTGCGTCGACGACGTCGAACTGGCCACCGCCCAATGGGTGTTCTGGTACAACGAGGAACGCCTGCATGAGACCCTCGGCTACGTTCCACCAGCCGAGTACGAGGCCGCCCTGACCGGCGCCTCACACCCTGCGAGCCAGCCAACCCCGGCCCTCGCAACCAAGTAGGAACAAAACCTGGGGTACTTCAAG
>NZ_JBDPMF010000017.1:0-1340 GCF_039871645.1 Mycobacterium sp. B14F4 | reverse complement strand
ACCGATGCCGACGGCGACACATTGACTTACACCCTCGTCACCCAGCCGGCGAGTGGTTCGGTGACGGTCAATTCCGATGGGACGTTCAGCTATACACCGACCGTTGCGGCGCGGCTCGCCGCTCAGCAGACCAACTGGGTCGATACGGATGCGTTCACGGTGTCGGTGAGCGACGGAACGTCCACGGTGACAACGACGGTGAGCGTGCCGGTGTCGCCGGCCGATCTCACCGTGTCGCCCGCGGTGGGCTCGACGGGCACCAACCCGGCCGGTGTGGTGGTGATCGGCAACACCGCCTATGTGGCCAACCAAAGCTCGGCCTCGGTGTCGGTGATCGACCTGTCGACGTCGACACCCACAGTGATCAAAACCATATCGGTCGGCACCAAACCGACCACCGTGGTTGCGAGCCCGGATCAGAAACAGATCTATGTCACCAACTCGTGGTCGAACTCGGTGTCAATCATCGACACTCAGACCAACACGGTGGTCGGCACAATCGCGGTGGGCGCCGGCCCGATCGGTGCGGTGCTCAGTTCCGACGGATCTCGCCTGTACGTGGCCAACGCCAGTGGCAACTCCGTGTCGGTGATCAACACCGCCACCCGCACCGTGGTCACCACGGTCAGGGTGGGCGCCTTTCCGACCGGGGTGGCGCTCAGCCCCGACGGATCCCGGCTGTACGTTGCCAATAAGAACGGTTTCACCGTCTCGGTCGTCGACACCGCCGCGGCCGCCGTCATCGCCACCGTCCGAGTGGGAATGTACCCCTCTGATGTCGCGGTCAGCGGCACCCGTGCGTATGTGACGAACCAGAACAGCGATTCGGTGTCAGTGATCGATGCAAACCCCGCCAGCACAACCTTCAACCAGGTGATAGGCACCATCACCTTGGCCAGCAAAGCCAACCCGACCTCGGTGGTGGTCAGTGCCGACGGCACCTTGGTCTACGTCGCGAACAGCGACGACACCATTTCGGTGATCGACCCGGCCACCAACACCGTCATCCGCACCGTGCAGATCGACGCCAACCCCGAGACCGGTGCTCACACTTTGTCGCTCAGTGCCGATGGCACAAGGCTGTTCGTCACCGACGCCGCCGACAGGGCGTTGCGGTGGGTCTCCCTGGTAACCACCGCCGCGAACAACCAGCCGCCGGTGGCAGGCACGCCCACTGTCGGCACCCCCAACCCCACCAACGGCGCCGTCACCGGATCGCTGAACTTCACCGACCCCGACGGCAACCCACTGACCTACACCGTGCCCACCCAACCCAGCAGCGGCACCGTCACCATCACCACCAACGGCACCTACACCTACACCCCCACCCAAGCCGCCCG
>NZ_JBDPMF010000016.1:0-5385 GCF_039871645.1 Mycobacterium sp. B14F4 | reverse complement strand
TAATTTGTGTTCGGCGGTGTCCTACTTTTCCACCCGTGTTGGGTAGTATCATTGGCGCTGGCAGGCTTAGCTTCCGGGTTCGGGATGGGTCCGGGCGTTTCCCTGTCGCTATTGACCGCCGTAACTCTATTTATTTTGTGGTGCCCACTGTGGTGTGGTGGGTTGTTTTGTGTCCCCGGTGTTTTTGGTGGTGGGGTGTGGGTTGGTTGTGGGTGTGGTTGCGGGTTTGTTTGTTGTAAGTTTTCGGCCGGTTAGTGCCAGTTCCCTGAACTTATTGCTAAGTGTGTAGGTCTGGTCTATCGATCCCGTGGTCTGCGGGGGGCCTTATCCCACTTGATGGGTGAGAAGCCTGGTCTTGGAGGGGGTTTCCCGCTTAGATGCTTTCAGCGGTTATCCTGTCCGAACGTGGCTATCCAGCGGTGCCCCTGGTGGGACAACTGGTGTACCAGAGGTTCGTCCGTCCCGGTCCTCTCGTACTAGGGACAGGTTTCCTCAAGCTTCTGACGCGCGCGGCGGATAGAGACCGAACTGTCTCACGACGTTCTAAACCCAGCTCGCGTGCCGCTTTAATGGGCGAACAGCCCAACCCTTGGGACCTGCTCCAGCCCCAGGATGCGACGAGCCGACATCGAGGTGCCAAACCATCCCGTCGATATGGACTCTTGGGGAAGATCAGCCTGTTATCCCCGGGGTACCTTTTATCCGTTGAGCGACACCCCTTCCACTCGGGGGTGCCGGATCACTAGTCCCGACTTTCGTCCCTGCTTGACGTGTCAGTCTCGCAGTCAAGCTCCCTTGTGCACTTACACTCAACACCTGATTGCCGTCCAGGTTGAGGGAACCTTTGGGCGCCTCCGTTACTTTTTAGGAGGCAACCGCCCCAGTTAAACTACCCGCCAGGCACTGTCCCTGAACCGGATAGACGGTTCGAGGTTAGAGGCCCAATACGATCAGAGTGGTATTTCAACAACGACTCCACACTGACTGGCGTCAGTGTTTCACAGTCTCCCACCTATCCTACACAAACCGTATCGAGCACCAATACCAAGTTGTAGTGAAGGTCCCGGGGTCTTTTCGTCCTGCCGCGCGTAACGAGCATCTTTACTCGTAATGCAATTTCGCCGAGTCTATGGTTGAGACAGCTGAGAAGTCGTTACGCCATTCGTGCAGGTCGGAACTTACCCGACAAGGAATTTCGCTACCTTAGGATGGTTATAGTTACCACCGCCGTTTACTGGGGCTTAAATTCTCCGCTTCACCCCGAGGGGTTAACGGGTCCTCTTAACCTTCCAGCACCGGGCAGGCGTCAGTCCGTATACATCGTCTTGCGACTTCGCACGGACCTGTGTTTTTAGTAAACAGTCGCTTCTCACTGGTTTGTGCCACCCACTTGTGCTCGGGACCGCAAGGGTCCGTCACACCGTGTGGGTCCCCCTTCTCCCGAAGTTACGGGGGCATTTTGCCGAGTTCCTTAACCATAGTTCACTCGTACGCCTCGGTATTCTCTACCTGACCACCTGTGTTGGTTTGGGGTACGGGCCGTGTATGCGCTCGCTAGAGGCTTTTCTCGACAGCATAGGATCACCGAATTCGCCTCACTCGGCTATGCATCACCTCTCAGGATTTGTGAACGACGGATTTGCCTATCGTTCTCCCTACAGGTTTGCCCCAGTATTACCACTGACTGGTACGGCTACCTTCCTGCGTCACCCCATCGCTTGACTACTACCCACACGGGTCCCACGCAGCCGGCGACCCCCGCCCCCTCGAAAGGGATTGGTAGGCCACCTTTTGGGTGGTTAGCGGTGTGGATTCGTCAGGGACGCTCATACACGGGTACGGGAATATCAACCCGTTGTCCATCGACTACGCCTGTCGGCCTCGCCTTAGGTCCCGACTCACCCTGGGCGGACTGGCCTGGCCCAGGAACCCTTGGTCTTCCGGCGGGCAAGGTTCTCACTTGCCTTATCGCTACTCATGCCTGCATTCTCACTCCCCCACCCTCCACCACCCGTTTACACGGTGGCTTCACCGGATGAGGGACGCTCCCCTACCCATCGAATAACTTCGATGCCGCGGCTTCGGCGGTGTGCTTGAGCCCCGCTACATTATCGGCGCACAATCACTTGACCAGTGAGCTATTACGCACTCTTTCAAGGGTGGCTGCTTCTAAGCCAACCTCCTGGTTGTCTTCGCGACTGCACATCCTTTTCCACTTAGCACACGCTTAGGGGCCTTAGCCGGCGATCTGGGCTGTTTCCCTCTCGACGCACGGAGCTTATCCCCCGCCGTCTCACTGCCACACTTTGACTTGTCGGCATTCGGAGTTTGGCTGACGTCAGTAACCTAGTAGGGCCCATCGGCCATCCAGTAGCTCTACCTCCAACAAGAAACATGCGACGCTGCACCTAAATGCATTTCGGGGAGAACCAGCTATCACGGAGTTTGATTGGCCTTTCACCCCTACCCACAACTCATCCCCTCAGTCTTCAACCTAAGTGGGTTCGGGCCTCCACGCGGTCTTACCCGCGCTTCACCCTGGCCATGGGTAGATCACTCCGCTTCGGGTCCAGAACACACCACTACACACGCCACTACTGACGTGATACGCCCTATTCAGACTCGCTTTCGCTGCGGCTACCCCACCCGGGTTAACCTCGCGACATGTCCCTGACTCGCAGGCTCATTCTTCAAAAGGCACGCCATCACCCCACAACAAAGTCGAGGGCTCTGACGGATTGTAGGCACACGGTTTCAGGTACTCTTTCACTCCCCTCCCGGGGTACTTTTCACCATTCCCTCACGGTACTGATCCGCTATCGGTCACTGAGAAGTATTCAGGCTTACCGGGTGGTCCCGGCAGATTCACAGCAGATTCCACGGGCCCGCTGCTACTCGGGGAAAACATTTCACGAAAGCCGTTGAGTTTTCGTCTACGGGGCTCTCACCCACTACGGCAGACCATCCCAGGCCACTTCAACTAACCCAACGGTTTATCACTTTCGCTTCTCTCGGCGGAGAGAAGAAGAAACGCCCCACAACACCGCACACACAACCCCCGCCGGGTATCACATGCACACGGTTTAGCCATCCTCCGCTTTCGCTCGCCACTACTCACGGAATCACAATTGTTTTCTCTTCCTACGGGTACTGAGATGTTTCACTTCCCCGCGTTCCCCCCTGCACCCTATGTATTCAGATGCAGGTGACACGACATCACTCGTGCCGGGTTTCCCCATTCGGACATCCTCGGATCCACGCTCGGTTGACAGCTCCCCGAGGCATAACGCAGCCTCCCACGTCCTTCATCGGCTCCCAGTGCCAAGGCATCCACCATGCGCCCTTAAACACTTACACACAAACACTATTACAGAAGAAATTGCATGAAACAAAAGCCCACAAGGCTCCTGTTTCAGATGCTCGCAACCACTATCCACAAATCAAACACCACACCCCACCACCAAAGACGGGGCGACAACCAGTCCTATCCCCGGTTTCCCACACTCGGGACGAAGAGATAGCGGGCTTGTTGTCTCAAAGCCCAATAGTGTGTCTGGCAATTCCATCACCGCAGTAATCCCGCTGCGGCTCAACGTTTGTCGTGCACCCACCGGTAACGCCCACTACAGGCGCCGGCACTGATCTCCCAACCGCGAACCCCTCACACATGTGAGGCACGGGGGAACAATTAACGGTGCTCCTTAGAAAGGAGGTGATCCAGCCGCACCTTCCGGTACGGCTACCTTGTTACGACTTCGTCCCAATCGCCGATCCCACCTTCGACGGCTCCCTCCCACAAGGGGTTAGGCCACCGGCTTCGGGTGTTACCGACTTTCATGACGTGACGGGCGGTGTGTACAAGGCCCGGGAACGTATTCACCGCAGCGTTGCTGATCTGCGATTACTAGCGACTCCGACTTCACGGGGTCGAGTTGCAGACCCCGATCCGAACTGAGACCGGCTTTGAAAGGATTCGCTCCACCTCACGGCATCGCAGCCCTTTGTACCGGCCATTGTAGCATGTGTGAAGCCCTGGACATAAGGGGCATGATGACTTGACGTCATCCCCACCTTCCTCCGAGTTGACCCCGGCAGTCTCTCACGAGTCCCCGCCATAACGCGCTGGCAACATGAGACAAGGGTTGCGCTCGTTGCGGGACTTAACCCAACATCTCACGACACGAGCTGACGACAGCCATGCACCACCTGCACACAGGCCACAAGGGAACCGACATCTCTGCCGGCGTCCTGTGCATGTCAAACCCAGGTAAGGTTCTTCGCGTTGCATCGAATTAATCCACATGCTCCGCCGCTTGTGCGGGCCCCCGTCAATTCCTTTGAGTTTTAGCCTTGCGGCCGTACTCCCCAGGCGGGGTACTTAATGCGTTAGCTACGGCACGGATCCCAAGGAAGAAACCCACACCTAGTACCCACCGTTTACGGCGTGGACTACCAGGGTATCTAATCCTGTTCGCTCCCCACGCTTTCGCTCCTCAGCGTCAGTTACTGCCCAGAGACCCGCCTTCGCCACCGGTGTTCCTCCTGATATCTGCGCATTCCACCGCTACACCAGGAATTCCAGTCTCCCCTGCAGTACTCCAGTCTGCCCGTATCGCCCGCACGCCCACAGTTAAGCTGTGAGTTTTCACGGACAACGCGACAAACCACCTACGAGCTCTTTACGCCCAGTAATTCCGGACAACGCTCGCACCCTACGTATTACCGCGGCTGCTGGCACGTAGTTGGCCGGTGCTTCTTCTATAGGTACCGTCACTTGCGCTTCGTCCCTATTGAAAGAGGTTTACAACCCGAAGGCCGTCATCCCTCACGCGGCGTCGCTGCATCAGGCTTGCGCCCATTGTGCAATATTCCCCACTGCTGCCTCCCGTAGGAGTCTGGGCCGTATCTCAGTCCCAGTGTGGCCGGACACCCTCTCAGGCCGGCTACCCGTCGTCGCCTTGGTAGGCCATCACCCCACCAACAAGCTGATAGGCCGCGGGCCCATCCCACACCGCAAAAGCTTTCCCCCACCCACCATGCAGCAGGAGAGGTGTATTCGGTATTAGACCCAGTTTCCCAGGCTTATCCCAAAGTGCAGGGCAGATCACCCACGTGTTACTCACCCGTTCGCCACTCGAGCACCCCCGAAAGGGCCTTTCCGTTCGACTTGCATGTGTTAAGCACGCCGCCAGCGTTCGTCCTGAGCCAGGATCAAACTCTCCAAACAAAAACCAAAAAAGGCCGTTCAGAACAATCCGAACCAAGCAACCAGTCCAAAACTGGTCAAAAAAACATCACACCCCTAAACGGGAAAAAAGGATGCGACAAAAAACAACAAACAAAAACCACCAAACACACTATTGAGTTCTCAAACAACACACCCGC
>NZ_JBDPMF010000015.1:0-43930 GCF_039871645.1 Mycobacterium sp. B14F4 | reverse complement strand
CGAGCACCGGAGTGCCGGCACACACCAGGTCGACGAACTGTCTCCGCACCGCCAATGGGACGGGGTATCCAGACGGCATTGCAACCTCCAAACGGCGATATTGCAGTGACCGTATGAATCTGCCGGCGTGAAGCCCTGCATTTCTTCAGTTTCGGCGCTTGGACAGGGGAGACGGGAAGCGTGGGCTGATCCGCACGCCGTCCAGCCACTCGGTCAGCTCATCGGCGCGACGCTGCAGTGCCTTGCGCGCTGAGCGGCCGACGTCCTCGAGCAGTCGCACCTCGACGCGGCCGTCGTCGTCCTGACCCCAGGCGCCGACGATCCTGCCGTCACACCATGCGGTCGGCCCGCCGTTGCCGTTCGTGTCGAACACGTGCCCGCGGTGCCCGCCGAGATACCAGTCCCGGTCGAACCAGCCCATCGTGGTGATGTCGAGTCCCGGCAGCAGCGCACACCACGGTTCGGGCTGCGGGTCGTCGTCGAGGTCGTCGGGCAGCACGAACCCCGGCGTGCCCTCCAGATCGACCTCGACGGCGGCGATGTCGCGCAGCGCATGCCGGGCCCAGGTCAACGTGTTCCCGAACCACCACTTGACGTCGGTGACGGTCGCGGGCCCGAATGCCTTGAGCCAGCGACGCACCGCGTCGGCGCGGGCCGCGTCCGGATCCGCGGTGTCGACCGATTCGAGCCAGTCACCGGCAGGCACCCAGCGCGGGCGCGAGGCCGTCCACCTGCCGTCGTTGGGCCCGCGGACGATGTCCCCGCGCACCGCCATCACGGTGAGAATTCGCGGCCCCAATGGTGTTTCGCCGCCCCACCGTCTTCCCGGCGCCGGGTCATAGGTGCCGGCGAGCTCCGGCACAGCGGCGCGCAGGTCCTTGGCGTTGGTGGGCCCGTTCTCGGTGAGGTACCGCAGCACCGCGGCGCACGCGGCGTCGAGCCACGCGTCGCCGTCGGTGCACACCCCGGCCTTCTGCGCGTCGGCGATGAGGCGACGGCGCTCGTTGTCGGCGACCCGATCGCTGGCCGCGGACTGGATCATCGGCAGGTCCCGCGCGTGCACCGTCCAGAGCGTCCGGCGCATCGCGAGATGCTTGACCAGCGAGCGCCGCTCGTACACCAGTGCGTCCAGGTCCGCGACCGCGAAGTCCGGTACCCGCGCCCACAGTGACAGGTACGGCGTGGCGGGGTCCGTGGCGTGTAGGCCCACGACAGCACTCACGACGTCGTGAACCGAGCCGGCGGTCCGGCACAGGAAGTGGCGCCGGGCGAGCCGGGCACGGCGCTGCTCGACGGTGAATCTGCGCATTGCCTGCGAACCGTACCTGCGGGAACCGACAAACTTTGGGATCGGTAGCGATTCGCCGCGCGTTGACTTGCCTCACGACGGACGCCATCGGGGCTGACGTACGAACGAAGGGAAGATCGATGAATCGAGTCGTCGCAGGCGTGATCGGACTGGCCGCCGGCGCCGCGTTCCTGGTGGGCTGCTCGGACGACAAGGGCAGCGCTCCTTCCGCGACGGCCGCCGGGAACTCGCAGGTCAGCACCGGCGGCAGCACCGAGGTGAAGGTCGACGGCAAGGATCTCGCCGGCCTCGACGTCAACTCGGTGACCTGCGTGAAGCAGGGCGGCAAGATCAACGTCGCCAGCGGTGCGGTCGGCGGTCAGCAGGGCCTGGGCATCGTGATGACCGACGAGGCGACGCCGACGGTGGAGTCGCTGGGCATGGTCGTCGACGGCAACGCGCTGGCCGTCACCAACACGATGGGCGCCAAGGTCGGCTCGGCCGAGGTCAAGGTCGACGGCAGCACCTACACGATCACCGGTGAGGCCACCGGCGCCGACATCTCCAACCCGATGGCCGGGATGATCACCAAGCCGTTCACCGTCAAGGTCGACTGCAGTTGATGCTCCCGCATTCTGCGGAGCGGCGGGCGTGTCCAACACGCCCGCCGCTTCCTATGATTCGACCGTGACGATCCTCGGCGACCTAGAGCGCGCGCGTCACCTGGCGTTCGCCGCCGACGAGGCGACCGCGAAGGAGCTGTTGCTCTCGCTCGTCCCGCTTATCGAACAGGCCGACCGCGACGACTGGCTGATGGAGGTGTACGCCCAGCTCGGTGAGATCTACCTCGTCCGGACCGCCTACGAGGGAACCGAGGAGTGTCTCCGGCGTATCCGCGACTGCCTGGACGTCTACGCGGCGATCCTCGCCGGCAGCAGGCCGGACGACGCCGCGCGGGTGACACTGTCGGAGGCCGAGGTGCGGCACATGCTCCGCCGATACTTCCGGCGGGCCCAGTTCCTGCAGGTCGGCCTGGCTGCCGCACACGGCGAGCACGAAGCCGCCGAGGCCGCGCTGCTGACGCTCACCGACGACGACGCGACCGACTTCGCGGACCTCGCCGACGAACGCCGGTACCTTGTCACCCACGCGCGGATCCTGTGCGCGGTCGCACTGTGCGACGACGACCTGCACGTACGGTCGATTCCGTTGTGGCAGAAGGTGATCGACACGATCGAGGGACCGCGCAGCGGCGGGGAGTCCGACGATCATCTGCTCGTGCTCGGTGCGACCGCCTACGGCAGGTTCTGCGTCGAGACCGGCCGGCTCGCCGAGGCCGAACCGTGGCTGCGCCGGGCCGGGGCACGTGCGGAGGCGCGCCAGTGGGACCTGGCTATGTCGAGAACACAACTCGAGCGCGCGACGGCCGCCTGGTCGGCAGGTGACCGCCCGCAAGCGCAGACACTCGTCCACGCGGCCTATCCGGCCATCGCCGAGCACGCCCGCGCGCATGACGTGTCGCGGTGTTGGCTGTACTTCGGGCTGATCGCCATCTCGGTAGGCGCGCTCGACGACGCCGACGAACGCCTCGGGCACGCCGAGCGGCACTGGCGCGAGATCGAGAAGCCGCTACACATCCATCGAATCCTGTTGCAGCGCAGTTGGGTGGATATCTTCCGCGGCGACTTCGCCGCGGCGGTCGAACGCGTCGCGCAGGCCCGTGACCTGCTGGACAGCTGGCCACGGCACAGCTGGCTGCAGTACGCGCGCCTCGATGACCAGCTGGGCAACATCTGGCGCGCCGACGCACTGGCCGATCCGGCCAACGCGGAGCACAAGTTGCAGCAGTCCGCCGAGCTCAAGCTGCCCGCGGCGCTGGCCGTCGACTCCGTGCGCCATTCGATTCCCGATGCCGACGCGCGAATGCGTTGGGCCACCTACGTTTCCGCACCGATGCTGGCCGGCGCCTTCGCCGTCGCCTGGGAGTGGGGGAACACCGAGCTCGTCAGCGAACTCATCGAATACCACAGCGCTCGCGGCACGTTCAGTGCCGAACCGGGTCCGGTGGACCCGCAGGAGTGGGCGGGCACGGCGACCGCCGCGGTGCCGGTCGAGTCCGCCGAGGACTATGCACTGGTCGCCTCCGGGCCCGGGGTTCTCAGCCGCGCTTCCCTGACCCGGCTCGGACCGCTGCCACCGCTGGTGATGGACCCGACGCAGGCCCCGATCGTCGGCCGCTACCGCGCGCTGGCTGCGGAACGCTACGGCCGCAACGTCACCGCGGACGAGCCGGCCTGGTCGACGTGGCCGTGACCCAAACGCTTGTCCTGCGGTTCGCCGACGTGGGCGTCGCGACATATGCCAGTTTGCGTGTTGTCGGCGACCCGGCCAAGACCGTCACCTGGGTGGTGGAGCAACCCGACCTGCTCGCCGCCGTCGAGCACCTGAGCAACGCGCTGCCGGATCCCGTCGGTGAGGAGACCCGGCGCGACGCGCTCGACCGTGCGCTCACCAGGGACGCTTTCGCTTCGCCCACAACGGAAGCCCGCCTCGCCGAGGCGCTGGGGGAGAAACTGATCATCCCGGCCGCCTGGCGGCTGCTGGTCGATTACGCGTCGTCGCCGCGCGCGGCACTGTTCGTCTCGCCCAGCGCGCGGCTGGCCCGGATGCCGTGGGGGCTGTTCGCGGTCCCCGGCGATGCGGGGCACCGGTTGATGGAGCTCGTCGAGGTGCTCATGGCGGCGCCACCGAACATCGTCAACTCGGCCCGCGCCTCGGTGGATTGGGGCAGCAGACGCACCAATCCGGTTCTCCTGGTGCTCGACCCGCGGGTACCCGGACAGCGGCCGGATTCGCCGCTGGGATCCGTGCTCGGCAGGCCATCGGCGGACACACCGTTGGCCCGCCACGTCGCCGAACTCGCCGCATCGCGACCGGTTCTGCCGACCGCCCCCGATACCGTCGAATTGTTCCGGCGCAGCGACGCGGATCGGAAATGGTTGGCAGACCTCCTGGCCCGCAACCCGAGCCGGCTGCTCTATGTGGGGCACGCCAGCGCCGCCGACGGCGACATCGGCCACGCCGATCGTGCGGCGTTGCACCTGGCCGAGGAGCGTCCGCTCACCGCGGCGGATCTGATGTCGTCGCGATTACCGATTCCGCCGCGAGTCGCATTGCTGGCGTGTGCATCCGGCGGTGACTACCAATTCGACGAGGCGAGTGGGCTGGTGGCTGCGATGATCCTGGGTGGCGCCCAACTGGTGACCGCCACGCTGTGGTCGCTGCCCACCGCGGCGGGCTACCGCCAATTCGCCGGTGGCGATGCCGATCCCATGACCGAGACCATCGTCGCCGTCGATCGTGCCCACGAGGAGGACGACGGCGGATGCGCCGTGAACCGTTGGCAGCGGCAACGGATGCGGGACTGGCGTGCCGGCGATTCGACCGCGAGCCCGCTGTACTGGGCGGCGCTGGTCAGCTTCGCCGTCGACGACGCCCGCTGATCAGGCCGGGGGCACACTCACGGCCACCGCGGACTCGTCGCCCCAGCGGTAGTACGTGTCGATGATGCTGCCCGGGGCGACCTTCGTCAGGCACGACGCCGGAATCAACGCCCGCCCGTGCGCAGGAAACTGTCCGCCCTCCGGCCTTTTCACCATCACGTCGAGTTCCACTTCGCGGTGGTCTTCTCGCGCCGCTCCCGTTGCCTTCATGCCGGTGACCACCGCGCGGGATTTCGTTCCGTGCCGGATGAGGAGCACATGTTCGCCGGTGACCAGACCCTTGCGGACCAGCATCCGGTCGAAGTCGGCGCGGGCGGCCAGGATGTCGTCGGCGGCGGCCAGGCGCTCGTCGGCTTCGTCGGAGTTGGTGGGCAATTCGATTCGGCTGCGGTGTAACAACGTGGCCGCCAGGGCGATGAAGGAGGTGACGAGAATCGCGTACAACAGCGCAGTGAGCATGTGTCAAGGGTCCGCTGGCCGACCGGCTACCGAACCCAACTTTCCGGCTGTCAACTTGCGATCCGAACTTCTATCCTGTCCGAATGAGCACAGAGGCGGCGGTGGACCTCACCCGTCCGCGACGCGCGGTCATCGACCGGGCCTGGCGTGCGGTCGGGCCCGGGGTCGAGGTGCTCAGCGGCGACGACGGCGGACCGTTGCGGCGCACCGTCAAACGGATCATCGACCCGCTGGTGCTGCGGTTACGGTCCAACCCTCAGTTTTCGGCGCCGTTGGTGCCGGCCGCGACGGCCGACGCGATGCACGAACTGATCGTCGGTCAGGCCGGCCAGTTGCGCGCCGCGGCCGCGTGGTTCGAACTGCTCAAGCGCGAACGGCGTCGCCTGCGCATCACCACCGGAAACGCCCAGGAGCTGTACTTCCCCGCGTGCTTCGAGCTGGCCGTAGCGAAAGGCGCACCCGCCGAAGGGGATTCGGCTGCAGCCGAAAGCGTACTTCGCGGAATCCATGACGACCGGGGCCGAGTCACCATCGAAGTGCTCAACCGGTACGTCGCCGATCAGCGGGCGATGGGCAGGCTGGCCGAGCAGCTCAACCGCAGCTGGAACGATGTCCGGCCCGGCACCGAGATCACCGGCCCGTTCCTGGCAGGGCTGACCACCGTCCTCGGCCGTGCGGCGGGCCACAGCGAACAGGCCGCACGCCAACGGGTTTGGCTAGCGCTGATCGCCGACGCCGCGCCGTACAACCTGGGCGCCCTGGCGCGGGTGCCCGGCGCGGACCTGCCGTGGTCGATCGTGACGCTCGGACTCAGCTCCGTTGAGCCGCAGTCACCACCGGCCGTCGTCGGCGGCTCGGAGATCGAACGCCCGTTGAATCGCAGCGTCGTCGACCGGGTGCGCGCGACCCTGCGCCGTGCGCTGGACCGCGACGAGCTGCCCGATGTACCGATGCTGTGCGCCGAGGAGGTCGACCGGTCGTGCGCGCCGTGGGGACTGCTCGCCGAGGACAAGCAGGCGACCATGATCGCAGGCATTGAGGTGGCGGTCGGCCTGGCGCCGCTGGCCGAAGACGCCGACCCGCGCTACCTGCTGGCGGCGCAGATCCAGGCCCGGTTGCGCAAGGAGGCCTACGTCCTGCACGCGCGCCGGTACCTCGCCGCGGGCGGCCCGGTCCACCCGCGCCAGCAGCAGGTGATCGACGACCTGGCCGGCTTCGCGCGGCCGTACCTCAATCGGTTGTGGGCACGTCTGCACGGCCGTGACGTGTGGCAGGAGCCGTGTGACGACGTCGATGACGTGCGCGCGCTCCTCGAAGGTGTGGCGCGGTCGGTGAGCCTGGACCACCGGCAGCGCATCAAGACGATGCTGGAACTGCAGGTGGCCGGATGAGACTGACGGCCGACTCCGGACTCTGGAGCACCGGGCCTCTGGCGACGCCGACTCCGTTGGTCGCCGTGGTGGAGGTCAGCGGTGCGGTGCTGTCGTGGACGGTCGACGATGGCAGCGACGCCCAGATCACGTTCACAGATCCGGCCCGGGCCGACTGGCTGTGGCGGGTCGTCGGTGAGAGCGGGCACAGCGTGCTGGCGTCGGCACTGCTGGCACGATCGCCGGAGGAGGTCGGCACGGTCGAGTTGTCCGGCGTCGATGTGCGCCCGGGCGCGCTGGGCCGACTGCGCAGATTGGCACTGGGACACTGGCTGCGACGATGGTGGCCGGCCAGCCAGCGTGACGCCATCGCGATGCTCGACGGTGCCCTGCTCGAGGCGGAGATCGCGCTTCTGACCGCGGAGGCGCAGGACTTCTTCGGTGACGACACGTTCGACTCGGACATCGAGCAACTGCTGGCACCGCACAGCGCAGCACTCAATGCCGCTGCCGCGCAGGGCGACCCGCGGGTCATCGATCTCGTCGACCGGTGCCGCGAGGTGGCCGACGACGCCGGGGTGGCGTTCGGTGAGGAGTTCGCGGTGAGACGCCGTGACGACTACGCGCTCGCGGCGGGCGGTGACCGCCGCGGACACGGGCCGGGCGCGGTGGCCAACGGCACCGCGTCGATCAACTGGGCGGCGGTGCCGCCCGGCATCTTCGACGCCGCCGAGGAGACCGTCGACTGGACGATCGAGGTCACCGGCGGAGACGTCGAGGCCGTGGTGCGGGCCGAGTTGACGGGTTACGGATCACCGCACGGGATCGCGGTGCGGCTGCGCTCGGACGGTGGTGTCGGCGCCGGTGTGCTCGCTGCCGACGGTGGCGCATCGTTCCCGCTGACCGGCGCCGACGGCACGCCGCTCCCGGAAACGGTTGCCTGGAACCACGACTGGGGAACCACCGAGGTGACCGTCGGCGCCGACGTGCCGGAGTCGATGCAGACCCGAGAGCGCGTGCGCGCCTTCGCGCGGTCGCGGTTGGGCCGACCCGCCGACGACGCGTTCCTCGCGGAGATCCTCGCCGCCGAGTCGGATTACTGAGAGTCGTCGGCCTTGCGCATCTGCTCACGGATCTGCGCGAGTCGCTCTGCGGCCGCACGCTGACGTTCGTCGTACTGCTCGGCAACGCTGCGGCCCTCGGGGGTCTCCGCGGCGAGTTCGGAGGCGCCGATCGCGGTGCCGTAGCGCGTCTCGATCTTCTCTCGTACGGCATCGAACGTCGGGACACCGCCCGGCGTGTACCCGCTGTCCACCGGTTCGACGGGCGTGGTGGCCTCGGGCTTGGGCTCGACGATCTCGGCGTCGACCGCGGGTTCCGGCTCATGCGTCGGTTCGTCCGGCATGTCGCTCACGGTACGCCGCCTTGGGGCCCGCCTGCTGCACGGCAAATAATGACGGGGATGACAATATTGTCAAAAGTTGCCGCACTGCCTCACCGCCCCGCGTAGCGTATCGCCGTTGGCGAACCGGGGAGAGGAGCCCAACATGCGCGGCACCATCATCTTTTCAGCGGTCGCGGCCGTCGGCCTGGCGGTTGCCTGCGCCGCACCGGCCATGGCCGACGAGAGCGACGACATCTTCATCAGCGTGCTGGAAGCCGAGAGCATCCCGTTCTCGACACCCGCGGACGCCATCGCCCTCGCTCACGCGGTATGCGATTACGTGGCCGCGGGCCAGGCTCCGGAGCAGGTAGCCGTCGAGATCAGCGATCCCGCCAACTGGACCATCGAGCAGAGTGGTTTCTTCGTCGGTGCTGCAACCCAGTCGTATTGCCCGGAATAGCCAGTCGTCCGTGACGCGACTGCTCGCCGTCGTCGGGCTGTTCGCAACCATCGTCACCGCCCCACCGGCCGCAGCCCAGTCCGAGCCGAGCGCGCCCGCGGAGTTCGTCTCGCTGAGCGACATCGACCCGACGATCTGCTCGACCAGAGAATGAAAGCCGAGTTCTATCCACGGGTCGACAAGACCCAGTTGTTCATCGACGGCTGTATCGCAGACAAGTCCGGGCACACCCGCGGGAGCACAGTGGACCTCACCCTGGTGCCGCTGCCCGCGGGCGTCGACGCCGCGGTACCTCCCCGGCGAGCCGCTGGTGGACTGCGCCGTCCCACACCCAGAACGATTCCCGGACAACGGCAACACGTTCAAGCCCGAGACCTTCCCCGACACCTACTTAGACTTTCCGGTCGACCCGTCCTCCCTGGCGGGGCGCTAACGGGGCTTGGCCAACGGGAAGGGCAGCGTCTCGCGGATGCTGCGACCGGTGATCAGCATGACGACGCGGTCGACGCCCATGCCGAGCCCACCCGTCGGCGGCATCGCGTATTCCATGGCCTGCAGGAAGTCCTCGTCGAGTTCCATCGCTTCGGGGTCGCCGCCGGCCGCGAGCAGCGACTGCTCCTGCAGCCGCCTGCGCTGCTCGACCGGGTCGGTCAACTCGCTGTAGGCGGTGCCCAACTCCACGCCCCAGGCCACCAGGTCCCACCGCTCGGCGACGCCCGGGATGCTGCGGTGGGGACGCGTCAACGGTGACACCGAGGTGGGAAAGTCCTTATAGAACGTCGGCTCCTCGGTGTGATCCTCGACGAGCCGCTCATAGAGTTCCAGCACCACCGCGCCGACGTCCCAGTGAGTCAGGTACGGGATGTCGACGGCGTCGCAAAGCTTGCGCAACGTCGCCAACTCCGTCTCGGGTCCGATCTGTTCGCCGAGCGCCTCCGACACCGCGCCGTGCACGGTCTTGACGGTCCACTCACCAGAGATGTCGACCGGTTCCAGCGTGCCGCCCTGACGGGGCCGCAGAAACACCTGGGCACCGTTGGCCGCTTGCGCGGCGTTCTGGATCAGTTCGCGGCAACCGTCGATCCAGACGTTGTAGTCGGCGTGCGCCTGATAGGCCTCCAGCAGCGTGAATTCGGGGTTGTGGCTGAAGTCCACCCCCTCGTTGCGGAACGCACGCCCGAGTTCGAAGACCCGTTCCACGCCGCCCACACACAACCGCTTGAGGTACAGCTCGGGGGCGATGCGCAGGTACAGCCCGAGATCGTAGGCGTTGATGTACGTCTGGAAGGGTCGGGCGTTCGCGCCACCGTGGATCTGCTGCAGGATGGGTGTCTCGACCTCGAGAAAACCCTTGCCCACCAATGTCTCCCGAATCGCGTGCAGGACACCGCTACGGGCCCGGATCAGGTCACGGGCTTCGGAGTTGACCGCCAGGTCGACGTAGCGGGCGCGGACCCGCGCCTCCTGGTCGGTCAGCCCCTTCCACTTGTCGGGCAGCGGGCGCAGGCACTTGCCGATCAACCGCCAGTTCTGCACCAGCAGCGAGCGGGTGCCCTTCTTGCTGTAGCCCATGGTGCCGGACACCTGCAGGAGGTCGCCCAGATCGACGGCATGGGTGAAGTCGGCCGTCGTACCAGAGTCGAGAAGCGAATTGTCCAGCAGCAGTTGAACTTCGGCGGACCAGTCGCGTAACTGGGCGAACAGCACTCCGCCGTAGTCGCGGGTTCGCAGGATGCGGCCGGCCACCGTCACCGGAAGATCGTCGCCCGCGTCGATCGCGTCCGCGATCGTGTGGGAGGGCGGCTCGCCGACCGGATACGCGTCGATCCCACTGTCCTGCAACGTCTTCAGCTTGGCCATCCGCACGCGTACCTGCTCGGGCAGTCGCGACTGCTCGTCGTCGTCGGACAGATCGGCCTGCAGGCTGATGACATCGGGCGCTGTGCCGTCGTGGTGCAGCAGTCCGGTCGCGACCAGGTTCTGCGGGACGGCGATGTGATGCCCGGTGTGGGGACCCCCATGGCGCCGCGAAAAGGGCAGCACCAGGAAACCTTCGGCGATGACGGAGGCCACGCCGACCCGCGGGACCAGTCTCGCGTCCTCGTAACAGGCGTACCGCGGCACCCACTCCGGCTGGTATTTCATGTTCGAGCGGTACAGCGTCTCGAGCTGCCACCAGCGCGAGAAGAACACCAGCAGGGCGCGCCACAGCCGTGCGACCGGCCCGGCGCCGAGCTGGGCGCCCTGCTCGAACGCCGACCGGAACATCGCGAAGTTCAGCGAGATGCGGGTGACGCCGATCGTGTCGGCCTGCATGCACAGCTCGCTGACCATCAGTTCGACGGTGCCGTTGGGCGACCCGGGGGACCGCCGCATCAGATCCAGCGAGACGCCGCTGGTGCCCCACGGCACCAGGGACAGCATCGCGACGACTTCACCGTTCTGGATTGCCTCGACGAGCAGACAGTCCCCGTCGGCGGGATCGCCGAGCCGGCCCAGCGCCATCGAGAAGCCACGCTCGTCGTCGGTGTCGCGCCACGCGTCGGCCCGCTCGATCGTCTCGGCCATCTCGTCGTCGCCGAGCTCACGATGCCTGCGGATGCGCACGCTCGCGCCCGCACGTCGGGCCCGGGTGACGGCCTGGCGCACCGCGCGCATGTCCGCACCAGACAGCCGGAAGTCGTCGGGATGCAGGATCGCCTCGTCGCCGAGTTGCAGCGCGTTGAGCCCGGCCGCGCGGTATGCCTCGGCGCCGGCCGAGCTGGCGCCCATGACGCCCGGCGCCCACCCGTAGCTCTGGCACAGCGCCAGCCAGGCGTCGATCGCGGCGGGCCACGCCCGGGGATCGCCGACGGGGTCGCCGCTCGCCAGGCAGACGCCGACCTCGACGCGGTAGGTGATGGCGGCGCGGCCGTTCGGCGCGAACACCACCGCCTTGTCGCGGCGGGTGGCGAAGTAGCCGAGCGAGTCGTTTTTGCCGTACAACTCCAGCAGCCCGCGGATCGCCGACTCGTCCTCGCCGGTCAGCGCGTTCTCCGCGCGCTGGGACTGGAACAGCACGATGGCCGCGACCATCAGCGCCAGCGCCCCGAACAGCCCGAGCAGCGCGTTGACCAGTACGTGCGGATGCCCCGAGAAGATCGATGCGTCGGCGCCCGCGAAGGCACCCACCCGGTTCAGCGCGTACCAGAACCGGTCCTGGCGGGCCAGGGAGCCGGGAAACAGCTCGAGCAGCCCCCATCCGATCAACGTGCCGACCGCTATCCCGGCGACCAGGGTGGCCGCCGCCTTCAGGAGCGCCCCGCGGCGCACCTTGGCCCAGAACTCGGCGCGCGCCAGCACCAGGAACAGGATTGCGGCGACGTGGAAGGCGAGGCCGATCACCTCGCCGATCTCCTGCACCAGCGACTCGTCGCCGGCGACCAGGTCGCCGACGTTCCAGCCGATCGCGGCGACTAGGTAGCCGATGAGGATCCACCACGCGATGCGTTTGCGCGCGGCCAGCGCCGCGGCCAGCAGCGCGAGCACGAAGGCCCACGCGAAGCTGGTGTCGGGGAAATTGAAGATGTAGTCGTTGACGAACTCGCGCGGCACCCGGATGAGCGCCCGGACGAACGGCGAGACGCTCGCGATCAGCGACAGCGTGGCAATCACGCCGACGGTCCAGCCCGCCGCCGCGGGCACCCACCGATACCTCGACCTGCGACGGGTGCTGGCAGCGGTGACGACCGTCATAGGGCGCGAGGATAAACGCTGCGCCCGTCAAATGCGTGGTGACTCACTACCAGACGGGGCCGGTGTATTTCTCGCCCGGCCCCTTGCCCGGTTCCTCTGGTGCTGCGCTCGATTCGCGGAACGCCAACTGCAACGACTTCAGCCCGTCGCGCAGGGGGCCGGCGTGCGGTCCGAGGTACTCGGCCGAGGCGCTGACCAACCCCGCGAGCGCAGTGATCAGCCTGCGGGCCTCGTCGAGGTCGCGGTGCGGGCTGTCGTCCGGATTCTCGGCGGACAGGCCGAGCTTCTCCGCGGCGGCGCTCATCAGCATGACGGCCGAGCGGGTGATCACCTCGATCGCGGGAATCTCGGCCAGCTCGCGCAGTGGCGGCTGGCTTTCGGGAAACTCGGTCATGGCTGCTAGACTCGCATGCGCGACCGTCCCGGCGAACGCCAGGGACAGCAAGTGGAGTCCCACTCCCACCGCTGGCCATCTCGGCTCAGCGGTCCGGTCACAGGCATCCTATGCCTGTCCTGGTCGGTTTTGGGCCCTGCTTTGAGCAGGGCCTTTCTGTTCGATGGAGCAGAGTGCCGGCGGCAGTGGGCTCCTCCGAGGACAACAGTAGGAGGCCCCATCAGCACTGAGACCCGCGTCAACGAGCGCATCCGCGTACCCGAAGTCCGGCTCATCGGACCGGGCGGCGAGCAGGTAGGCATTGTGCGCATCGAAGACGCTCTCCGCGTCGCCGCGGATGCCGATCTCGACCTTGTCGAAGTAGCCCCGGACGCCAAGCCGCCGGTGTGCAAGATCATGGACTACGGCAAGTTCAAGTACGAGACGGCGCAGAAGGCGCGCGAGTCTCGCAAGAACCAGCAGCAGACCGTCGTCAAGGAACAGAAGCTGCGTCCCAAGATCGACCCGCACGACTACGAGACCAAGAAGGGCCATGTGGTCCGGTTTCTGCAGGCGGGCTCGAAGGTCAAGGTGACGATCATGTTCCGCGGACGTGAGCAGTCGCGGCCCGAGTTGGGTTACCGGCTGCTGCAACGGCTGGGCGCCGACGTCGCCGACTACGGCTTCGTCGAGACGTCGGCCAAGCAGGACGGCCGCAACATGACGATGGTGCTGGCTCCGCACCGCGGCGCGAAGACTCGCGCCAAGGCGCAGCACGACGCCGATGAGCCACTTGCCCAGCGCGCAACCGCTCAGCCCGGCGAAGCACCGACCGAAACACCACAGAACTGAGGACACATGCCCAAGGCGAAGACCCACAGCGGCGCTTCGAAGCGGTTCCGGCGCACCGGAACCGGCAAGATCATGCGCCAGAAGGCCAACCGTCGGCACCTGCTCGAGCACAAGCCGAGCACCAGGACGCGTCGCCTGGAAGGCCGCACCGGCGTCTCGGCGGCCGACAACGCCCGCGTCAACAAGCTGCTGAACGGCTGAGTCAGCTCTTCACCCGAACGACCTGAACGAATAGGAACACTCTCATGGCACGCGTCAAGCGCGCAGTCAACGCCCACAAGAAGCGGCGCAGCGTCCTCAAGGCCTCGAAGGGCTACCGGGGTCAGCGGTCGCGGCTGTACCGCAAGGCCAAAGAGCAGCAGCTGCATTCGCTCAACTACGCCTACCGTGACCGGCGTGCCCGCAAGGGCGAGTTCCGCAAGCTGTGGATCTCCCGCATCAACGCCGCGGCCCGCGCCAACGACATCACCTACAACCGCCTGATCCAGGGCCTGAAGGCCGCCGGTGTCGACGTGGACCGCAAGAACCTCGCCGAGATCGCGGTCAGCGATCCGGCCGCCTTCACCGCGCTGGTGGAGGTCGCCAAGGGCGCGCTGCCCTCCGATGTGAATGCGCCGTCGGGCGAGGCTGCCTGACGCTCACCGAACGCTCTGCCCGGGTGGCGGCAGCGGTCAAACTTCACCGCCACGTAGGACGACGTCGCGCCGCGCGCTTCCTCGCCGAGGGGCCCAACCTCGTCGAGGCGGCGTTGCGGCGCGGACTCGTTTGCGAGGTCTTCGTGACCGAAGCGGCATCGGACCGGTTCGGCCCGTTGCTGACCGGCGTTCCGGTGCACCTGGTGACGGAACGAGCCGCAAAGGCGTTGTCGGAGACCGTGACTCCGGTCGGCCTGGTCGCCGTGTGCACCACACCGGAGACGACGCTGCGCGACGTGCTCGCCGAGACCCCCCGGCTGGTGGCGGTCGCGGTCGAGATATCCGAACCGGGCAACGCGGGCACGCTGATCCGCCTCGCCGACGCGATGGGCGCCGACGCCGTGGTGTTCGCCGGGGACAGCGTCGACCCGTATAACGCCAAGTGCCTGCGCGCCTCGGCGGGCAGCATCTTCGCGATTCCCGTGGTCGCCGAGAAGGACTCGGCGGCAGCGGTGTCCGAGCTCGCCGCCGCCGGACTGCAGGTCCTGGCCACCACCCTCGACGGGGAGGTGTCGCTGGACAGTCCCGAGTTGGAGGCCGATCTGGCCGCCCCGACGGCGTGGCTGTTCGGACCCGAGGCGCACGGGCTGCCCGCGGACCTCGCGGAGGCGGCCACCCACCGCGTGCGGATCCCGATGCCGGGCAGCGCCGAGAGCCTCAACGTGGCTTCGGCCGCCGCGATCTGCCTGTACCAGAGCGCCCGGGCCGCGCGAATGTAACGTGGTGGCGCGAAACTGAATCTGTGCAGACGTCTTCTCGCAGTTCATCTGCATACCTTCAGTTTCGGCGCAGCTAAGCCAACAAGCCGCGTGCCACCTGGGTGATCTGCACCTCGTTGCTGCCGGCGTAGATCATCAGCGACTTGGCGTCGCGCGCCAACTGCTCGACGCGGTACTCGGTCATGTAGCCGTTGCCCCCGAACAGCTGAACGGCCTCCATCGCGACGTCCGTGGCGGCCTGCGAGCAGTACCACTTGATCGCCGACGCCTCCGGCAGCGAGATCGCCGTACCGGTCTGCGCCGCCTCGATGACCCGAAACAGGATGTTGCGCACATTCATCCGGGCGACCTCCATGTTGGCCAGCTTGAGTTGGATCAGCTGGAACTGCCCGATCTCCTGGCCCCACAGCTTGCGGCTCTTCGCATAGTCGACCGACAGCCGCAGGCACTCTTCGATGACGCCCAGCGCCATCGCGGCGACCCCGATGCGCTCTGCGGAGAAGTTCGACCGCGCGCTGGCCCGGCCGTCACCCGCGGAATTGTCCTCGGTCTCGCCGAGCAGCCGGTCGCGACCCAACCGCACGTTGTTGAAGAACAGCTCGCCGGTGCGGGAACTGTGAATGCCCATCTTGCGGAACGGCTTCGACTGCACGAAGCCCTCCATGCCGCGGTCCAGGACGAAGGTCAGCACCTTGCGATCGCGCTTCTCCACGCCCGGCTCGTCGAGCTTGGCGTACACCACGACGACGTCGGCGTCGGGTCCGTTGGTGATGAACGTCTTCTGACCGTTGAGGATGTAATCGCCCGTCCCATCGGTGGCACGAACTACGTAGGACTTCATCCCGCCGAACGCGTCCGAGCCGGAATCCGGTTCGGTGATCGCCCACGCGCCCACCTTGTCGTAGGTGACCAGGTCGGGAAGCCAGCGCTCCTGCTGGGCCAGCGTGCCGCGGCTCATGATCGTCGGCACCGTCAGGCCCAGGCTCACACCCATTCCGGTGACGACACCCATCGACACCCGGCACAGCTCACTGATGACGACGAAGCCCATGCCGCCGGCGCCGTCGCCGAACATGCCGCCACCCGAGGACTTCTCCGACGACTCACCGCCGTCGCGCAACCGCGCCAACCGCTTGTTCAGCGAGTCGCGGGCCATGTCGGTGATGCCGAACGTCGCGAAGAGTTTGCGGACGATGGGGTAGGGCTCCATCTCGCCGCTCTCCAGCGCGTCGACGTGCGGGCGGATTTCCTTGTCGACGAACTCACGGACGGCATCGCGCACGGCGAGATCGACATCAGACCATTCGAGCATGCTCCTAGGCTGCCTTATGGCGTCCGCGCGCCGGACGCAGCCCCGCCAAGGAGAACGTCGTGTGCACCAGGGAGCCCGCGCGATCGAGTAACGACTTGCGCGGCGGCACGTAGTGCATCGGCAGCCCTCGGCGGTCGCTGGGCGGCGCCATGAACGCGGGCGCCTCGACCAGCGGGGCGTCAGCGGGCAACCGACCCTGCGCACGGCGATACGCGGCCAACGCTCTTGGATGCAACCGGATTTCATCAGGGACCGCGACGAACAGAAGCTCGACGAACTTGCCGAACAGTCGCAGCAGCACCTCGTCGCCCGGCGTCCACCGCATGTTCGCCTTCTCGCGCAGCGCCGCGTCGAACAACCCGGCCGCGATCCAGCGCTGGGCACCGACCATGGGCTTGAAGATCTGATCCCAGACGGGGGTTGGCATCAACACGAACCACGGTTTGGGGATGCGGATGGAGAAGATGTCGAGCGTCGCGCGGTTGATCTCCAACTCCTCGCGACACTTGCTGTCCCAGTACTCGGTGAACTCCTCCCAGGTCTTGGGCACGGGTCGCATGCTCATCCCGTACATCCGGTACCACTGCACGTGCTCGTCGAACAGTTGGCGCTTCTCGGCCTCGGTCAGCCCGCCGCAGAAGTACTCGGCCGTCTTGATGATCAGCATGAAGAAAGTGGCGTGCGCCCAGTAGAACGTCTCGGGCTTCAGCGCGTGGTAGCGACGGCCGCCGGCGTCAGTGCCCTTGATCGTGGCGTGGTAGCCCTTGATCTGCGCACCGGTCTGCGCCGCGCGATCGCCGTCGTACACCACGCCCATGATCGGATACACCGATCGGGCCACCCGCTGTAGCGGTTCGCGCAGCAGGATCGAATGATCCTCGACGCCCGCCCCGAGTTCGGGATACATGTTCTGCACTGCCCCGATCCACACGCCCAGCAGCCCGGTCCGCAGATCGCCGAAGTACCTCCACGTCAGGGAGTCCGGCCCGAGGGGGGAGTCCTTCGGTATCTGCGGTCGCACAGGCGTGGTTCTCAGGGTCATCAATTCCTCGCTGACGTGACGGATGAATTCACGATAATGTTGACAACAGACGTTGTCTACGATTTGCGGGGCGAGTCGGACGGCACCGTTATTCATTGGCAATGGTTGCGCCATACGTCTGTGACCAGCGCCTTCCTCGGCAGGCCTTTCGTGATTCGGCTCGCAGTTTCGCTTGGCTCGATTGCTCGGCTTCCTCGGGGACGCCTAGTCTGGCGATGTGAATGTCGAGCCGTTCGACGAGGGGTCCGGCGGCATCGGAGAACTCGACCGGGAGTCGGATCGCCCCGCGCCGTCTCGGCGGTCAGGCGGGCCGCTGGGCTGGCTGAAGGGCACGAACCACAACCCGGACGTCATCGCCTTCCTGCGACGCGCACGTCGATCGCTGCCCGGCGACCCGGAATTCGGGGACCCACTCTCGGCCACCGGTGTCGGTGGTCCGCGCGCCGCCGCCCGGGCCGCCGACCGACTGCTCGAGCGCGAAGCCGCGACTCGCGAGGTCAGCCTCGGCGCGCTTCAGGTGTGGCAAGCGCTCACCGAGAGGGTGTCCGGTAAGCCCGCCAACCGCGAGGCCACCCTCGTCTTCACCGATCTCGTCGGCTTCTCGGCCTGGTCGCTGAGCGCGGGCGACGACGCCACGCTGCGGCTGCTGCGCCGGGTATCCCAGGTCGTCGAGCCGCCGCTGCTGGAAGCCGGCGGCCACATCGTCAAACGCATGGGCGACGGGATCATGGCGGTGTTCGACGATCCGACGACGGCGGTGCGGGCCGCGGTCGCCGCGCGGGAAGCGGTGAGGGCAGTCGAGGTCGACGGTTACACGCCGCGCATGCGGGTCGGCGTGCACACCGGCCATCCGCAACGCATCGGCTCGGACTGGCTGGGCGTCGACGTCAACATCGCGGCGCGGGTGATGGAGCGCGCCACCCGCGGCGAGTTGGTGGTCTCCGCCGCCACCCTGGAACGGATTCCCGACGAGGACTTCGATGCGCTCGGGGTCACGGCCAAGCGCCTGCGCAGGCAGGTGTTCGCGCCCAAACAGGACGGGGTGCCCGCCGACTTCGCCATGTACCGGCTGCGAACCCGCAGGCAGGCGGCGCTCGCCGCGGACGAAATGGACGACGGGGAAGCGGAGTAGCGCGCGGACCGCTCAACGGCGGTGATTCGACACGCTTTATGATTCCCGGGTGGCTGATCAGCCCGTAGACCTCTCGGACGAAGCACTGACCAAGGCCGTCAGTGCGGCCCGCCATGCGTTCGACCTGGCGACCGACCTGGACACCCTCGCGCGGGCCAAGACCGAGCATCTCGGCGACCGTTCGCCGATCGCGCTGGCCCGTCAGGCGCTGGGCTCGCTGGCGAAGGCGGACCGGGCCGACGCCGGCAAGCGGGTCAACGTGGCACGCGCCGACGCACAGCGCGCCTACGACGAACGGCTGGCCACCCTGCGTGCCGAGCGCGATGCCGCGGTCCTGGTGGCCGAGCGCCTCGACGTCACCCTGCCCTCGACGCGCCAGCCGATCGGCGCTCGGCACCCGATCACGATCCTGGCCGAGCATGTGGCCGACACGTTCGTCGCGATGGGCTGGGAGCTGGCCGAGGGCCCCGAGGTCGAGACCGAGCAGTTCAACTTCGACGCACTCAACTTCCCGCCCGACCATCCCGCCCGCAGCGAGCAGGACACGTTTCACATCGCGCCCGACGGATCGCGTCAGGTGCTGCGCACGCACACCTCGCCGGTGCAGATCCGCGCGCTGCTGGAGCGTGACCTGCCGGTGTACATCATCTCGATCGGCCGCACGTTTCGCACCGACGAGCTCGATGCCACCCACACCCCGGTGTTCCACCAGGTCGAGGGTCTCGCGGTCGACAAGGGCCTGACGATGGCGCACCTGCGCGGCACGCTGGACGCGTTCGCCCGCTCCGAGTTCGGCCCGCAGGGCCGCACCCGGTTCCGTCCGCACTTCTTCCCGTTCACCGAGCCGTCGGCCGAGGTGGACATCTGGTTCGAGAACAAGAAGGGCGGCCCCGGCTGGGTGGAGTGGGGCGGCTGCGGCATGGTGAACCCGAACGTGTTGCGCGCCTGCGGTATCGATCCGGACGTGCATTCCGGGTTCGCCTTCGGAATGGGCCTAGAACGAACGCTGCAGTTCCGCAACGGAATTCCCGACATGCGCGACATGGTGGAGGGCGACGTGCGCTTCTCGCTGCCGTTCGGGGTAGGGGCCTGATGCGGCTGCCGTACAGCTGGCTGCGCGACGTCGTGCAGGCCGGCGCACCAGGATGGGACGTGCCCGCGGCCGAACTCGAGCAGACGCTGATCCGCATCGGCCACGAAGTCGAGGAGGTCATCCCGGTCGGGCCGGTGTCCGGCCCGTTGACGGTCGGGCTGGTCGCCGAGATCGAGGAGCTCACCGAGTTCAAGAAGCCGATCCGCGCCGTCAAGGTAGACGTCGGCGAGGCCGAGCCACGCGATATTGTCTGTGGGGCAACTAATTTCGAGGTAGGCGATCTGGTGGTCGCGGCGCTGCCGGGCACGGTGCTCCCCGGCGACTTCACCATCACCGGCCGCAAGACCTACGGCCGGACGTCGGACGGCATGATCTGCTCGACGGCCGAGATGAACCTCGGCACCGATCATTCCGGCATCCTGGTGCTGCCGCCCGGAACGGCGGATCCGGGCACCCCCGCGGCCGACGTGCTGGGCCTCGACGACGTCGTCTTCCATCTGGCCATCACCCCGGATCGCGGTTACTGCCTGTCCGTGCGCGGAATGGCCCGCGAGATCGCGAACGCCTACGATCTCGACTTCGTCGACCCCGCCGACGTCCCGCCGTTGCCCGCCGAGGGCGAGGCGCTGCCGTTGACCATCGAACCCGATACCGGTGTCCAGCGGTTCGGGTTGCGGCCGGTCACCGGCATCGACCCGAAAATGGTGTCGCCGTGGTGGCTTCAGCGCCGGCTGCTGTTGTCCGGCATCCGGGCCATTTCGCCGGCGGTCGACGTCACCAACTACGTGATGCTCGAGTTGGGCCATCCGATGCACGCCCACGACCGCGGCCTGATCACCGGCGGGTTCGCGGTGCGCTTCGCCACGCCGGGGGAGACGGTCGTCACGCTGGACGACGTCGAACGCAAGCTCGATCCGGCCGACGTGCTGATCGTCGACGACGTCGCGACCGCGGCGATCGGCGGCGTGATGGGCGCGGGCACCACCGAGGTCCGGGAGAGCACCACCGACGTGCTGTTGGAGGCCGCTGTCTGGGATCCGGCGGCGGTGTCGCGCACGCAGCGGCGGTTGCGCCTCTACAGCGAGGCCGGACGGCGCTACGAACGCACCGTCGACCCCGCGATCTCGGTCGCCGCGCTCGATCGCTGCGCCGCCCTGCTCGCCGACATCACCGGCGGCACCGCGGAATCGACGTTGACCGACTGGCGCGGTGATCCGCCGCGGGACGACTGGTCACCCGCGGCGGTGAGCATGGCCACCGACCTGCCCGACCGCACCGCAGGAGTGGAGTACGCGGCGGGCACGACGGAGCGACGGCTCACCCAGATCGGTGCGCGGGTCGTCGTCGACAACGGTCACGTGACGGCCACGCCGCCGAGCTGGCGTCCGGATCTGCGGCAACCCGCCGACCTCGTGGAGGAGGTGCTTCGCCTCGAGGGCCTCGAGGTCATCCCGTCGGTGTTGCCGCTCGCCCCACCGGGACAGGGCCTGAGCCCGGTGCAGAAGCGCCGCCGCGCGATCGGGAAATCCTTGGCGCTCAACGGTTGCGTCGAGATCCTGCCGACACCGTTTCTGCCCGCGGGCGTGTTCGATCAATGGGGATTGGCCGCCGACGATCCGCGCCGCACGACCACCGAGGTGCTCAACCCGCTCGAGGCCGACCGCCCGCAACTGGCGACCACGCTGCTACCGGGGCTTCTGGAGGCGTTGAGCCGCAACGTGTCTCGCGGCGCCGTTGACGTCACCTTGTTCGCGATCCAGCAGGTCGTAGAGCCGACGACCGAGACCCGCGCCGTCGGGCGGATCCCGACCGACCGGCGGCCCACCGCCGAGGAGATCGCGGGCCTCGACGCGTCACTGCCGCGGCAGCCGCAGCATGTCGGCGTGGTGCTGACCGGCCTGCGCGAACCCGCGGGCCCGTGGGGGCGCGGCCGCGCCGTGCACGCGAGCGACGCCTTCGAGGCGGTACGGATCATCGGCCGCGCGGCCGGCGTCGAGCTGGCGTTGCGGCCCGCGCAGCATCTGCCGTGGCATCCGGGCCGGTGCGCCGAGGTGGTGCTGGGCGAGACGGTGATCGGGCATGCCGGAGAACTGCATCCCGCGGTCGTCGAGCGCTCCGAGCTGCCGAAGCGCACCTGCGCCGTCGAACTGGACCTGGACGCGGTGCCGATCGTCGAGACGCTGCCCGCACCGACGGTGTCGCCGTTCCCCGCCGTGTTCCAGGACGTCAGCCTGGTCGTCGGTGAGGACGTCGCGGCGGCCGACGTCGTCGCGGCAGTCCAGGATGGGGCCGGTGCGCTGCTGGAAGACGTGCGGTTGTTCGACGTCTACACCGGCCCGCAGATCGGCGAGGGCCGCAAGTCGCTCACGCTCGCGCTGCGGTTCCGCGCGTCCGACCGCACGCTCACCGAGGACGAGGCCAGCGCCGCTCGCGACGCCGCGGTGGCGGCGGCGGCCCACCGCGTCGGCGCCGAACAGCGGCGTTAGACCGGCGCAAGCTCGCTCGGGGCCGGATCCGACGTCACCAGAAGCCGCGAGGGGCTGCGCCCCAGCACCTGCCGCCAGGGAATCTCGGCCTGCTGCTCCGACAATCGCAGCGGCGGATCGGCGGCCAAGACCGCCCGCAGCGCCTCCTCCACCGCGATCTTGGCCAGTGACGTGCCCAGGCAGTAGTGTGCGCCCGCGCCGAAATTCAACAGCCGTCCGCAATCCGGCCGGGTGAACCGATCCGGGTCGAAGCTGTCGGCCGCCGGCCACGCCGATTCATCGCGGCAGGCCGCCGCGATGCACAGGAACACCATCGTGCCCGCCGGAATGACGGTGTCGTACAACTCGATCGGGGCCACCGCGGTGCGCGGGATGATCGGGATACTCGGCTCCAGGCGGATGGTCTCGGCCGCGGCGCTGGCCAGGCGGGCGCCGTCGTCGTGCACCCCGCCGAGCCGATCGAGGTGCTGCAGGGCCACAAGAATGCTGCACGGGATCTGGCTACCAGCCGTATCATGTCCTGCGACAAGCAGATTCGCGATCATCGCCACGGTCTCGGCATGGCTGAGCCGGTCTCCGTCTGCCTCGGCGGCCAGCAGCGAGGTGATCAGGTCATCACGCGGATCGGCCGAGCGGCGCCGGGTCAGCTCGTCGACGTAGTCCTGCAGTTCGACGAGCGCCTGGGTTGCCGCCGCGATCTGTTCCGGCGTCATCACGAAGAACACCGGGCTCAGGTCGTCGGCCCATCGGGTGAACACGGGCACGTCGCCCTCGGGCACTCCGAGCAACCGGCAGATCAGGTGAGTGCCCAGCGCGGAGGCGGCCCGCAGGTCACCACCGTGCCGCACTGAGGCGACGGCTTGGGCGGCCAAGTCCCAGGCCGTCTCGCGCAGTGACTCGACGGAGCGCGGGGTGAACGCACGCGAGACCAGCGACCGGACTCGTCGGTGGTAGTCGCCCTCCGTGGTGAACATCAGGCTGCCGTACCAGGAGCGGAGCGGGCCGTCGGTGATGCCCATCAGGTCGAACAGGCTGAGCCCGATGCCCACCAGCCTCGGGTCGTGCGCGAGCACCTCGATGTCGTGCTGGCGCAGCACGATGGTCGCGCCGGTCATCTCGTCGGTCGCCAACGGCCCGGCTTGCGCGGCTGTGCGCAGCAGCCCGTGCAGGTCGTCGGTGAAGGTGCCGCTCAGATCGATCGGAAGTGCCCCCGCCATGGCACCAGTATCGGTCGATCCCCGGGTGCCGAGTCCGGATTGACCGAACTGAGCCGAGTACATTTCACAGCGCGAGGAAGCGGCGCGCGGGCGAGCCCTCCGCCACGCCGTCGACGCAGGTAGCATCGACTTCCGCGGATCGCCGAACGCCTCGATAATGAATTTGCATATGGTTGCATAACCATGCAAAATTACCCGCATGGTTTCTGTGGCAGTGGCGGGCGCCAGCGGCTATGCGGGCGGCGAGATCCTGCGTCTTCTGCTCGGTCATCCCGGCTACGCCGACGGTCGGCTGACCATCGGCGCGCTGACCGCGTCGACCAGCGCCGGCACCCCGCTGGCCGAACACCATCCGCACCTGTTGCCGCTGGCCAACCGCGTACTGGAGGCGACCGACGCGGTCACGTTGGCGGGCCATGACGTGGTCTTCCTCGGCCTGCCGCACGGTCACTCCGCCGCGCTGTCCGAGCAGCTCGGAGCCGACACACTGATCATCGACTGCGGCGCCGACTTCCGCCTGACCGACCCCGCCGCCTGGGAGCGCTTCTACGGCTCGGCGCACGCGGGCAGCTGGCCCTACGGGCTGCCGGAACTGCCCGGTGCCCGCGACCGGCTGCGTGACGCGAAGCGCGTCGCGGTCCCCGGCTGCTATCCGACGGCCGCGCTGCTCGCGCTGTGGCCGGCCGTCGCCGAGGACCTCGTCGAACCCGCGGTCACCATCGTCTCGGTCAGCGGCACCTCGGGCGCGGGTCGCGCCGCCAAGGTCGACCTGCTCGGCTCGGAGGTGATCGGGTCGGCGCGAGCCTACAACGTCGGCGGCAAGCATCGGCACACGCCCGAGATCGCCCAGGGCCTGCGCGCGCTCACCGACAAGGACGTCACCGTTTCCTTCACGCCGGTGCTCATCCCCACGTCGCGGGGCATCCTGGCCACCTGTACCGCGCGCTCCAAGGCCCCGTTGTCGCAGATCCGCGCCGCCTACGAGAAGGCCTATGACGCCGAACCGTTCGTGTACCTGTTGCCGGAGGGCCAGCTGCCCAAGACCGGTTCGGTGCTCGGCAGCAACGCCGCGCAGTTGGCCGTCGCCCTGGACGAGGACGCGGGGACGCTGGTCGCGATCGCCGCGATCGACAACCTCGTCAAGGGCACCGGCGGCGCGGCGGTGCAGTCGATGAACCTGGCGCTGGGGTGGCCGGAGACCGAAGGGCTTTCGGTCGTGGGGGTGGCGCCGTGACGGGTTCCGATATCGCCGGCCGGGCGGCTCCGGTCACAGCGAGCCGGCTCGTGCGCACCCAGGGCGTGACCGCGCCCGCCGGGTACCGCGCGACCGGGATCGCCGCCGGCATCAAGGACTCCGGCGCGCTCGACATGGCGCTGGTGTTCAGTGAGGGTCCTGACTACGCCGCCGCCGGCGTCTTCACCCGCAACAAGGTGAAGGCCGCGCCGGTGCTCTGGACGCAGCAGGTGCTCACCACCGGCCGGCTGCGGGCGGTGATCCTGAACTCCGGTGGCGCCAACGCCTGCACGGGCCCGCAGGGCTTCCAGGACACCCACGCCACCGCCGAGGCGCTGGCCGCGGCGTTGTCGGACTGGGGCACCGAGACCGGACCCATCGAAGTCGCCGTCTGCTCAACGGGATTGATCGGCGACCGGCTGCCGATGGACAAGGTGCTCGCGGGCGTCGCGGAAGTCGTCCACGAGATGGCCGGTGGCCTGACCGGCGGTGAGGAAGCCGCCCGGGCCATCATGACCACCGACACGGTGCCGAAACAGGTTGCGCTGCACCACGCCGGAAACTGGACGGTTGGCGGGATGGCCAAGGGCGCGGGCATGCTCGCCCCGTCACTGGCGACCATGCTGTGCGTGATCACCACCGACGCGGTAGCCGACGCGGCCGCCCTGGATCAGGCCCTGCGCAAAGCCGTGGCGGTCACGTTCGACCGGCTCGACGTCGACGGCAGCTGCTCCACCAACGACACCGTGCTGCTGCTGGCCAACGGCGCCAGTGCGATCACGCCGAGCCAGGGCGACCTCGACGACGCGATGCTGCGGGTCTGCGACGACCTGTGCGCGCAATTGCAGGCCGACGCCGAGGGCGTCACCAAGCGCATCGTCGTCACGGTGTCGGGCGCGGCGTCGGAAGACGAGGCGTTGGCCGCCGCGCGAGTCGTCGCCCGCGACAGCCTGGTCAAGACCGCCCTGTTCGGCTCCGACCCCAACTGGGGGCGTGTGCTGGCGGCCGTCGGCATGGCACCGGTCACCCTCGATCCGGACCGGATCAGCGTGTCCTTCAACGGTTCCGCGGTGTGCGTCGACGGTGTGGGCGCGCCCGGTGCCCGCGACGTGGACCTGTCCGGGTCGGACATCGACGTGACGATCGACCTCGGTGTCGGCACGTCTGGCGCGTCGATCCGGACCACCGACCTGTCGCACGGGTACGTCGAAGAGAACTCGGCGTACAGCTCATGACCGTCACGACCCCGCTCAAAGCTGAGGTATTGGCCGCGGCTCTGCCGTGGCTCAAGCAGTTGCACGGCAAGATCGTGGTGGTCAAGTACGGCGGCAACGCGATGACCGATGACGTCCTCAAGTCCGCGTTCGCCGCCGACATGGTGTTCCTGCGCAACTGCGGCATCCACCCGGTCGTGGTGCACGGCGGTGGCCCGCAGATCAGCGCCATGCTCAAACGCCTCGGTATCGCAGGCGATTTCAAGGGCGGCTTCCGGGTGACCACGCCGGAGGTGCTCGACGTCGCGCGCATGGTGCTGTTCGGTCAGGTCGGCCGCGAACTGGTCAACCTGATCAACGCGCACGGGCCCTATGCCGTCGGCGTCACCGGCGAGGACGCCCATCTGTTCACCGCGGTGCGGCGCGACGTGCTCGTCGACGGCGTCGCGACCGACATCGGGTTGGTCGGCGACGTCGAACGTGTCGACGGCGACGCACTTCGCGACCTGATCAGCGCGGGCCGGATCCCGGTGGTCTCGACCATCGCCCCGGACGTCGACGGCGTCGTGCACAACATCAACGCGGACACCGCTGCCGCCGCACTGGCCGAGGCGCTGGGCGCGGAGAAGCTGGTGGTGCTCACCGACGTCGAAGGCCTCTACACCCGATGGCCCGACCGCAGTTCGCTGGTCAGCGAAATCGATTCGGCCGCACTGACGCAACTGCTGCCGACCCTCGAGGCCGGCATGGTGCCGAAGATCGAGGCGTGCCTGCGGGCGGTCGCCGGGGGTGTGCCCAGCGCGCACGTCATCGATGGCCGGGTCGAGCACTGCGTCCTGGTCGAACTGTTCACCGACGAGGGCACCGGCACGAAGGTGGTGAGCCCGTGACCCTGGTGGATCGCTGGCAGGCCGTGATGATGAACAACTACGGCACCCCTCCGCTGGCGCTTGCCGCCGGCGACGGCGCCGTGGTGACCGACGCCGACGGCAAGTCCTATGTGGATCTGCTGGGCGGCATCGCGGTCAATATCCTGGGCCACCGTCACCCCGCGGTGATCGAGGCGGTCACCCGGCAGCTCAACACGCTCGGTCACACCTCCAATCTCTATGCCACCGAACCGGGGATTGCGCTGGCCGAGGCGCTCGTCGGCCTGCTCGGCGGCCCGGATCTTCAAGCCAGGGTGTTCTTCTGCAACTCGGGTACCGAGGCCAACGAGGTTGCGTTCAAGATCTCCCGGCTCACCGGCCGGACGAAACTCGTTGCCGCGCAGGGTGCGTTTCACGGCCGGACGATGGGATCGCTCGCGCTGACCGGCCAGCCCTCGAAGCAGGCGCCGTTCGAGCCGCTGCCCGGCCACGTCACGCACGTCCCGTACGGGGACGTGGCGGCGCTGGAATCGGCGGTCGGCGACGACACCGCGGCGGTGTTCCTCGAGCCGATCATGGGTGAGGGCGGGGTTGTCGTCCCGCCCGCGGGTTACCTCGTCGCGGCGCGGGAGATCACCGCCAGGCACGGCGCGCTGCTGGCACTCGACGAGGTGCAGACCGGAATGGGCCGCACCGGTGCGTTTTTCGCCCATCAGCACGACGGGATCACCCCCGACATCGTCACCCTGGCCAAGGGGCTTGGCGGGGGACTGCCGATCGGTGCGTGCATGGCGGTCGGCGCGACGGCGGACCTGCTCACCCCGGGCCTGCACGGCAGCACCTTCGGCGGCAACCCGGTGTGCACGGCCGCCGCGTTGGCGGTGCTGCGGGTGCTGGCCGACGACGACCTGATCGGCCGCGCCGACGTGCTCGGCAAGGCGCTGGCGGCCGGCATCGAAGCCCTCGGCCATCCGCTGGTCGACCACGTCCGTGGCCGCGGCCTACTGCGCGGTGTCGTGCTCACCGCCGAGAGGGCCAAGCCCGTCGAGGCGGCTGCCCGCGACGCAGGCTTCCTCGTCAACGCGGCCGCGCCCGACGTGATCCGGCTTGCGCCGCCGCTGATCGTCAGCGAGGCGCAGATCGACGACTTCCTCACTGCGCTGCCTGCCGTTCTCGACAAGGGGGCCGCCGAATGACCCGCCACTTCCTGCGCGACGACGACCTGACGCCCGACGAGCAGGCCGAGGTGCTGACGTTGGCTGCGGAGATGAAGAAGAATCCGTTCGGCCGCCGCCCGCTCGAGGGCCCGTGCGGTGTGGCGGTGATCTTCGACAAGAACTCGACCCGAACCCGGTTTTCGTTCGAGGTCGGCATCTCCCAGCTGGGCGGTCACGCGGTCGTGGTCGACGGACGCAGCACCCAGCTGGGCCGGGAGGAGACGCTGGAAGACACCGGCCGGGTGCTGTCCCGCTATGTCAAGGCGATCGTCTGGCGCACGTTCGGCCAGGACCGCCTGACCGCGATGGCCGCAGGGTCGACCGTGCCCGTCGTCAACGCGCTGTCCGACGAGTTCCACCCCTGCCAGGTGCTCGCCGACCTGCAGACGCTCGCCGAACGCAAGGGCGCGCTGGCGGGGCTGCGGATGTCCTATCTCGGTGACGGGGCCAACAACATGGCGCACTCGCTGATGCTGGGGGGCGCGACAGCGGGCGTCGACGTCACGATCGCCGCCCCGTCCGGGTTCGCGCCACACCCCGATTTCATTGCCGCCGCGCGGAAGCGGGCATCGGAGACGGGGGCGACGGTGACGGTGACCTCCGACGCGCGGGAGGCCGCCGAGGGATCGGACGTGCTGGTCACCGACACGTGGATCTCGATGGGTCAGGAGAACGACGGCCTCGATCGGGTGGGTCCGTTCCAGCCGTTTCAGCTCAATGCCGATCTCCTGGCGCTGGCCGACCCCGAAGCCGTTGTGCTGCACTGCCTTCCGGCCCACCGCGGACACGAGATCACCGACGAGGTGATCGACGGGCCGCACAGCGCGGTCTGGGACGAGGCCGAGAACCGGCTGCACGCGCAGAAGGCGCTGCTGGTGTGGCTGTTGGACCGGTCGTGAGATGACTTCCGCGGCCACCAGGGCGGGCAGGCAGGCGCGCATCGTGTCGATCCTGTCGTCGCAGTCGGTGCACAGCCAGGGCGAGCTGGCCACGATGCTGGCCGACGAGGGCATCGAGGTCACCCAGGCGACGCTGTCGCGGGACCTCGAGGAACTCGGCGCGGTGAAGCTGCGCGGAGCCGACGGCGGCGTCGGCGTGTACGTCGTACCCGAGGACGGCAGCCCCGTACGCGGCGTTTCCGGTGGCACGGAACGAATGTCACGCCTGCTGGCGGAGCTGCTGGTGTCCACCGACGCCAGCGGCAACCTCGCGATCCTGCGGACGCCGCCCGGCGCGGCGCACTACCTTGCCAGCGCGATCGACCGTGCGGCACTGCCATTCGTCGTGGGCACCGTCGCCGGCGACGACACCATCCTCGTCGTGGCCCGCGAGCCGATGACCGGCGCGGACCTGGCGACGAGACTCGAGAGCATTCGACAAAAGGAGACTGGTAACCGATGAGCGAACGCGTCATCCTGGCGTACTCCGGCGGTCTGGACACCTCGGTGGCGATCAGCTGGATCGGCAAGGAGACCGGCCGTGAGGTGGTCGCGGTCGCGATCGACCTCGGGCAGGGCGGCGAAGACATGGAGGTCGTCCGCCAGCGGGCGCTCGATTGCGGCGCGGTCGAGGCCGTCGTCGTGGACGCCCGTGACGAGTTCGCCGAGCAGTACTGCCTGCCGGCGATCCAGTCCAACGCGCTGTACATGGACCGCTACCCGCTGGTGTCGGCGCTGAGCCGGCCGCTGATCGCCAAGCACCTGGTGACGGCCGCGCGCGAACACGGCGGCGGCACCGTCGCGCACGGGTGCACCGGCAAGGGCAACGACCAGGTGCGCTTCGAGGTCGGTTTCGCCTCGCTGGCACCCGATCTCGAGGTGCTGGCACCGGTGCGCGACTACGCGTGGACGCGGGAGAAGGCCATCGCATTCGCCGAGGAGAACGCGATCCCGATCAACGTCACCAAGCGCTCGCCGTTCTCCATCGACCAGAACGTGTGGGGCCGCGCCGTCGAGACCGGCTTCCTCGAACACCTGTGGAACGCGCCGACCAAGGACGTCTACGACTACACCGAGGACCCCACCGTCAACTGGAGCACCCCCGATGAGGTCGTCGTCGGCTTCGAGCGTGGCGTCCCGGTGTCGATCGACGGCCGGCCGGTCACCGTGCTGCAGGCCATCGAAGAGCTCAACCGGCGCGGCGGTGAACAGGGCGTCGGCAGGCTCGACGTCGTCGAGGACCGTCTGGTCGGCATCAAGAGTCGCGAGATCTACGAGGCGCCGGGGGCGATGGTGCTGATCACCGCGCACACCGAACTCGAACACGTCACACTGGAGCGCGAACTCGGCCGGTTCAAGCGCGGCACGGACCAGAAGTGGGGCGAGCTGGTGTACGACGGGCTGTGGTATTCGCCGTTGAAGACCGCACTCGAGGCGTTCGTCGCCAAGACCCAGGAGCACGTATCGGGGGAGATCCGAATGGTGTTGCACGGCGGGCACATCGCGGTCAACGGACGCCGGAGCCAGGAATCTCTCTACGACTTCAACCTCGCCACCTACGACGAGGGCGACACGTTCGATCAGTCGGCCGCCCGCGGTTTCGTGCAGATCCACGGCCTGTCGTCGAGCCTCTCCGCCCGGCGCGACCTGGCGGGCCAGTGATCTCATTCCCGCGAGCGACCGTGTCTGTACAACGACACGCCGCTTCCGTGCGTACAACAGCGGTCGCTCGCCGAAGGGCGGGGGGCACCGAGTGAGCACGAATGAAGGCTCGCTGTGGGGCGGTCGCTTCTCCGGCGGCCCGTCGGACGCGCTCGCGGCGCTGTCGAAGTCGACGCATTTCGACTGGGTGCTGGCGCCGTATGACGTCCAGGCGTCGAAGGCCCACGCGCGCGTGCTGTTTCAGGCCGGCCTGCTGACCGAGGAGCAGCGCGACGGGCTGCTGGCCGGTCTGGACAGCCTGGCCGCCGATGTCGCCGACGGCAGCTTCCGGCCGCTGGCCTCCGACGAGGACGTGCACGGCGCGCTGGAACGCGGCCTGATCGATCGGGTGGGTGACGACCTCGGCGGCCGGTTGCGGGCCGGCCGATCGCGCAACGATCAGGTGGCCACGCTGTTCCGGCTGTGGCTGCGCGACGCGATCCGGCGCGTCGCCGATGGAGCGCTCGAGGTGGTCTCCGCGCTGACGACCCAAGCCGCGGCCCACCCGACGGCGATCATGCCGGGTAAGACACATCTGCAGTCGGCGCAGCCGGTCCTGCTGGCCCACCACCTGCTTGCGCACGCTCACCCGCTGCTGCGCGACGTCGACCGCCTGGCCGACTTCGACAAGCGCGCGGCCGTATCCCCTTACGGTTCCGGGGCGCTCGCCGGCTCATCGCTGCGCCTCGATCCCGACGCGATCGCCAAGGACCTGGGCTTCGACGCCGCGGCCGACAACTCCATCGACGCCACCGCGGCGCGCGACTTTGCGGCCGAGGCCGCATTCGTCTTCTCGATGATCGGTGTCGACCTGTCCCGCCTCGCTGAGGACATCATCCTCTGGAGCACAACGGAATTCGGCTACGTCGAGCTGCACGACTCGTGGTCCACCGGCAGTTCCATCATGCCGCAGAAGAAGAACCCCGACATCGCCGAGCTGGCGCGCGGTAAGTCGGGTCGCCTCATCGGCAACCTCACCGGGCTGTTGGCCACCCTCAAGGCCCAGCCGCTGGCCTACAACCGGGACCTGCAGGAGGACAAGGAGCCGGTGTTCGACTCCGTGGCGCAGCTCGAAATGCTGCTACCCGCGATGGCCGGCCTGGTGGCCACTTTGCGCTTCGACGTCGACCGGATGGCCGAGCTCGCGCCGCTGGGCTACACCTTGGCCACCGACGTCGCCGAGTGGCTGGTGCGCAGGGGAGTGCCGTTCCGGGTCGCGCACGAGGCCGCGGGCGCCGCGGTGCGTGCGGCCGAAGCCCGCGGCGTCGGCTTGGAAGACCTCGCCGACGCCGAACTGGCGGCGATCCATCCCGGCCTGACGTCGCAGGTGCGTGAGGTGCTCACCGTCGACGGTTCGGTCAACTCCCGCGACGCCAGAGGCGGCACCGCACCGGTTCAGGTGGCCAGGCAACTCGGGCTGGTCCGCGAGTCGGTCGACGGGTTGCGCGTACGGCTGCGCCGCTAGTCTTCGGCCGCGGCCAGCCACGCCTCTTCGAGAGAGTCCTTACGCGCCAGCAGCTCCTGCAACTCATTGTTCAGCTCGCCCGCACGCACGTGATCGGACGCCGCCTCTGCCATCGACTCGTGCAACGCCGCGATCCGCTCGTCCAGCTTCTCCAACTGTCCCTCGATACGGGCCATCTCCTTGCCGGTGCGCCGCTCGCGCGCCGAGGTCGACTCACCGCGCGAAGGCTCCGGTCGCGCACTCGACGGTGCCTCGGCCGAGGCCCGCTGCGCCAGATACTGCTCGATTCCGCCGGGCAGCAGGTCGCAGCGCCCACCACCAGTCAGCGCGTACGTGACGTCGGTGACCCGTTCGAGGAAGTACCGGTCGTGCGTGACCACGATCAGGGTGCCGGGCCATCCGTCCAGATAGTCCTCGATGACCGTCAACGTGTCGATGTCGAGGTCGTTGGTCGGCTCGTCGAGCAGCAGTACGTTCGGCTCGTCGAGCAGCACCCGCAGGAATTGCAGTCTGCGCCGTTCGCCGCCGGACAGGTCGGCCACCCGCGCGGTCAGCTTGTCACCGGTGAAACCGAAGTCGCGCAACAGGGTGTCGGCGGTGATCTCCCGGCCGCCGGCCAATTCCGTGACGCGGCGGCGGTTCTCGACCGCGTCGAGCACCCGTTCGGCGCCGTCGACTTCGGCCAGTGCCTGGCTCAGATAGCCGATTCTCAGCGTGGCGCCGCGCTTGATGGTCCCGGCCGTGGGCGCCACCTCGCCGGCCAGCAGGCGCAACACCGTCGTCTTGCCCGTGCCGTTGACGCCGACCAGCCCGATGCGGGCGCCCGGCCCGATCGACCAGTCGACCTTGTCGAGTACGACGTTGTCGCCCGCCTCGAGCCGCACCCGGTGCAGGTCGAACACGTCCTTGCCCAGCCGCGTCGTCGCAAAGCGCTGCAGCACAAGCGAATCCCGCGGCGGCGGTTCGTCGGCGATCAACTCGTTGGCTGCCTGGATCCGGAACTTGGGCTTGGACGTGCGCGCGGGAGGTCCGCGCCGCAGCCAGGCCAGTTCCTTGCGCATCAGGTTCTGCCTGCGCGCCTCCGCGCCGGCCGCCAGCCGCATCCTCTCGGCGCGCGCCAGCACGTACGACGCGTAGCCGCCGTCGTAACCGTCGACGGCACCACCGTGCACCTCCCAGGTACTGGTGCAGACCGCATCGAGGAACCAGCGGTCGTGGCTGACCACCACCAGAGCGCGGGCGCGCCGCGCGTTCAGGTGCGCGGCCAGCCAGCCGATCACCTCGACGTCGAGGTGGTTCGTCGGCTCGTCGAGCACCAGCACGTCGTGCCCGGCGATCAGTACCGCGGCCAGCGCCACCCGGCGCCGCTCACCACCCGACAGCCGACCGACCGTGGTGTCGAGGTCGACTTCGGCCAGCAGATGCGAAACCACGTCGCGGGTGTCCGGTTCGGCGGCCCACACATGGTCGGGCCTGCCGTCGACGATCACCTCACGCACCGTGGCCGAGGCGGCGAAGTCGTCGCTCTGGCGTAGGTAGCCCACCGACAGCGCGGAGGTGTGCGTTACCCGGCCGGAGTCCGGCTCCCGCGCCGTCGTCAGGACCTGCAGCAGCGTGGTCTTGCCGTCGCCGTTACGGCCGACGACACCGATCGCGTCGCCGTCGTCGATTCCCAGGCTGACCGCATCGAGGAGCGTGCGGGTGCCGTAGCCGACCGTCGCGCGCTCGACGTTGATCAGATTCGCCATCGACCGCCGATGATAGGTCGGCCGTTCCGCGACGGACCCTGTGCCATGATGACCTCGATACTCGGGGGAATGGTGCGTCGCTCAGAGGGGAACGCGGTGGTGGACTTGTCGGCGATAACCCGGCCGGTGGGACGGCTGGTGGCCACTGCTCAAAACGGCATCGAGGTGCTGCGCTACGGCGGCCTGGAGACCGGAGCGGTGCCGTCTCCGTTCCAGATCATCCAGAGCGTGCCGATGTACCGGCTGCGCCGCTACTTCCCGCCCGACACGCGCCCGGGCGCCAGGCAACCCGGCCCGCCGGTGCTGATGGTGCATCCGATGATGATGTCGGCCGACATGTGGGACGTCACCCGCGACGAGGGCGCCGTCGGCATCCTGCACAAGGGCGGCATCGACCCGTGGGTCATCGACTTCGGCGCCCCCGACAAGGTCGAGGGCGGCATGGAACGCACGCTGGCCGACCACGTCGTCGCGCTCAGCGAGGCGATCGACACCGTCAAGGAGGTCACCGGCCGCGACGTCCACCTGGCCGGCTACTCACAGGGCGGCATGTTCGCCTACCAGACCGCGGCCTACCGCCGGTCCAAGGACCTCGCGAGCATCATCGCGTTCGGCTCACCCGTCGACACCCTGGCAGCACTGCCGATGAACCTGCCGGCCAGCATCGCGCCCGCCGCCGCGGATTTCATGGCCGACCACGTCTTCAGCCGCATCGACATCCCGGGCTGGCTCGCCCGTACGGGGTTCCAGATGCTCGATCCCCTCAAGACCGCGCAGTCGCGCATCGACTTCCTGCGCCAGCTGCACGACCGCGAGGCGCTGCTGCCACGCGAACAGCAGCGCCGCTTCCTCGCCTCCGAGGGGTGGATCGCGTGGTCGGGGCCGGCCATCGCCGAACTGCTCAAGCAGTTCATCGCGCACAACCGGATGATGAGCGGCGGCTTCAGCATTCACGGCGACCTGGTCACGCTGTCGGACATCGACTGCCCGGTGCTGGCGGTGATCGGTGAGGTCGACGACATCGGCCAGCCCGCCTCCGTGCGTGGCATCAAGCGCGCCGCCCCGAAGGCCGACGTCTACGAGTACCTGATCCGCTCAGGCCATTTCGGGCTCGTCGTCGGTTCGAAGGCGGCCGACCAGACCTGGCCGACGGTCGCACAGTGGGTGAAGTGGCTCGACGGCACGGGCGAGTTGCCCGACGGCGTCAACCCGATGGCGCTGCAACCTCAGGAGCACAACGAAAGCGGCGTCTCGCTGAGCTCCCGGGTGGCGCACGGAACTGCGGCGGCGACCGAGATGGCGTTCAGCCTTGCCCGCTCGACGGCGGGCGCGCTGGTCTCCGCGAACAAGTCGGCCCGCGCGCTGGCCGTCGAGACCGCACGCACCCTGCCCCGACTGGCACGGCTGGGTCAAATCAACGAGCACACTCGTATCTCGTTGGGGCGCATCATGTCCGAGCAGGCCCGCGATGTACCCAACGGGGACTGCCTGCTCTTCGACGGCCGCGTGCACACCTACGAGGGCGTCGATCGCCGCATCAACAACGTCGTTCGCGGGCTCATCGAGGTCGGCGTGCGCCAGGGTGCGCACGTCGGCGTGCTGACGGAGACCCGTCCCAGTGCGCTCGTGGCGATCGCGGCGCTCTCCCGGCTGGGGGCGGTGGCGGTGCTGATGCCACCCGACGTCGACTTGGCCGCCGCGGCCCGCCTGGGCGCAGTGTCTGAGATCGTCGCCGACCCGAGTCATCTCGATGCGGCGCGCGGACTCGGCACGCGGGTTCTGGTGCTCGGCGGCGGTGAGTCCCGCGACCTGCACCTGCCCGGTGACACCGAAATCGTCGACATGGAGCGGATCGATCCGGATGCGGTCGACCTGCCGGGCTGGTACCGGCCCAACCCCGGTCTGGCCCGCGACCTGGCGTTCGTGGCGTTCAGCTCGATAGGCGGCGAGTTGGTGGCCAAGCAGATCACCAACGCCCGGTGGGCGATCTCGGCGTTCGGCACCGCGTCGGCGGCGAATCTCGGCCGCGGAGACACGGTCTACTGCCTCACCCCGCTGCATCATCCGTCGGGACTGCTGGTCGCGCTCGGCGGTGCCGTGGTCGGCGGCTCGCGCATCGCGCTGTCGCGGGGCCTGCAGCCCGACCGGTTCCTCAAGGAGATCCGCCAGTACGGCGTGACGGTGGTGACCTATACGTGGGCGATGCTGCGCGCGGTCATCGACGATCCCTCATTCGCCCTGCACGGCAGCCATCCGGTGCGGTTGTTCATCGGCTCCGGCATGCCGGTGGGTCTGTGGAAGCGCGTCGTCGACGTCTTCGAGCCGGCCCGAATCGTCGAGTTCTTCGCGACGACCGACGGGCAGGCGGTGCTGGCCAACGTGTCCGGAGCGAAGATCGGCAGCAAGGGCCGGCCTCTGCCGGGTGGCCGCGAAGTGGCGTTGGCCGCCTACGACCCCGACGAGGACCTCATCCTGGAGGACGAGCGCGGGTTCGTGCGCAGGGCGGAGACCAACGAGATCGGGGTCCTGCTGGCCCGGCCGCGCGGGCCCGTCGACCCGACGGCGTCGATCAAGCGCGGCGTGTTCGCCCCCGCCGACACCTGGGTCTCGACGGAATACCTGTTCCGCCGCGATGAGGACGGCGACTTCTGGCTCGTCGACAGCCGCGGCGCGGTCATCCACACCGCGCGGGGCTGCGTCTTCTCCTCCCCGGTCAACGACGCCGTCGGCCGGTTGGGGGCGGTCGATCTCGCGGCGACCTACGGCGTCGAGGTGAACGGCCACCAGCTGGCGGTCACCGCCCTGGCGCTGTGCCCCGGCGGCAGCATCCCGTCGGCCGACCTGTCGGAGGCGCTGTCCGACCTCGTCCTCGGCTGCCCGCCCGACATCGTCCACGTCGTCCCCAGGATGGCGCTCAGCGCCTCCTATCGGCCGCTGGTCGGCCCACTGCGCGCCGAGGGAGTGCCGAAGCCCTCGCGTAACGCCTGGTACCTGGACCCCGATACGAATCGGTACAAGCGGTTGACCGTTGCGGTGCGTACCGAGATCGCCGAGGGCCAGCCTGGATGACCGTGCCGCCACGGACGGTCGCTGTTAGGCTCCCCGCTGGCGGCAGGACGCCGTCGGGTCGGGCAGTCGCGTCACCGAGCTGGAGGATTGATGACCTTGTTTTCCCTGCAGACCGGTACTGAGCGCGACATCTGGCGTCGCGTCGTCATCGGCGGCATCGCCGGTGCCGCGGTGGCCGCCACCCTGATCACCGGCGCCGGAGCGCCGACAGCGTCCGCGCAGCCCGCCGCGCCGACGACCACCGAGGCGCCGACCCCCACCGCTGAGGCCGACGGCCCCAAGACGCCCTGCACCGGTGACGACTGCAAGCGGGTCGACGAGGACGCCGAGCCCCAGGGAATGACGGCTGATCAGGCGCTCGCGATCATCCAGGCAGATTACGACCTCGGCGCCGGCGGAGGAAAACTCTCCAATTTGATCCATGATGTGCTGACGCTCAGGGCTCAGGGCTATCGCCCCTCGAATGCGAACAGGGCGGCGATCGAGCAGGCATTGCAGTATCGCCCCAACCAGACGCCGCTGATCGAGGCTCTGCAGGAGACGCTCGCCTATCAGCGCAAGCAGCAGATGCGGGCCCAGCAGGCCGCCGCGGCCCAAGGCCCCGTCGCCGGGCCAGTGCCGGTGATCCCCGGAATGACCATGCCGGTCGGCTGACGCGGTGGCCCTCGACGCGAAACTTCTCGAGATCCTGGTCTGTCCGCAGGATCGTGGCCCGCTGCTGCTCGTCGGCGGGGACTCCCCGGAGTACCTCTACAACCCGCGGTTGCGCCGCGCCTACCGCATCGACGGCGGCATCCCGGTGCTGCTGGTCGACGAGGCCGTCACCATCAGTGACGACGCCGAGCATCAACGGATGCTCGACCGCGCGTCAGGACAGCCCGGGTAGCTCCCCGGTGAGGTAGCGCTGCAGGTTGGGCGCGATCGTCTCGGCGACCTGCTCGACCGGCAACGACTTGAACGGCTGCAGCTCGAGGATGTAGCGGGCCATCACCACGCCGACCAGCTGCGAGGCCACGAACTGCACCCGAATCGGCCCGCTGCCTGGCGGATCGTCGACGCGCGAACCGACCTCTTTCGCGATGATCTCCTGCAGGAACGAGCGCACCAGCGAGGTGTCGTTGCCGGCCAGGATCGAGCGCAGTGTCGCGATGAAGCCCTTGCCCAACTCGGAATCCCACAGCGGCAACAGGAGTGAGGGCAGCACGCGACCGAGCTCCTCGACCGGCACCTGCTGCAGCGGACCGATGACCTGCATGGGATCGATCGGGATGTGGATCGCCGCGGCGAACAGCTGGGTCTTGGTGCCGAAGTAGTGGTGCACCAGCGCCGGGTCCACCTCCGCGTCGGCGGCGATCGCGCGGATCGAGGTCTTGTCGATGCCGTTGCGCGCGAACAACTCCCGAGCGCTGGCAAGGATCCTCTCTCGAGTGTCCGACGACCCGGGCGGTCGCCCGGGACGCTTGCGTTCTGCGTTGGTGGTCAAGTGGTCACGGTGTCCTTCGTCGTAGCGTGGCCGCCGCAAGGATCATCGCGACTACGGCGAAGCCGACGACGACCGCGATGTCGCGCACCGCGATGAACGTCGGCTCGGAGTACCTGCCGACCTCCTGCAGCGCCTCCAGAGCGTAGCTGGCCGGCAGCACGTTGCTGATCCACTGCAGCCAGTCGGGCAGCACCTCGCGCGGCACGATGATGCCGCACAGCAACAGTTGGGGCGCGATCACCACCGGCATGAACTGGACGGCCTGAAACTCCGTGCGCGCGAACGCGCTACACAGCAGACCGAGTCCGACACCGAGAACGGCATTGATGATCGCGATGGTGAAGACCAGGATCGGGCTGCCCTCGGTGTGCAGGCCGAGGAACGCGTACGACACCAGGGCCGCCAGCGTGGCCTGCGCCGCGGCCGCGATCGAGAACGCGGTGCCGTAGGCGGCCAGCAGATCGGTCCGCCGCAGGGGAGTGGTCAGGATGCGCTCCAGGGTTCCCGAAACACGTTCGCGCTGCATGGTGATCGAGGTGATGAGGAACATCACGATCAGCGGGAACAAGCCCAGCATGATCAGGCACGCGTTGTTGAACGGCGACGGCGCCCCCGGCCGCTGCGGCGCGTTCTCGAACATGAAGTACATCAAGGTGATGACCGCGCTCGGCACGACGAGGATCATCGCGACGCTGCGGTGATCGGCGGCCAGTTGTCGCAGGATGCGCCCCGTGGTGGCCAGATAGGCCTGCGGGCTCAGCCGGCTGCGACCCCGGTGGCTGCGGTGCTGTGCCTGATGACGGACAGGAACGCTTCCTCCAGTGACTGACATCCCGTGTCCTCTCGTAGCTTTCCGGGCGTGGTGTGGGTGAGTAGATGACCCTCGCGCATGAGCAGCAGGTCGGCGCAGTTGTCGGCCTCGTCCATGACGTGGCTCGAGACCAGCAGCGTGGTACCGCGCCTGGCGAGCTCGCGGAACTGCTCCCACAGATCCACCCGCAGCACGGGATCCAGCCCGACGGTCGGTTCGTCGAGCACCAGTAGATCCGGTCGCGAAACCAACGCGCAGGCCAGCGAGACGCGCGTCCGCTGGCCACCGGATAGGTTGTTGCACAATGCGGTTCGGTGGTCGTCGAGGCCGACGGCACCGACCGCCTCCTCGGCGGACGAGGCTTCCGTTCCGTACAACGACGCGAAATAGCGCACATTGTCGATGACCCGCAGATCGCCGTAGATCGTCGGATCCTGCGTCACATAGCCGACGCGGCGTCGAAGCTCCGCCGAACCGGCGGGCTTGCCGAGCACCGTCACGGTGCCCCCGGTGACGATCTGGGTGCCAACGACGCTGCGCATCAGCGTCGTCTTGCCGCAGCCGGAGGGCCCCAGCAATCCGGTGATCGTGCCGGTAGCGATCTGCACGGTGACGTCGTCCAGCGCCACGCGGTTACCGCGCACCACCCGCAGTTCCCTGATGTCGATGACCGGTTCCTCATCGTACCGAGATAATTCACCAACCGATGAAGTCATCATGCAATGAATATTCCTCGCAGTGATCGCGGATGTCAACAGCGCCCGTAGGATTGCCGGCGATGGTCCGCCAATCTCTGCGCACAGTTCCCGACGGCCAGGTCGACGTCACGCTTCCCGTGACCATCGACGGGCTGAGCTACATCGACCCGGACGACCCCGCGATGCCGATGTACCGGGTCATCGCCAACAATCGCCAGCCAGTTGCGCTGCGCGACTTGATGATTGCGCCTGTGCGCTCTGGTTACGTCGGCGACGGGCATCAGCCCGACCCGTCGCTGGTACCGCCCACCGGCGCCGAAGCGGTGCCCGATGTCGCGGTCGACCAGGTCTACCTGCCCGTCCGGGACGGGGTCGCGCGATGCCAGCTGTACCGGCCCACCGGCGCCCCCGACGGCCCACTGCCCGTGATCGTCTACTTCCACGGCGGCGGATTCACCGTGGGCTCCTCCGAGGACTGCGACTTCCTGGCCCGCAAGCTCGCGTTCACCAACGACGCGCTGGTGGTGTCGGCCAACTACCGGTCGGCGCCCGAGTTCGCCTTCCCCGTCCCGCTCGACGACGCCTTCGACGTCTACCGCTGGGTGGTCGCCCACGGCGACGACATCGACGCCGACACGTCGCGGCTCGCCGTCGCCGGCGACTCGGCGGGGTCGAACCTGGCCGCCGCGATTCCCCTGCGCGCGCGTGACGAGGGCGTGAGGATCCCCGACGCGGTGGTGATGCTCGGCGCCTTCGCCGACTTCCAGTTCGAACGGTGGCCGTCGTTCCTCGAGCTGGCCCCCCGCGGCATCGTCTACGACATGCCGTTCGCGGGCTTCATCCGCGGCGCGTACGTCAGCGCGACGCCATGGAACCACCCGTGGGTCAGCCCCATCGAGGCCGATCTCACCGGCTATCCGCTGGCCGTGGTGGTCGCGGGCACCCACGACCCGATCGTCGATTCGGCCAGGGCATTCGCGCAGCGCATCCGGGATGCGGGCGGCGAGGCCGTCGACTATTTCCCGGACGGGATGCCGCACGGCTTCTACTTCTTTCCCGGCGTGCATCCCGAAGAGGCGGTCGCCTACGACGTGGTCGCCAAGGCGCTCGCCGCGCCGTTCGGGCGCTGACGGTGACGGCTGAGTTGCTGTCGGTCGACCCAGTGACCGCGGCACGACGGCTGCTCGGCGCCACCCTCACCGGGCGCGGAGTGAGCGCGATGATCGTCGAAGTCGAGGCCTACGGTGGCCCTGTGGACGGTCCTTGGCCGGACGCCGCGGCGCATTCCTTCCGCGGGCCCAGCCCGCGCAACTCGGTGATGTTCGGCCGGGCCGGACGGCTGTACACCTATCGCAGCCACGGCATCCACGTCTGCGCGAACGTGGCGTGCGCCACCGACGGCGTCGCGGGAGCGGTGCTGCTGCGGGCCGCCGCCATCGAGGCCGGTCTCGACACCGCGCTCGTCCGCCGCGGTGAATCGGTCCGGCCGGCCGCCCTGGCGAGGGGTCCGGGCAATCTGTGCTCGGCGCTGGGAATCACGATGGACGACAACGGAATCGACCTCTTCGACGCCACCGGTCCGATCGAACTGGCCTTGGGGGAGCAGCATCCCGCCGAGGAAGGGCCGCGGGTGGGCGTCAGCAAGGCCGCCGACCGGCCGTGGCGGTTCTGGCTCGCCCGACGACCGGAGGTGTCGCCGTATCGGCGCAGCCCACGGGCGCCGGCGCCCGGCGAGAGCGACTAGTTGCTGCCGCGATCGAGGCGGAACCATACTGAGGCCATGGGTGTCTCACGCGACGAGATGCTCGCCGGGGCCGCGGTGGCAGTTCGCACTGTCGAACTCGCCGGGACGACGACGTCTGTACTCGAGGCCGGTCAAGGACCTCCGATGGTTCTGCTTCACGGCGCCATCGAGTGTGGCGGCGCGCTGTGGGTGCCGGCGGTCACGGAACTCGCCAAGAACCACCGCCTGATCATCCCGGACTTTCCCGGCCTCGGTGAGTCGAGCCCGCTCGCCGAGATCGACATCGACTCGTTCTCCGCTTGGCTGCACGGAATGTTCGAGCGCCTCGATGTCGCGCGGGCCACCCTTGTGGCCCATTCCATGCTCGGCGGCATGGCGGCGCGATTCGCCAGCCGGGATGGCTCGGGGCTGGCGCGCCTGGTTCTCTACGCGGCACCGGCCGTCGGCAGGTACCGGATGCCTGTCGGCCTGAGGTATCGCGCGGTGCGGTTCGCGGTTCGCCCGACGGCTGCCAACCTGCGCCGATTCCAGCAATTCGCCCTGCTTGACCTGGATGCCACCCGCGCCAGGGACCCGGCGTGGTTCGACGCGTTCTCGGCATACACCCTGGATCGGGCCCGCCAGCCGCAGGTGAAGGCCACGATGACCAAACTCGTCTCCACGCAAGGCAAAGCCGTTGCGCTCGCCGGTATCAGAGTCCCGACCGCGCTGCTGTGGGGACGCGAGGATCGCATGGTCCCGCTTCGGATCGCCGAGCCGACGGCCGATCGATACGGCTGGCCGCTCTTCATCGTCGACCGAGCCGGCCACGTGCCGCATATCGAGCAACCGGCGGCGTTCGTCGAAACCCTCGAGGCCATCTGCCGAGCCGCCTGAGGCCGAATCGTTGTGGTCGCGCGTCAGCACGGCGGCGGCATACGGAAAGATCGCGGTCATGGGTACGTCGATCCTCGACGAGTTGGAATGGCGGGGGCTGATCGCGCAGTCCACCGACCGCGACGCGCTGGCGCAGGCGCTGGCTGCCGGACCGGTCACCGTGTATTCGGGGTTCGACCCGACGGCACCCAGCCTGCACGCCGGACATCTCATCCCGCTGTTGACGCTGCGGCGCTTCCAGCAGGCCGGTCACCGCCCGATCGTGCTGGCCGGCGGCGCCACCGGGATGATCGGCGATCCCCGTGACACCGGTGAGCGCACCTTGAACACGGCAGACACGGTGGCCGACTGGGCCGACAGGATCCGCGGTCAGCTCGAGCGGTTCGTCGAATTCGATGATTCGCCCACCGGCGCTGTCGTGGAGAACAACCTGTCCTGGACCGGCCCGCTTTCGACGATCGAGTTCCTGCGCGACGTTGGAAAGCATTTCTCGGTCAACGTGATGCTCGACCGCGACACCGTCCGTCGCCGCCTGGAAGGCGAGGGCATCTCCTACACCGAGTTCAGCTACATGCTGTTGCAGGCCAACGACTACGTCGAACTGCATCAGCGGTACGGCTGCTCGCTGCAGATCGGCGGGTCCGATCAGTGGGGCAACATCATCGCCGGCGTCCGCCTGGTCCGGCAGAAGGCCGGCGCGACCGTCCATGCGTTGACGACGCCTCTGGTCACCGACTCCGAAGGCAAGAAGTTCGGCAAGTCGACCGGCGGGGGCAGCCTCTGGCTCGACCCGATGATGACGAGCCCGTACGCCTGGTATCAGTACTTCATCAACACCGCCGACGCCGACGTCGTCCGCTATCTGCGCTGGTTCACGTTCCTCACCCCCGACGAACTGGCCGAACTGGAAGAGGCGACGGCGGAGCGAGCGCACGAACGCGCCGCACAGCGCCGACTGGCCCGCGAGCTCACCACGCTGGTGCATGGGGAGTCGGCGACACGATCGGTCGAGCACGCCAGCCAGGCCCTGTTCGGTCGCGGCGAACTGGCAGAACTCGACGAGCCGACGCTCGGCGCGGCACTGCGCGAGGCCGCGGTCGCGGAGTTCAAGCCGGGCGGCCCCGACACGGTCACCGACCTGCTGGTGGCCAGCGGCTTGTCGACGAGCAAGGGGGCGGCCAAACGCACGGTCGCCGAGGGCGGTGTCTACGTCAACAACATCCGGGTCGACAGCGACGAGTGGGTGCCACACGACTCCGACTTCCTGCACGGCCGCTGGCTCGTGCTGCGGCGCGGCAAGCGCAACATCGCCGGCATCGAACGCGTCGGCTGACCGTCGAGGGCGGCGGGAACAAAGCCGAAAGGCAGTGCGTTGGAGAGTCTGTCGGAGTCAACGCACCACCGTGCGCACGACAGGTGTCGAGGTTCGAAAAACCCGCCCTAGCAGCCCATTTGACTCCACGTTATCCCTCACGTAACTTATCGGAGTCGCTGCGACACGGGCCAAGCCCGAAGAGCGCGGCGGCGTCCCAGAGGGAAACCCCACTTCGGTGGGTTTCCTGAGCGTCCGCACTACGAAGACGCGGCCATTGGCCGCGGAATAGTTGCGCGGCCGTGCGGGTGTGTTGTTTGAGAACTCAATAGTGTGTTTGGTGGTTTTTGTTTGTTGTTTTTTGTCGCATCCTTTTTTCCCGTTTAGGGGTGTGATGTTTTTTTGACCAGTTTTGGACTGGTTGCTTGGTT
>NZ_JBDPMF010000014.1:0-97924 GCF_039871645.1 Mycobacterium sp. B14F4 | reverse complement strand
ACGGGTCCAAGACAAACTCAACAGCCGACCCCGACCCACCCTGAATCTCGACACTCCAGCCCAACGCCTAGCCGCCCTCCTCGACCAAGCCGCGTAGCCGCATTGCACTAACCACTTGACTTTGAGGGGTGGATTTACCTGCACAAGTTCAGTTTCGACGCAGTCAGATGCGGCCGTTCTTCGTCATCCAGCGCATGACCTGCCAGCCGACGAACACCGGCAGCCACGTCGTCAGCACCCGGTAGAGCAGCACCGACGGCACGGCGACCGCGGCGGGCATGCCGAACGCCGCGAGCCCACCGATCAGCGCGGCCTCGACGGCGCCGACCCCGCCCGGCGTCGGCGCGGCCGAGGCCAGCGTGCCGCCGACCATCGTCACCACCGTCACGGTGATGAAGGACGTGTCACCACCGAACGCCTCGATGGCGGCCCACAGCGCGAACGCGTTGCCGAGAGTCGTTGCGGCACAACCGAGGACGATGACCGCCAGCCGCCGGGGCTCGCGGGCCAGCTCCACCAGGTGGCCGACAATCTCCTGCAGCCGGGGCCGCACCGCGGTGGCCAGCCACTGTCGCACCTTCGGCACCAGCAGCGACGTGCCGATCAGACCCAGCAGCAGGCCGGCGACCAGATACAGCACTGTGGCACTGGGCACGAAGCGCGACAGGTTGGCGGAAACCCCCGCCGCGGCGCTGAAGAAGATCAACAGCCCGATGTGGGTCATCACCTGGACCGACTGCTGCAGCGCGACCGCCGTGGTGGCGCGCATCGGGCTCACGCCGCCCTTCTGCAGGTAGCGAGCGCTCAGCGCGAGGCCCCCGACACCGGCGGGCGTCGTGGTGGCGGCGAACTTGTTGGCCACCTGCATGACGACCAGCCCCCACAGCTTGACCATGCCGTCCGCGCACGTCCACAGCGCCGCGGCCGCGCCCAGGTACGTCAGCCCGGACGCCGCCAGGCCCAGCATCGCCCACCACCAGTTCGCGGTGCGCAGTTCGGTGATGAAGGTCGGCACCGAGCTGATGAACGGGTAGGCGACATAGACCAGGGCGATCAGCAGCACCAGCTGGATCAGCTGGCTGCGGGTGAACCGGGTCACCGTCTCGGTGCGGATCTCGTCGACCCGGGTCTGGCGCTTGACCTCGTCGCGGGCGGTGGAGATGACCCCCTTGGCGTCGGTCACGGCCTGTCGAATGCCCAGTGGCACAGCGGCTTTGGTCAGCCGACGCGACGCGAGCAACACCGTGTCCTTGCCGAACGCGTCGATCGCGGCGCGCACCGCGGATGGTGCGTCGTAAAGGGATGTCGTCGTCACCAGCAGCTGGGCGATATCGGATCGCAGCTGGGCGTCGGTGGCGCCGTACTCGGCGTCGGCGAACCCGCCGAACAGCACGGCGTCGTCGTCGACGGTGATCTCGCTGCTGCGCAGATCGCCGTGAGAGATCTGGCAGTCGTGCAGTTCACCCAGCGACTCCCACACCCGCGCAACGGGAATCGCGTCGACGCATTCGCGTAGCGGCACACCGCGCACGGGTGTGTGCGCGTACAGCGTCCAGCCGCGGTCCAGCGCGGCGACCGCGATGGTCGACATGTTGGCCACCTTCAGCTCGCCGATCGCGATGGCCATCAGCGCGCGGTGCTCGACGGCGCGGCGCATCGACGCGTGCAGCGGCGCGGTCTCCCGGTCGCGCAGCCGCAGCTTGCTCCACAGCTGCAGCAGCACGCCGCCGCCGCGCTGATGCGGCCCGTACAACTCCATCACCGCGGTTGACTGCTGGCCCTCGCACGTCGCATCCATCACCAGCGGTCCGGCGCCCGCGGGCCGCAGCACGGTCAGGCCGGAGACGACGCACCCGCGGCGGGCCATCGCCGTCACGGCTCTGTCCAGCGGCACCTCCAGCCCGGGCGTGCCGACGACGAGGACGACGAGAGCGCCGACGAACCAGCCGACGGCCAGGCCGAACAGCGAGCGGGCGGGCACGACGGCGCTGATGACCAGATGGATCGGCACGAACGCCAGCAGCAGCGCCCACCACCAGCGCCGCCACCGGGCGGGCAGCCAGGGCCCCGACACGGTGAGCACCGCGGCGAGCATCGCGATCCAGCGCGGGTCGTCGACGAACTGCGAGGCGAACGTGTCGAGCCGGTCGGAGATGTCGAAGTGCCAGCGCGGCGCCGTCAGGCCGAACCCGCTGACGGACAGGGCCAGCCCGGCGATCGCCGCGGCGGCGGCGTAGGCGCCGAGCAGCTTCCACTGCCGCGAGACGACCAGGCTCACCAGGATCACGAACGGCAGGGCGATGATCGCGATGCCGTAGGCCAGGTAGACGAGGTCGGCCTGGGTGGGGGTCAGCACGGCGACGATCTCGGAGATCGACTGCTCGAGTGCCACCCACTCGTTGCGGGTGATCAGCGAACTGGTGATGACGACGGCGAGGAACAGCCCGGCCAGCGCCACGCGGATGATGTCGTTGGTCCGGCGGGTCAGCGGCTGCAGCAGGTCGCCCGAGACGGTGATGTCCCGCCCGTCAACGCGCATGTGTCAACGATCTTCTCCGAACAGTGGCCGCGTCGGTAGCGACCCGCCGACAACTTAACCGCAGATCGGGCCCGATGGCGTATCGCCTCGGGGGCCGCCGCCTATTCCGTTTACGGGCACTCGCTCGTACGCTGTTAGGCATGAGTACAACAACGGAGTCGACTCTGCCGCCCGGCCCTCGGATCCCCTCCGCCGTCCAGTTGATGGTGATGATGCGTTGGTGGCCCGAGTACGTGGCCTGGTGTAGACGCCGCTACGGCAACGTGTTCTCCATCCGTAACTCGGTGATGGGCGACATGGTGTACCTGGCCGACCCGGCCGACATCAAGACGGTGTTCGCCGGCGACCCGCGGATCTTCCATGCGGGTGAGGCGAACTCGATGCTGGCCGGGTTGCTCGGCGACACCTCGGTGCTGGTGGTCGACGACGACGTGCACCGCGACCGGCGCCGGCTGATGATGGCGCCGTTCCACCGCGACGCCGTCGCTCGGCAGGCGCAGGTGATGGCCGAGATCGCCGCGGACAACATCGCGGGCTGGCCCGTCGGCCGGCCGTTCGCGGTGGCGCCGAAGATGTCGGAGATCACCCTGGAGGTGATCCTGCGGACGGTCATCGGCGCCAGCGAGCCGGCCCGCCTGGCCGCGCTGCGCGAGGTCATGCCGCGGCTGCTGAGTGTGGGGCCGTGGGCGTCGCTGGCCATCGCGAAGCCGAAGCTGCAGAAGTACGGGCCGTGGCGCGGGTTGCGGCGCAACATCGCCGTCGCCGACGCGTTGCTCTACGAGGAGATCGCCGAGCGCCGCGCGGATCCGAACCTGGCCGAGCGCACCGACGCCCTGGCGATGCTGGTGCGGGCGGGCATCCAAGACGGCCCCGGCGACGGGTCGGCCATGAGCGACCGCGAACTGCGCGACCAGTTGATGACGCTGCTCGTCGCGGGCCACGACACCACCGCGACCGGGCTGTCCTGGGCGTTGGAGCGGTTGACCCGGCACCCGGACATCCTCGCCAAGGCGGTGCGCGCGGCCGACGACGGCGACGACGAGTACCTCGACGCGATCGCCAAGGAGACGCTGCGGATCCGCCCGGTGGTCCCCGACGTCGGCCGCATCCTGACCGAACCGGTGGAGGTGGCCGGCCACCGCCTGCCCGCGGGGATCATGCTCGTGCCGAGCATCACGCTGGTGCACGAGGACGCCGACTTGTACCCGGATCCCGACCGGTTCGATCCCGACCGGATGGTCGGCAAGACGCTGAGCCCGACGACGTGGCTGCCGTTCGGCGGCGGCAACAGGCGTTGTCTCGGTGCGGGTTTCGCGATGGTGGAGATGCGCGTCGTGCTGCGCGAGGTGTTGCGGCGGGTCGAATTGCAGACCACCGCCGCCGCAGGCGAGCGCGCGCGGATCAAGCACGTGATCATGACCCCGCACCGGGGCGCGCGGATCACGGTCACGGCCAGGAAGGCGGTTGAGCCGACGGCGGCGGGACCGGCTGCCTCGTGTCCCGCCGCCGCCGGCACGTCACCGGCGACGCCGACCTAGGTCAGGGGCGCCTGTTGGTAGTGCCGCCCTCGTCGGCGAGGCTGGCGATGTCGCGCTCCCACGCCGCGTAGCGCACCCGCCGCAGGCAGGGCCGGGCCAGACCGACCATCAGCGCCGCCGTCGCCGCCACCGCCAGCCAGAACGAGATGCCGGCCACCGCGGCTTCCACGCCGGCTCGCCACCACGGATCCATCTGCGCCGCCCGCCGACCGTCAGGGTGCACCCAGACGTCGATGGTCTGGCCCGCGCGCACCGGCTCGGTCCACTGGAAGCGCTCGGCGCGCTGCACGCCGCCGTACTGCCAGCGGGCCTCGACGACCGTCACCTGAGACCGCGGCAACGGGACGCTGTCCCTGGTCGCCGTGGCGACAACCCTCTCCAGGTCCTCCAGCTGCGTCGCGTAGGCGCGGCCGCGCTCGTCGTGGATCGCCGTGGCCAGCGCGGCCGCGACGGGAACGGCGATCAGGCAGGCGGCGACGGCCATCGCCATGGCGAGCGCTTCGATGCGGTCGGTGGTCCGCACCAGCGGATTGCGGCCGAACGCCTGCGCCAGTCGCCACCGCCACCACGCGAAGGTGAATGTCTGCATGGCGCCTCCTCGGTGCTTCGAAGCGGGAATTGACGACCGCGCAGCGTTCAAACCTGCCGCGATTCGCCGAGAAACCGGGACGGGCGCTCGGCAACACCGGTAAATACCTTGGACATGGGCGCGGGGAATCTTGTGGGTCGGATCGGCGGGCTGGCGGTCGCGCTGGGTATCGGGTCGGCGGTCCTGATGGGGCAGGGGGTGGCGGCGGCCGAAACGGGCGACACGTCGCAGAGCGGGACGTCCACGACGGACACGTCGGCCCCGGCGGACACATCGGCCTCCACCGACTCCCAGTCGCCGGACACCTCGGCCGACGACGACGCCACCGACACCGACGAGGCCGAGGCGTCCCCGGAGGATGACACCGACGAGCAGGATGACCCGTCGACTCCGCCGAAACGCTCGAACAAGCGGTGGAAAGCCGACGAGGCCGACGAGCCAACCACCGATCAGGGTGATGACACGGCCGACATCGCGACGTCTTCGCAGCAGGCCCCCGAGGACCCCCAGCCCGCCGAGGACCCCCAGCCCGCCGGAGACTCGGAACTCTCCGCCGACCCGGCGCCATCGGCCGGCGAGCCCGTCGTCAGTGAGGTCGTCGAACCGCTAGTCGCCGAACGCGATGACCGCGCCGAGCCGGTATCCGCCCCGAAAGACGCTGTGACGGCGACGGTTTCGAGCCTCGTCACGGCGCTGGTCAGCCCGTTCGTCGGTGCGGATGACGGCCCCGCCGCACCCGTCGACACACCGATGGTGTGGACGCTGGCCGCGGCGGCGCGGCGCGAACTCGCCGCCGAGCCGGAGCGGCCCGTCGTCGCGATCCCGTCCGTCCCGCTGTTGACGCCGCTGCAGTACGTGCCGGTCTTCGGGCCGCTGGTGGTCACGCCCGTCGTCGCGATCATCAAGCAGGTGCCGTTCATCGGCGACATCCTGCATCCGCTCATCGGCTATCCGATCGGCTTCACCGGCGGCACGACGCCGCGCGACGTCATCGTCTACTCGGCCGACGGCACCCCGATCTACGTCCACTTCTTCCCGGCACAGGGCGCCAACAAGGGCAAGCTCGCGCCGACGATCCTCAACGGTCCCGGCCTCGGCCTTCCCGGGGAGACCAACCCGATCGCCGAGGACAACCCGTTCATGCCCAACCAGGTCATCGGCATGGCCCCGCTGCTGCGCAGCGGCTACAACGTCGTGACGTGGGACCCACGCGGGGAATGGCAGTCCGGCGGTGTGCTGCAGATCGACCATCCGGACTACGAGGGCCAGGACATGAAGGCCATCATCAGCTGGCTCGCCACTCAGCCGGAGGTGCAACTCGACGCCCCCGGCGATCCGCGGATCGGGATGGTCGGCGCCTCGTACGGCGGCGGGATCCAGTTGGTCACCGCGGCGATCGACAAGCGGGTCGACGCGATCGCCCCGACGATCGCCTGGAACAACCTCAACAGCTCGCTGTACAAGGCCCGCTCGACCAAGACGAGTTGGGGCGCGATCCTCACCGCGGCGCTGCTCCTCACCGGCTCACGGTCCAACACCGACATCTACCTCGCGGTCGCGACCGGCCTGCTGACCGGGCGGCTCACCGAGGACCAGGTGGACTTCCTCGACGAGCGCAGCCCCGACAGGCTGCTGGAGCAGATCACCGCGCCCACCCTGCTGCTGCAGGGCACCGTGGACACCCTCTTCTCGTTGCAGGAGGCGCACGAGAACGCGGAAGTGTTGCTCGCCAACGGCGTTCCGACCAAGGTGGTGTGGTTCTGCGGCGGCCACGGCGCGTGCATCAGCAGCGCCAACGACGGCACGCTGATCGAGCGGGCGACGATGAACTGGCTCGACCGCTACGTGAAGGGTGAACCGGTCCCGACGGGCCCGCAGTTCGAGTGGGTGGACCAGCACGGGCGGGTCTTCGGTTCCGACACCTACCCGGTCAAGCCGGGATCGTCACTGGACGTCACGGCCGTCGGCAGGCAGGCGATCCCGCTGTTACCTCTGATCGGCGGATCGGGACCGAATCTCCGTGCGCTGCAGGCTGGTCCGATCGGCCTACTGCTGGGGATCTTGTCCGCGGCCGACGCCCCCAACGCCGTCGAACTGACGCTGCCCGAGCAGGCGACGACCCAGTACCTCGTCGGTGCACCACAGCTGGAGTTCACCTATTCCGGCGTCGGTATCGGTGATCACGTGTATGCCCAACTCGTCGACGACTCAACGGGTTTGGTGCTGGGCAACCAGGTCACGCCGATTCCGGTGGTGCTGGACGGCAAGTCGCGCGTCGCGACGGTCTCGTTGGAGCAGATCGCGCAGACGCTGGCACCCGGCCAGACGGTGACGCTGCAGATCGTCGCGTCGGCCGTGCAGTACCAGACGTTCCGGTCGTTGGGGACGTTCACGGTGTCGAGCATCAACCTCTCGCTGCCGACCGCGGATGCGGCGACGGTGCTGACCCCGTCGACCGTCGAGGTGGTCACGGCAGCCTGACCATGGCAATTGCTCGCCCGGTGGCCGGCGTCCTCCTCCACTGCGAAATCGGCGTCGGCGACTATTAAGATTTCCTGGCAAAGCTGCGGTAACTTCAATCGACACACCGATGCGGGGTTGGCCGCCGAGGAGTTAACACGGTGGATGCGACACCTTTCGGGCACTACCAGCTGCGGGAGCTGATAGGGCGCGGCGGCATGGGTGAGGTCTACCGCGCCTACGACACCAGGACCGACCGCATCGTCGCGCTCAAGGTGCTGCCGCCCAGCATGGCCGCCGACGAGACGTTCCAGCAGCGGTTCCGCCGCGAATCCCAGGCCGCGGCCGGGCTGAACGACCCGCACGTCGTCCCCATCCACGGCTTCGGCGAGATCGACGGGCGGTTGTATCTCGACATGCGGCTGATCGAGGGCCGCAACCTCGGCACCATCCTGAGCGACACCGGCAAGCCGATCGACGCGGCGCTGGCGGTCAAGGTGGTCGAGCAGGTGGCCACGGCGCTGGACGCCGCACACGGGGCAGGCCTGATCCACCGCGACATCAAGCCGTCGAACATCCTGATCACCGAACGCGAATTCGTGTACCTGATCGACTTCGGCCTCGCCCGCACCGCCGGCGAGAAGGGGCTGACGACCGCCGGCAGCACGCTGGGCACCATGGCCTACATGGCCCCCGAGCGCTTCGAGGGCAAGCCGGTCGACGCGACCGCCGACATCTACGCCCTGACCTGCGTGCTCTACGAGTGCCTGACCGGGGTGCGCCCGTATCCGGCCGACAGCCTCGAGCAGCAGATCGCCGGACACATGACCAAGGAGGTGCCGCGGCCCTCGACCATCGATCCGCGGTTGGCGGCGTTCGACGAGGTCATCGCCAAGGGCATGGCCAAGAAGCCCGCCAAGCGCTACCAGACGGCCGGTGAGCTGGCCGAGGCCGCACGGCGGGCGTTGAACACGCCGGTGCGCACCGCGGGCAGTGGCAGGCACGCCGCGCGGCGGGCCTCGCCGACCAGGACGCGGGCGTCGCGGCGGGCGCTGGCGGCGGTCGCCTCGGTGCTGCTGGTCGCCGCCCTTGGCACGTTCGGTGTGCTGCAGTGGCGGGGCGGTCCCGGCCGCAGCGACACCAGGCCCGCGAGCGTCGCGGAAAGCTCCTCGACGGCGACGCCGGTGGCGGCACCCGGCGCGGTGGAGTCGATCGCCGCCACGGTGCCCGAGGACATCCGGTCGTCGGGGCGGTTGATCATCGGCGTCAACGTTCCCTATGCGCCAAATGAGTTCAAGGACGCCAACGGCCAGATCGTCGGGTTCGACGTGGACCTGATGAACGCGGTCGCGCGGACCTTGGGCCTGGTGCCGGAGTACCGCGAGACCGCGTTCGAGGCGATCCTGCCGTCGGTGCGCGCGGGCGACTTCAACCTCGGCATGTCGTCGTTCACCGACACCAAGGAACGTGAGCAGGCCGTCGACTTCGTCACCTACTACCAGGCGGGCACCATGTGGGCGCAGCGGGCCGGCTCGGGTATCACCCCGGCCGACGGGTGCGGGCTGCGCATCGGGGTGTCGTACGCGACCCTGCAGGAGACCGAGGAGATCCCGGCCAGGAGCGAGGACTGCGTGGCCGCGGGGAAGGCGCCGATCGACAAGGTGGTCTACGTCAGCCAGGACGACCTCAACTCCGCCCTGATCAACGGCGAGGTCGACGCGATGGCCGCCGACTCGCCGGTCACTGGGTTCGCGATCAAGACCTCCGGCGGTGCGCTGGAGCCCGCGGGCGACGTCTACAACTCCGCACCGTACGGCTGGCCGGTGGCCAAGGGCTCCGCGCTGGCCGAATCGCTGCGGCAGGCGTTGGCGCACCTGATCTCGACGGGTGAGTACCGCACGATCGCGGTGATGTGGGGTGTCGAGAAAGGCATGATCTCGACGCCGGTGATCAACGGCGCGACCCGCTGACCACCCGCCCGCGCGACCGCCCTGCACCGCGCCGTGTACCGTTGAGGTAGACCTTCCCGGTTCGGCCGAGCCAACCGGTTTTCATCGTGACGGTGCGCAATGGGTCCCACCGACCGCCGCCCGTAGTTAAGGACTTGCTCATGGAGTCGTCTGATCTGTTCTCCCATCCCCAGAAGCCCGAGTTCGTCTCGAACAAGCGTTCCGAGACCGAGCCGGTGAAGAACCCCGAGTTCTCCGACGGCAAAACGCCCTCCGCTAAGCCGACGCAATGAACGGCTTGACGGGTACGCGTCGACTGGCTCGGCCCGTCAGGCTGGTGTTGGCACATGAACTGGGAACTTCACTCGACGGGGCGTGGTGGCCCCATACCGGTTCGGTGCCGGGCGAACTGCCCGGTCTGATCGAGGCCTTGCACAAACCGCTCGGCGAGATCGTCGACCTGCGGGTGAATTGGGCAGCCACCGAGGGCGTGCTCGACTTCGACTCCATCCTCAACGGTGTCGCTTCGAGGAAGGTCGCCGCGCCCCGTCGGCGTCACCGGCTGATGATGGTCGTCGGCCGCTCGGCGTCGGCCAAACTCCTTGTGGTTCCGCATATGACGACGCCGGCGCTCGGCATCATGGTGATGCGATGCGCGTCGGGCAGGTCGATGCTGGGCAAGGACCAGAACGGCCAGTGGTCGGAAGCCGCCAACAAGGTGGTCGGCGAAGCGCGCGCGCAGAGCCTGGAGTGGACGAACTGCATGACCGATACCGCAGCGAAGTGAACCGAAAACCCTTGTGCACCAGTCGATTCTGAGTGCGAACATCCGTCGTGCTATCCTGGAGGCGGATATCTCTCGATATCCGAATCACATGAGAGAAGTTGGAAGTATGGCACAGGGAACCGTCAAATGGTTCAACGAAGACAAGGGCTTCGGGTTCATCGCTCCGGATGAGGGCTCGAAGGACGTCTTCGTCCACTACAGCGAGATCCGCGGCAGCGGATACCGCACACTCGCGGAGAACCAGCGCGTCCAGTTCGACATCGAGCAGGGCGGCAAGGGTCCGCAGGCTGTCGGAGTGACAGCCGTCGTCTGACAAAGACTTCGTGAAGTGGGGGGGGGGGGGGGGCCCCCCGCCCCCCCACTCTTCGTTTTCAAGGTCGTGGCGCCCGTCAGCGCACGACGATCGAGTGCTCGCCGCGCGGCACGAGCTCGCCGATGATTGGCGCGCCCGGTATCTCCCCGGCGATCAACAGGCCGCCGGAGGTCTGCGCGTCGGCCAGCAGCAGCGCCTCGTCCCCGTCGACGGCGGTGACGTCGATGTGCTGCCGCACCCAGTCGAGGTTGCGCCGCGTGCCGCCGCTGACATACCCCGAGCCCAGCGCATCGCGGGCCCCGTCGAGATAGGGCACCGCCGCGGCGTCGACGACCGCCGTGACGCCGCTGGCGCGAGCGAGCTTGTGCAGATGGCCGAGAAGGCCGAAACCCGTGACGTCCGTGGCACTTTCGACCCCCGCTGCCAGCGCTGCCTCGGCGGCGGCGGCGTTCAGCGTCGTCATCACCGCGATCGCCTCCGGGAAGGTCTCGCCGGTGGCCTTGTGCCTGCTGTTGAGCACGCCGACCCCCAGCGGCTTGGACAACGACAGCGGCAGCCCGGGCTTGGCCGCGTCGTTGCGCAGCAGCCGGTCCGGGTCGGCGACCCCGGTGACCGCCAGGCCGTACTTGGGCTCGGGGTCGTCGACGCTGTGGCCGCCTGCCAGGTGACAGCCCGCAACGCTGCAGACGTCCAGCCCGCCGCGCAGCACCTCGGCCGCCAGCTCGAACGGCAGCGTCTCGCGCGGCCAGCCCAGCAGGTTCACCGCGACGACCGGCCGCCCGCCCATCGCGTAGACGTCCGACAGCGCGTTGGTCGCGGCGATGCGGCCCCAGTCGTAGGGGTTGTCGACGACCGGGGTGAAGAAGTCCGTCGTCGCGATCAGCGCGACATTGCCGTCGATGCGCACCGCCGCCGCGTCGTCCCCGTCGTCGAGGCCGACCAGGAGCTCGCCGGCCGGGTCGCGCGGCGCGGCGCCGGTCAGCCCGCGGACCACGTCCTCGAGCTCACCGGGCGGGATCTTGCAGGCGCAGCCGCCGCCGTGGGCGTACTGGGTCAAGCGGTACGTCATCCCTCCATGCTGCCTGGCATGATCGGTCCGTGGGCCAGGGAGGCGTATCCGGTCTGGTGACCGGCACGGTCTTCAAAATCGCTGAGCGGCAGATCCTGTCGCTGGCGGGTTCGATTCCCGTCCGCCTCCGCCATTCCCACCGTCCGGCCGCCTTCCGCCGAGTGTGAAACCACTGCGAGAAAACGAGCAGGAATTCGCAACGGTTTCACACTGGGCAGCGGGGTCAGAACCCGGTCACAGGTCCCAGACGAGGTGGCCGTCCGGGCGCAACCGTGCCCCGTCCGACGGCGCGTGGGCAACCCGCCGCCCATCGTGCATGAGGTGAAAGACCGGCTCCGACCACGCGATCACCGCCACGTCGGCGAGGATGCGGCGGTGGCAGCGCCACCACACCGCCTCACTGCACATCATCGCGGTGGACCTGCGGTCCGACTGCTCGATCAGCTCGCCCATCGCGTCCCCGAACGGCGCGGTCCGGGTGTAGGCGGCGTAGGCGCTGAACTGCCTGACGCGCCACCACGTGTCCTCGGGCTCTGACCCGGCGGGCAGCGTCCGTCGGCCACCCAGGCGGGCCTCCCAGCGGTAGTCCAGCCCGGCTTCGGCCGCCCAGGCGGCGATGACGTCCTTCTCGACGTCGGGGTTGTGCCTGCTGTTCGGAAACCGGCGGATGTCCACCAGGGCCTCGATGCCTGCGCCCTGCAGCAGTCGCACCAATTCGGCTCGACGGAGCGCGCCGTGGCCCACCGATGTCAGCATCCCATCGATATACCCGCAAAAGTGGCCGCCTGCCATGATTGAGCCATGGACGACCCGCGACGGAGTGTGCCGCGCACCGACGCGTTGCTCGCCGACCCGCGTCTGGTCGACGCCACCCGGGTGCTCGGCCGCGAGCTGGTGAAAACCGTTGTCGCCCAGGCGCAGCAGCGGGCCCGCGCCGGCGAGATCGCCCCGGAGCAGGTCGCCGACGACGCGGTGGCCGCGCTGCCCGCCTGCGCGGCGAGCCTGCGGCCCGTGATCAACGCGACCGGCGTCGTCGTACACACCAACCTCGGCAGGGCGCCGCTGTCGGCGGCGGCGGTCGATGCGGTGATCACGGCCAGCGGCGCGACGGACGTCGAGTTCGACCTGGAGACCGGACGACGGGCCCGCCGCGGCCGCGGTGCGCTCGCCGCCCTGGCGCGGGCGGTGCCGGCCGCGGGCGGCGTGCACGTGGTCAACAACAACGCCGCTGCGCTGCTGCTCACCGCGATGACCCTGGCGCCGGGCAAGGAGATCGTGGTCAGCCGCGGCGAGCTGATCGAGATCGGCGACGGCTTCCGGCTGCCCGCGCTGATGGAGTCGACCGGTTCGCGGATCCGTGAGGTCGGCACCACCAACCGCACCCACCCGAGCGACTACGCCGACGCGATCGGCCCGGACACCGGCTTCATCCTCAAGGTGCACCCGTCGAACTACGCCGTCAGCGGGTTCACCTCCGCGGTGAGCGTGCGCGAGTTGTCCGTCCTCGACACGCCGCTGGTCGTCGACATCGGGTCCGGTCTGCTGGCACCGCACCCGCTGCTGCCCGACGAACCCGACGCCACGTCGATGCTGCGCGACGGCGCCGACCTCGTCACCGCGAGCGGGGACAAGCTGCTCGGCGGGCCGCAGGCGGGCCTGCTGTTCGGCGCCGCGGACCTCGTCGAGCGGCTGCGGCGGCATCCGGCGGCGCGGGCGTTGCGCGTCGACAAGCTCACCCTCGCGGCGCTGGAGGCCACGCTGGCCGGTCCGCCGCCTCCCGTCGTCGAGGCGCTGCAGGCCGATATCGACGAATTACGCTCCCGCGCAGCGCGATTGGCGGCCCAGCTGCCCGACTGCGTGGCCGTCGACTGCATCGCGGCCGTCGGCGGTGGCGGCGCACCGGGTGTCGAGTTGCCGAGCGCCGCGGTGAGCCTGCCGGAGTCGTACGCCGCGCCGCTGCGCACCGGCACGCCCGCGGTGGTGGGACGGCTCGAGGGCGGCCGCTGCCTGCTCGACCTGCGTACCGTCGCACCCGAGGACGACGGCCTGCTGGTCCGGGCGGTGCGGGCATGTTCGTCGTAGCCACCGCGGGTCACGTCGACCACGGCAAGTCCACGCTCGTCGAACGGCTGACCGGGATGTGGCCCGACCGCCTGGCCGAGGAACAGCGCCGCGGGCTGACCATCGACCTCGGGTTCGCCTGGGCGCGGTTCGACGGGCGTGACATCGCGTTCGTCGACGTCCCGGGACACGAGCGGTTCGTGGCGAACATGCTCGCCGGGTGTGGCCCGATGCCCCGGGATAGCCCCGTGATGTTCGTCGTCGCCGCGACCGAGGGCTGGATGCCGCAGTCCGACGAGCATCTCGACGCGTTGCGGGCGCTGGGCGCCCGGCATGTGCTCGTGGTGATCAGCAAGGCGGACCTCGCCGACCCCGACCACGCGATCGCACAGGCGCGGCAGCGACTCCCCGATTCGCCGATCGCGCTCGGCACAGACCTGAATGATGTTCGCGCCGAACTGATCTCGCTCGTCGACCGGCTGCCCGCCCCGGACCGCGGCGCCGACGTGCGGCTGTGGGTGGACCGGTCGTTCACGGTGCGCGGCGCGGGCACGGTGGTGACGGGCACGCTGGCGGCGGGAACCGTCGGCGTTGGCGACGAACTCGAACACCGCGGCGGACGCGTCACCGTCCGCGGGCTGCAGTCGCTGGGCCGGGACCGCGACGAGGTGGGCGCGGTGGCGCGGGTCGCGGTCAACCTGCGCGGTGTCGAGCGCGGGCACATCGGCCGCGGCGACACGCTACGCACGCCCGGTGCGTGGCTCGACACCACCGAGATCGACGCCCTGCTCAGGCATTCCGGTGAACTGCATCGCCAACTGACGCTGCACATCGGGTCGGCCGCGGTGCCGGTGCAGGTGCGTCCCCTCGGCGAGGCCGGGGCGCGGCTGCGGCTGGCCCGACCGCTGCCCCTGCGTGTCGGCGACATCGGCCTGCTGCGCGATCCCGGCGAGCACCGCATCGCGGCCGGCGTCGAGGTTCTCGATGTGCGCCCGCCGGCGCTGCGGCGGCGCGGGGCGGCCAGGGACCGGGGCGAGGAACTGGCCACCGGGCGGGTGGCCCGGCCGCCGTGCGCCCGCGCAGAAGAGTTGCGCGCCATGGGTTTCGAGACGAGCGGCGCGCGGATCGGCGACTGGGTGGTCGACGAGCAGTGGTGGGCCGCGCGCCGCAGGCAGATGATGGCGGCCGTCCGAGACTGGTCCGCGGACAACGACATCGCGGCGGGCATGCCGCTCGGGACGCTGCGTCAACGATCCGGGCTGCCCGCCGCCGAACTGCTGGGACCGCTGCTGGAGGGGACGGGTCTGCAGGTGGGTGACGGCGTCGTGCGACAGCCCGGTGCCGGCCTGCCCGAGCGCGTCGACAAGGCGGTGCGCACCGTCGAGGAGTGGCTGGCCGCCGAGCCGTTCCGCGCGCCGGAGGCCGACGAACTGGTCGGCCTCGAACTCGGGCCGCGCGAGCTGGCCGCCGCCGTCCGGGCGGGCCGACTGGCGAGGATCGCCGACGGAGTGATGCTCGGGGCCGACGCGGTCGAGCGCGCAGCCGAGATCCTGCGCGCGTTGCCGCAACCGTTCACCGCCGCCGAGGCCAAGCGCGCTCTGCACACCACGCGGCGTGTGGCGATCCCGCTGCTGGAACTGCTTGACGCGCGGCGCCTTACGCGGCGGGATCCCGATGGAACCCGCACGGTCGTCACATAGCCCACGGTCGAGATCGCACAGAGGGCCGTGGGTGTTCATCGCAGCCCTGAGTGCAATCTCGTCCTTGGCATCGGCGCGGCACATGACCCCCGACCGACGCCCGCGACCATGGTTCCGGTTTAGCCGCCGGGCGCCGGGGTACGCCCGCGTCAATCGAGGAGGTTTACATGGCCGACACCGGCAACATCGTGGACGACATCATCACCGACCACCGTGAGTTCGAAAGCGTCTTCACCCAGATCGAATCCGGCGGCGATCCCCGCACCCAGCCGGACCTGGTCGAGCACGTGATCGCCGGGATCGTGCGGCACGCCGTCGCGGAGGAGCAGTACCTCTATCCGGCCGCGCGCAAGGTGCTGTCCAACGGTGACGAGGTCACCGATCACGAGCTCGAGGAGCACGCCGAGGCCGAGGAGATCATGAAGGCCATCGAGAAGGCAGGCAAAGACGATTCGCGGTACGACGACCTGGTGCGCAAGCTCATCGGCGAGATCCGACACCACATCGAGGACGAGGAGAACGATCTGCTCGCCGAACTCCGCGACGCCTGCACGCCCGAGGAACTGCAGGAGTTGAGCGAGAAGTTCCAGCGCGCCAAGGCCATGGCGCCCACCCGGCCGCATCCGCTGGCGCCGGATCGTCCGCCGGCCAACAAGATCCTCGCTCCGGGCGCCGGTCTGGTGGACCGGCTCCGCGACGCGCTGTCGGGCCGCACCACCTGAGGGCTCAGCGCTCCGACCGGATCACCTGCACCAGGTGGAACTGCCACCGCTCGACCAGCCGGAACCCCATGTCGTGGGAGACGGCGAACGTCGGGGTGCCGCCGAACAGGGGGCCCGGCGGAATCGCCACGCCGGCCTCGTGTGTCGGCGCGCCGGGGTCGGCCTGCGTGAGGATCCACACGGTGGTGCACCGCTCGAGCGGCCCGACCGACGCCTGCGGAATCAGGTTGGTGTCGAAGACGTTGCGTTGCTGGGCAGCTCGCTGCCACAGGCTGACGTCGACCAGGTCGCGATAGGCGTTCGGGCGTGCGGCCAGCAGCGGCCGCATCGGTGCGGGATGGAACGTCACGGTGTCGTTGACGAACAGGCAGTCACCGGCGGCGGCCCTTGCGGTGATCAGGTCGGCCACCTGGCTGTAGTCCATCCCGTACTTGGCGTACGGACCGCGTTGCACCACAACGTAAGTGTGCGTGGCGACGACACCGAAGAGCACGACGACGGCCACGGTCACCCACGTCGAGCGGGACAGCGCGGCGATGCACACCGCGAGCAGCAGCGCCATCGCCGGCGCGGTGAAGGACAGGTAGCGCGGCGTGTACAGCGGGTCGGCGACGGCCGACCACGCGACGATCAGCGCCGTGGGGATCACCAGCCAGGCGACCGACAGCACGACCGCTTCGCGGGCGCCGCCCGTCAACCGCTCGCTGACCACCCACACCACGACGGCCGCCACCATCAGCAGCGCGGCCAGCGCCGCGAAATACGGATTGCGGTCGAAATACTGTTGCACTGCAACGTCTTCGACGGTTCGCCTGCCGATCGGCGTGATCCAGGCGATCTGCTGGGCCTGACCGGCGACCACCGCGACGAACGGCGCCGTGGCGCCGACCACCGCCGCCGACGCGATCGCGAACCGCACCACCACCGGCCGTGTGCGCCGGAAGCCGAGCACGAAGACGATGTGGACGAACACCAGCAGCGCCAGATACACCTCGAGCAGGATCGACACCGCAAGCAGGACGCCGTACACCGCCCACGCCCACCACACCAGCCACCGCGTCGCGTACACCAGCGCGACCGTCACCCACACCGCGAGCATCATCGACAACGCGTAGGGCCGCGCCTCGATACCCGCCCACGTCGCGCGCGGCAGGATCGCGCAGAGCACACCGGCCGTCACGCCGACGGTCCGCGACGACAACTGCTTGCCGAGCACCACCAAACCCGCGGCGGCGCCCCCGACGGCCAGGCCGCTCGGCGCGCGCGACCAGAACTCGGTGGGCGGCACGAGCGCGAACCAGCCGTGCATCAGCAGGTAGTACAGCGCGTGGACGGCGTCGACGTCGGCCACCATCTGCCCCAGCTCGGACAGCGACCGGCTGTACGAGGCGGAGATCGTCGCCGCCTCGTCGTACCAGAACGACGGCCGCGCGGCGCCCGCGAGGCTGACCGCGGCGCCGAACACGGCGACGATGAGCGGGTCCAGCCGGGCCAGCCGGCCGGGCCCGGAGGCGTCTACCAGACGCGGATGTAGTCGACGAGCATCACCGACGGGTAGGGCGCCCGGGTGGGATCGCCGCCACCCGAGCCACCGACCGCGAGGTTGAAGATCGCCTGCAGCCAGTACCCGGGCTTGCCGAACGGCCACCGCAGGTCGCCGGGCCTGCCGTGCACCTGGATGGGGACCGCCGGAACGGTGAAGTACGGCTCGGCGCCGTCGACGTAGTCGCGCCAGAAGCGGAACCCGTCCTCGGTCCATTCGGTTCGCCAGGTATGCCAGGCCGGGTCCACCAGTTGGGGGATCGACCTGCCCTCCCAGGTCTTGCCGTTGGACGCCGCGTGCACCGTCGTCCCGGGCGGCCATGCCTCGTTGCCGTAATACTCGACGATGTCGACCTCGCCGTCGGGCAGCGGGTCCTGGTTCAGCAGCCAGTAGGCGGGCCACAGGCCGGGGAACATGCAGTCGAACTTGATCCGCGCTTCCCAGGTGGTGTTGATCTGCCCGCGGAAGTTGCTGAGCACCTTGCCGCTGAAGTACTGGTTTTCTTCTTTGGTGGCGCAAAGCACAAGGTTCGAGTTGCCGTCGATGAACACGTTGCGGCGGTCGTTGCGGTAATGCCCGATAACGGGCGGGTTGACCGGGTCGTCCCAGCTCTGCACGGTCCACTTCGCCGGATCGGGCGCCGAGCCGGTCGGCCCGTCGAACTCGTCGACGAAGAGATAGGGTCCGACCCCGGCATCAGGTGGGTCTTGGGTGGGTGGGGACGGCCGGACCGGCGATGCGTTGGCCATGGCTGTCGGCAGGGCGGCGGCGCCGAGTGCGGCGGCGCCGGTCATCTTCATCAAGCTGCGGCGATCGATTTGTGGCACCTAGGAACCATAAAGGGTTGAGCGCATGATCACGAGAAGTTCGTGCACGCGCCGCCGATTCGGCCGGTCACCTTTAGGCTCGTAGTGACGCCGGCGCAGCGGGGTCTCCGTCACCCTCGCGAGGTGTACACCAGGGCTGTGGTGCGACGCCGAACCACGACCCTGGTGTAACTCTCGCGAAACCGCAGGTCGGGTCGACTTCGGGTAGGGAGGACGGCTATGGGCATCAAGCGGGTGTTCGAGTCGTGGCCGGTGTACCGGCAACTCACCGGCGGCGACCGGCTGGGCCGCGGCCAGGCCGCGCAGTCCCCGCGGTCGGCCGGCCTCACCCCGCGCATCGCCGACGCCGACCGCGTCGCCCACTCCGTCTGCCCGTTCTGTGCGGTCGGCTGCGCGCAGAAGGTGTACGTCAAGGACGAGAAGGTCATCCAGATCGAGGGCAACGCCGACAGCCCGATCTCGCGAGGCCGCTTGTGCCCCAAGGGATCTGCGAGCAAGCAGCTGGTCACCGGGCCGCAGCGGGTGACGAAGGTGCGCTACCGGCCGCCATATGCGACCGAATGGCAGGAGATCGACCTCGACACGGCGATGGACATGGTCGCCGACCGGGTGCTCGACGCCCGGCAGAAGGGCTGGCAGCAGTTCGACGCCGACCGCAACACGCTGCGCCGCACCATGGGCATCGCCAGCCTCGGCGGTGCGACGCTGGACAACGAGGAGAACTACCTGATCAAGAAGCTCTTCACGGCGTTGGGCGCGCTGCAGATCGAGAACCAGGCGCGTATTTGACACAGCGCCACGGTTCCCGGTCTGGGAGCCTCCTTCGGTCGCGGCGGGGCGACGGACTACCAGCAGGACCTCGCCAACTCGGACTTCATCGTCATCATGGGCTCGAACATGGCAGAGGCCCATCCGGTCGGTTTCCAGTGGGTCGTCGAGGCGAAGACGCGTGGCGCGCGGGTGGTGCACATCGACCCCCGCTTCACCCGTACCAGCGCGTTGGTCGACCAGCACCTCACGCTGCGGGCGGGCAGTGACATCGCGTTCCTCGGCGGGGTGATCAACCACATCCTGTCCAACGAATTGGACTTCCGCGAGTACGTCACGACCTACACCAACGCGTCGTTCCTCGTCGACGAGCGCTTCGAGGACGCCGAGGACCTCGACGGGCTGTTCTCCGGCTACGACCCCGACACCGCGTCCTACGACACGTCGACCTGGCAGTACCAGTCCACCGATCCGGAAGACGAAAGCGGCGGCGCGAGCGGCAAAGAGCGCAGCACGCCATACCAATCCGGCTCCGGCGGGCCGCCGCTGGAAGGCGACGTCGGTGATATCCCGAACGATCCGACGCTGCAGGACCCGCGCTGCGTCTACCAGATCCTCAAGCGGCACTACGCGCGCTACACCCCCGAGATGGTCGAGCGGGTGTGCGGCGTGCCCGCCGCGGAGTTCCTCGAGATCGCCGAGGCGTGGGCGGCCAACTCAGGCCGCGAGCGGACCGCTGCGCTGGTGTACAGCGTCGGCTGGACGCAGCACACGCTGGGCGCGCAGTTCATTCGCGCCGGCGCCATCATCCAGTTGCTGCTGGGCAACATCGGCAGGCCGGGCGGTGGGGTGTTCGCGCTGCGCGGGCACGCCAGCATCCAGGGCTCGACCGATGTGCCGACGCTGTTCAACCTGCTGCCGGGGTACCTCGCGATGCCGCGTGCCGGCCACGAGACGCTGGCCGAGTACCTCGACGACATCAAGAGCCGCAACCAGAAAGGCTTCTGGCACAACGCCGATGCGTACATGGTGTCGCTGCTCAAGGAGTACTGGGGTGAGCACGCCACCGCCGACAACGACTTCTGCTTCGACTACCTGCCCCGCATCAACGGCGACCACGGCACCTACCGCACAGTGATGGACATGGTCGACGGCAAGGTATTCGGCTACTTCCTGCTGGGCCAGAACCCGGCCGTCGGATCGGCGCACGGGCGACTGCAGCGCCTGGGGATGGCCAACCTCGACTGGCTGGTGGCGCGCGACCTCGTCGAGATCGAGAGCGCGACATTCTGGAAGAACGCCCCGGAGATCGAGACCGGCGAGATCGCCCCGCAGACCTGCCGCACCGAGGTGTTCTTCTTCCCCGCCGCATCGCACGTCGAGAAGGCGGGCACCTTCACCCAGACCCAGCGGATGCTGCAGTGGCGCGAGAAGGCCGTCGAGCCGCCGGGCGACGCCCGCTCGGAGCTGTGGTTCTTCTACCACCTCGGCCGGATTCTACGCGAAAAACTCTCCGCCTCAACGGATGAGCGGGACCGCCCGCTGCTCGACCTCGCGTGGGACTACGAGATGGACGGCGACGAACCGTCGGGTGAGGACGTGCTGCGCCGCATCAACGGCGTCGACCTCACGACGGGCCGCGCCGTCGACAACTACCTGTCGCTGACGGCCGACGGCAGCACGATGTGCGGTTGCTGGATCTACAGCGGTGTCTACGCCGACGAGGTGAACCAAGCCGCGCGCCGCAAGCCGCATACGGAGCAGGGGCCCTACGAGAACGAGTGGGGCTGGACGTGGCCGATGAACCGCCGGGTGCTCTACAACCGGGCGTCGGCCGATCCGCAGGGCCGGCCGTGGAGCGAGCGCAAGAAACTCGTGTGGTGGGACGCCGACAAGAGTGAGTGGACCGGTTACGACGTACCGGATTTCGAGAAGAACAAGCCGCCGGACTACCGGCCGCCCCAGGGCGCGGTCGGTGTCGAGGCATTGCGTGGCGACGACCCGTTCGTGATGCAGGCCGACGGCAAGGGCTGGCTGTTCGCGCCGAGCGGCGTGCTCGACGGACCACTGCCCACCCACTACGAACCGCATGAGTCGCCGGTGCGCAACGCTTTCTATCTGCAGCAGGGCAATCCGGCCCGCAAGGTCTACGGGCGCGCGGACAACCCGTCGAATCCGTCGTGGCCGGAGGCACACACCGAGGTGTTCCCGTTCGTCTTCACCGCGGCGCGGCTCACCGAGCACCACACCGCGGGCGGAATGAGCCGGCAGCTGTCCTACCTGTCGGAGCTGCAACCGGCCCTGTTCGTGGAGGTGTCACCCGAGCTCGCGGCCGAACGCGGCCTGACACACATGGATTGGGCGCATGTGGTGACCAGCCGGTCGGCGGTGGACGCGCGGGTGTTCGTGACGGACCGGATGCGGCCGCTGCGCATCGAGGACCGGGTGGTGCACCAGGTGTGGATGCCGTACCACTGGGGCAACGTCGGGCTGATCGACGGCGACGTCGTCAACGACCTGCTGGGCGTGGTGGCGGACCCCAACGTGTTCATCCAGGAGAGCAAGGTCGCGACGTGCGACATCCAGCCCGGCCGACGGCCGCGGGGTCCGGCGCTGCTCGCCTACATCGGCTTGTACCGGGAGCGGGCGGGCATCACCGAGAAGACGGGCACGGACCTGGACACCACGAAGCGGTCGCATGACCACACCGAGGACACGCCATGAGCGAGAACAGCTTCTACGGCCCGCTGCACGACGTCGCCGGTGACGCCGGCTACGAAAAGCACCCGCCGCGGATGGGCTTCTTCACCGACACGTCGGTGTGCATCGGCTGCAAGGCGTGCGAGGTGGCGTGCAAGGAGTGGAACGAGGTGCCCGACGACGGGTTCAACCTGCTGGGCATGTCGTTCGACAACACCGGTGAGCTGGGCGCGAACTCGTGGCGGCACGTGGCGTTCATCGAGCAACCCGCCTCAGTGGACTTGGGCATGCCCGGTTTCGAACGGCCGGGTGAGGCGATGGCCACCGAGACGCGAACGGACTTCCGGTGGCTGATGAGCAGCGATGTGTGCAAGCACTGCACACACGCGGGGTGCCTGGACGTGTGCCCGACGGGTGCGCTGTTCCGCACGGAGTTCGGCACTGTCGTTGTGCAGCAGGACATCTGCAACGGCTGTGGATACTGCGTGTCGGGCTGTCCGTACGGGGTGATCGAACGACGTGAGGGCGACGGCCGGGCGTGGAAGTGCACGCTGTGCTACGACCGGCTGCGCGACGGGATGGAGCCGGCGTGCGCGAAGGCGTGCCCGACGGACTCGATCCAGTACGGCGAGCTCGACGAATTGCGGGAGCGGGCTGCGCGCCGCGTCGAGGACCTGCACGCGCGCGGCGTGACTCGGGCCCGGCTCTACGGTGAGGACCCGAACGACGGTGTCGGCGGTGACGGCGCGTTCTTCCTTCTCCTCGACGAGCCGGAAGTGTATGGGCTGCCGCCGGATCCGGTGGTGCCGACGCGCGACGCCGCCGCGATGTGGCGGTACGCGGGGATGGCCGCGTCGGCGCTGGTGGGGCTGGCGGTGTCGGCGTTCGTCGGCAAGGGCCGCTGATGCCGCGCGAACAGCTGGCGGTGCCGAAAGCCGAGTTCCGGTCCTATTACGGGCGGCCGATCCTCAAGAAGCCGGTGTGGAACTGGATGATCGCGGCGTACCTGTTCTCCGGCGGGTTGTCGGCGGGTTCGGCGATGCTGGCGGCGGGCGCGGACCTGACGGGACGGCCCGGTCTGCGCAAGGTGAGCCGGATCGGTTCGCTGACAAGCATTCTGGCGAGCCTGTACTTCCTGATCGGCGACCTGGGCCGCCCGGAGCGGTTCCACCACATGCTGCGCGTGGCCAAGCCGAGCTCGCCGATGAGCGTGGGTACCTGGATGTTGTCCGCGTACGGGCCGGGCGCGGGACTGGCCGGGGTCGCGGAACTGATGCCGGGCCGATTGGCCCGCACGACGCTGGGGCGGTGGGTGCGCCGGCTGGCCCGGCCTGCCGGGGTCTGGGCGGCGGCGACGGCGCCAGGCGTGGCGTCGTACACGGCGGTTCTGTTGTCGCAGACGGCGGTTCCGGCGTGGCGGGAGGCGCACCCGTATCTGCCGTTCGTGTTCACGGGTTCGGCCGCCGCGAGCGGTGGCGGACTCGGCATGCTGCTGGCGCCTCACGCCGAGAGCGGCCCGGCGCGCCGGATGGCCGTGCTGGGCGCCGGCTTGGAGATCGCCGCGTCGCGGGTGATGGAGCGGCAGTTGGGCGTGGTGGGTGAGGCGTACACGGCGGGCAGGCCGCATCGGCTGCGTCAGCTGTCGGAGGCGCTGACGGTCGGGGGAGCGATCGGCGCTGTCGCGGGCAGGCGTCGCGCGGTGGTGGCGGTGTCCGGGGCGGCGTTGCTCGTCGGAAGCGCGCTGCAGCGGTTGGGGGTGTTCGAAGCCGGCGTCGCGTCGACCCAGGACCCCAAGTATGTGGTTGTGCCGCAGCGGGAAAGGCTGGAGGCCAAACGACCATGACCACGACGACCGAAGCGCCCAAGTCGAACGCCGCCGAGACCCGACGGGCGATCTGGAACACGATCCGCGGCTCGTCGGGCAACCTCGTCGAGTGGTACGACGTCTACATCTACACGGTGTTCGCACCGTACTTCGACGCCCAGTTCTTCGACGAGTCGGAGAACAACTCCACCGAATATGTGTACGCGATCTTCGCCGTCACGTTCGTTCGCTGAACTCCTGTTCGATATCGCGTTTCGCCCTGTCATGTCCGGGAACCATGCAGCATGAGCGTCAAGGGTGCGGTGAACCGCGCCACCGACAGCCGTGCCGTGCGCTGCTTCGCCCGCGCCGGATATCCGATCAGCGGAGTGCTGCACCTGCTGATCGCCTACCTGATCGCCCGGATCGCGCTCGGCTCGGGCGGCCACGCCGACCAGAGCGGTGCGCTGACCACCCTCGCCCGCGAGAGCGGCGGCGCCTGGTCGCTGTGGGTGGTCGCGGCCGGCCTCCTGGCGCTCGCGCTGTGGCGGCTCGCTGAGACCATGCTCGGCCTGCATCCCGGCGAACGACCCGACGCGCATTCGCGCCGCTCACCGGTCATGAACAGGCTCAAGGCGTTCGGCCTGGCGCTCGTCTACCTCGCGGTGGCCTTCACCGCCGTGCAGTTCGCGCTCGGCGCCACCGGACGAGGCAGCCAGCAGACGGCTGGGTTGAGCGCGCGGTTGATGCAGTCCGACGGCGGCAAGGCGGTCCTGGTCGTCGTGGGCCTGGTGATGGCCGTGATCGGCGGCTACTACGTCCACAAGGGCGCCAGCAGGAGATTCCTCCACGATCTCACCGAACCGTGCGGGCGCCTGATCACCGCCCTGGGGGTGTGCGGACACGTCGCCGAGGGATCGGTGCTCTTCGCCGCCGGCCTCAGCGTCATCGTGGCCACCTACCTGAGCGATCCCGCCCGGGCGACCGGCCTCGACGCCGCGGTCAAGGCCGTCAGCCACGCCCAACTCGGCGGTGCGGTTCTGCTGCTCGCGGCGGCGGGTTTCGCCGCCTACGGCCTGTACAGCTTCGCGCTCACCCGTTACTCCCGCATGTGACGCTGCGTTTCCGCCGCGCGCCACCGAGGTACTCCACCCGGCATGAGCGCAACAGACAAAGCGAAGAACAAGGTCGAGAACCTCGGCGGCAAGGCCAAGGAGGCGGCGGGAAACGCCACCGGCGACGCCCGCACCCGCGACGAAGGCCGCGGCGATCAGGCGAAGTCCAACCTCAAGGATGCCGGCGAGAAGATCAAAGACACCTTCAAGAAGTAGCTCCCACCGGTCCAGCCCGCTGTGGTTCGGCCGCGCCATGGTGGGAATAGGAGGGCCATGAGTCCTCAGTGGGAGTGCGCCGTCGTCGGAGCGGGCGCGGCCGGGCTGAGCGCGGCCCTGGTGCTGGGCCGGGCGCGCCGCCGCACGGTCGTCATCGACGCCGACGATCAGAGTAATCGCGCGTCGAAGTCGATCGGCGGCCTGCTCGGCTACGACCAGCGCCCGCCGGCCGAGCTCTACGCGGCCGGCCGCAAGGAACTCGCGGCCTATCCCAGCGTCGAGTACCGGCACGGCCAGGTCCGCAGCGGCCGCCGCGTCGACAGCGGCTTTCTCCTCGACACCGACGGCGGCGAGATCGGCGCCAAGCGCGTCCTGCTCGCCACCGGCATGCAGTACTGCCCGCCCGACCTGCCCGGGCTTGCCGAGCTGTGGGGCACGTCGGTGTTCCAGTGCCCGTTCTGCCACGGCTGGGAGATGCGCGACGCCCGGCTCGCCAGCCTCGCCGCCGGCGAGCAAGCCGTGCACTCGGCGCTGATGCTGCGCGGTTGGAGCGACGACGTCGTCATTCTCACCGACGGGCGCACCGACCTGTCGCCGCCCGACACGAACGCATTGACCTCGGCGGGCGTCACCATCGACGACCGCCGCGTCGTCGAATTGCTCAGCGAGGACGGCATACTCACCGCGGTCGCCTTCGCCGACGGCGCCCGGCTGCCCCGCGACGGCCTGCTCGTCGAGGCCCCGCTGCGTCAGCGCTCGCCGCTGGCCGAGCAACTCGGTGCCGCCTGCGCACCCGGCCCGCTGGCCGCCGACGCCATCGCGATCGACGAGATCCACCGCACGAAAGCCGGTGGCGTGTTCGCGGCGGGCGACGTGTGCACCGAGCAACCGCACATCGCCGGAGCGATCCAGTCGGGCTCGCAGGCCGCGATGATCATCGTGCAGAGCCTGCTCGCCGACGACTTCGGGCTGCCCTACCCGCCGACCTGACTCGGCGACAATGGCGGCATGACACCGCACACCTGGCACCTCGACCAGTCCGACGGTCGGCTCACGATCCACACCGGCGTCGCCGGCCGGGCAGCAAAGATGGGCCACCGCCTGACCATCGCGATGAACACCTGGCACGCCACCGTCGACTGGTCCGACAGCGAACCCGCGCAATTGCACCTGAGCGTCGACGTCGATTCGCTGGAGGTCCTCGGCGGCGAAGGCGGTGTGACACCGCTGAGCGGCCCGGAGAAGGTTCTGGCGCGTTCCAACGCGCTGAAAGTGCTTGATGTCAAGCGCTTCCCGCAGATCACCTTCGACACCACCATGATCGAACGCACGGAAACGGGTTACCGCCTCACCGGTACAGTGCAGATACACGGAACGGCGGGGGACAGCGTGGTCGACCTCAACGTCGAGGACTCCGGTGACGTGTGGCGCATGTCTGCTGACGTGGCGATTCGCCAGACCGACTTCGGCGTCAAGCCGTACTCCATGCTGATGGGCGCCATGAAGGTCGCCGACGCGGTGACCGTCTCGCTCACGGCGGAACGGGCGAAAACCGGCTGACGGCGATGTGACCTTCGTTACGCGGCAATGTGCCTGTGCTGCCGTGATTTCGGTGGGTTACACGCCGGCGCGATGCGGGAACACTAGAGATCGCTGCCCCGAGGCCCGCAAGGACGGAAGGATTGCATGTGAGCTCCCGCAACGGCGGCTCTCGACTGGGTACCACGTTCGGGCCCTATGAGCTGCAGTCTCTGATCGGGGTCGGGGGGATGGGCGAGGTCTACCGCGCCTACGACACGGCGAAGGAACGGACGGTCGCTCTCAAGCTGCTGCGTCCGGACATGGCGGCCGACCCCGCCTTCCAGGAACGCTTCCGGCGCGAGTCGCGGGTCGCCGCCCGGCTACAGGAACCGCATGTCATCCCGGTGCACGACTTCGGCGACATCGACGGCGTGCTTTACATCGACATGCGCCTCGTCGACGGTCGGAGCCTCAAGGACCTGCTGCGCACCGACGGTGCGCTGCCGGCCACCCGCGCGGTGTCGATCATCGGACAGGTCGCCGCCGCGCTGGACGCCGCACACGGCAACGGGCTGGTGCATCGCGACATCAAGCCCGAGAACGTCCTGCTCACCGCGGACGACTTCGTCTACCTGGTCGACTTCGGCATCGCCCACGGCGGCGGCGAGGCGAGCGTCACGAAGACCGGTCTGGTCATCGGATCCTGCGCCTACATGGCCCCGGAGCGCATCAGCGGCGAGCGCGGCGGTCCCGCCTCCGACATCTACTCGCTGGCCTGCCTGCTCTACGAATGCCTGACCGGTCGCGCGCCGTTCGATGCCGGCGACCTGCGCGAGGTCATGGGCGCGCACCTGTTCACCCCGCCGCCGCGGCCCAGCATCATGCGCCGCGGCATCGGTCGCGGGTTCGACGACGTCATCGCACGCGGCATGGCGAAGAAGCCGACCGACCGCTTCCCGACGGCCGGTGAGCTGGCGAAAGCGGCCGCCGCGGCCGGTGATCAGCAGCCCGTTCCCGCACCGGTCCCGGCACCGCCCGCGCCGGGCACGCGGCAGTTCTCCGCCGTCGACCCCAATCCGGTGCGGACGGGCTATCAGCAGCCCTACCGACCACCGCCGGTGCCGCCGAAGAAGCGAATGGGTAAGAGCCAGGTCGCGCTGGTGGTGGCGACGATCGTGATGTTCACCGCCGCCGTGGTGCTGGCCGCGGTGCTGGTCCTCACCGGCCAGGACTCGGACACCGCACCGCAGACCAGGCTCGCCGTGCCACCGCCGTCGACGACCACGGAAACCGTCACACCGTCGCCGTCCGACGAGGCCCCCTCAACCACGACCACGACACCGACGACCAGCGGGGCGCCGATCCCCGGGGTCTCGGGGACGGACTCGCAGGGCTTCGTCGGTCACACGGCCCGCTGCGACCCGGGCAGCACCCCGGCCGCGGCGATCAGGACCGCGCAGTCGCTGGCCGTCATCTGCGAAACGGGCCAGGGCACCTACAGCTATCGCGGCGAGCGGCTGCGCGACGGCGCCAACCTGCAGCTGGCAAACGCCCAGCCGTCCGGTGCCGGCTTCACGGTCACCAACCCGGCCGACGGCGCGCGCTACGACATGCAGCCGAACATGCTGACCATCTCCAGCAGAAGCGGTGTCGATTCGGCGGAACCGGCATTGGAATACGGCTCGACGGACTAGTTGGTTCGCCCGTCGAGTGGCAACTAGTCGCAGTCGGCGGGCACGTCCCGGTGTGAGGCCCTCGTGTAGTGTGCAATGAGTTGGGAATCCAGCCAGTCCGGGATGAGTCAGCCGTTCCACCGCTGACCGCGCCGAGCAACCGCTCACGCCGGGCACGCAGGTGACTACCTCTAGTTGGGATCACCTTGATCACCCGTTCCGCATTCCCTACTCTGTTGAATCCCGTTGTCGCCGAACATGTCTCCGAAGTTCCAAGCTTCGGAATCCTGAGTACGTATCCACCGACGCCGTGCGGCTTGGCGACTTTCAGTGCCGCGCTCGCCAATGGGCTGGCTGCGCGCGGCGCTGAGGTCAGCGTCGTGCGGCTTGCCGATGGCGGTATGCCCTCGTGCGACCGTGTCATCGGAGAATTGGTCAACGGCTCGCCGTCGTCCGTCGCTCGAAGTGCCGACTTGCTGAACCGCAGCGATGTCGCGGTCATCCAGCACGAGTACGGCGTCTATGGCGGGGTCGACGGTGACGAGGTCGTCGACCTCATCGACGGCCTGCGCGTCCCGTCGATCGTGATCGCTCACACGGTTCTCCGGAACCCGACGCGCCACCAGCGTTCCGTCCTGAAAGCCGTTGCAGCGCGGGCGGATCAAGTGATCGTGATGTCGCAAGCAGCCAACGAGCGGCTTCGCGCCGGCTTCGACATCGACCGCCGCAAGATCACCTCGATCCCGCACGGCGCAACCTTGCCGACGGGTGTGCGCGCCGTGCGCGGCAGCCGACCGACGGTGTTGACGTGGGGTCTGCTGGGCCCAGGCAAGGGTGTCGAACGAGTGATCGAGGCGATGAGATCGCTCAAAGACCTCCCCGGTCGGCCGCAGTACCTGATTGCGGGCCGGACGCATCCGAAGGTGCTGGCCGCCGACGGCGAGGCGTACCGCGACGCCCGTCTCGAACAAGCGCGATTGCGCGGTGTGGCGGACTCGGTCTCCTTCGACACCGGATACCGCGATGTCGCGAGGTTGACCGACCTCGCACAGTCCGCCGCGGTCGTGGTCCTGCCCTACGATTCGACCGATCAGGTGACATCAGGTGTCTTGGTCGATGCGATTGCCAGCGGCCGGCCCGTTGTCGCGACCGCGTTCCCGCACGCGGTCGAGTTGCTGGCGAGCGGCGCCGGCATCGTCGTCGAGCATGACGATCCGGATGCGCTGGAATCCGCCCTGCGCCGGGTACTGACGCAGCCCCGGCTCGCGGGTGCGATGGCGGCTGAGGCCCGACGACTGGCGCCCGAGATGGCGTGGCCGGTCGTCGCGGGTGCCTATGTCGAGGTGGCGCACCGGTTGCTTGCGCAGCGCCAGGCACGCCGGTGAGCGCAACCTCACCGCCGCCGGTGTTCGACCATCTCATGCGGCTGACCGACCGGCGCGGCACGATGGAGCACGCGTGTTTCGCCGAGCCCCTGCCCGAGCACGGCTACTGCACCGATGACGTCGCCCGCGTACTCGTCGTTACCACCCGGGACCAGGGAGGCGACCGCGCCCTGGACGGCCTGGCCGGACTTTCGCTGCGCTTCCTCAACGAGGCGCAGAGCCTCACCGGCCCCTGCCACAATCGGATGGACCACGAGGGCAACTGGACCGATGAGCCGGCACTGGAGGACGCCTGGGGGAGGTGTCTGTGGGGTTTGGGGACCGCGGCCGCGCACAGCGACGTTGCCTGGGCCCGGCAGTCGGCGCTGATGCAGTTCGAACGTGCGGCCCAGGAACGATCGATCTGGCCGCGCGCCAGCGCCTTCGCGGTCCTGGGCGCCGCCGAACTTCTCACCGCGGACCCGGAACACCGCCTGGCGCGCGCACTGATCAGCGACTACCCCGCCTCCCTGCCCTCCCCGAACCACGATGCGTCGTGGCCGTGGCCTGAGCCACGCTTGACCTACGCGAATGCCGTTCTGCCCGAGGCGATGATCGCCGCCGGGACTGCTCTGGACGATTCGACCCTGTGTCAACGCGGCCTCGGCCTACTGGCCTGGCTGATCGAAACCGAGACGGTCGACGGCCATTTGTCACCCACACCCGTCGCGGGTAGGGGGCAGGAGGACACGAAGCCCGCGTTCGATCAGCAGCCGATCGAGGTGTCCACGATCGCGGACGCCTGTGCGCGCGCAGCCGAGGTGGACGCCGACCCGACCTGGAACGACGGCATCCGGGCCGCGGCGGCATGGTTCCTGGGCGACAACGACGCGGGCCGGCCGATGTGGGACCAGCGCACCGGCGGCGGATACGACGGGCTGCACGCCGACGGGGTGAACATGAATCAGGGCGCGGAGTCCACCCTGGCGCTCATCTCGACCTTCCAGCACGCGCGCCGCTTATCGGCTGTGTCCCGGTGACTTCCGCCATCGCGGGGCAGGTCGTTCGCAGCAGCCACCGGCTCGCAGCCGACAGATCCAGGGTGATCACTCGACTGTTCGTTCCGGGCCGGGAGGGCTTCGAGGAGCAGGACTCCCGCGCCGGCGCAGCGCTCGAACGCGTCCTGGCCCTCGACGAGGCCGAGGTACACGCGTCGTTGGAGGACGTCGCCGCGCGGTTCGACGGACGGCACCGCGATCTGCTCGACATCTTTCGTCGGCATGCCCGGGAGGTCGCCGACCGCCTCGACCCGGCCGCCGCCGTCTCCGAAGCTCGACTCCTCCTGCTGGGAGCGGTGTTCACCAGCGAGTACGCCATCGAAGGCGCGGCGCTGTGCAACCCCAGCATGGTGGCTCACCCCGACCAGGCCGGAATCGCCGCGGACAGTTTGCGATTCGTGATGAGCGTCCGCGGGATCGGCGAAGGACACATCTCGTCCATCGGGTTTCGCACCGGCATCGTCGACGGTGCCGGTGAGATCATCCTCGACGATCCGCCGGAATACGCGACCGCGGGCGCAATGGTGCCGACACTGCTCGACCGGTTGGTGATGAAGAGCGAGCTGCGCCGGCTGCACGGAGCCGGCGAGGCCGCAGACTTCATCCTCGACGGGCTTGGCGACAAGTTCACCCGCACCGATCTCGATATGCAGGTCGACAACTTGCAGAATCACCGGAGGACGCGCGGCCACGCTTCCGAGACGATCTCACTGATATACGCCATCGCCGAACGGACGTACGGCGTCGAACTCTCCACCGACATCGCGCTCTCGGAGCAGGTCATGTGGCCGGCGATGAGTGCCGAGAGAGCAGGAATGGAAGACGCACGATTCGTCCGGTTCGTCGACGACGACGGAACCGTGACGTTCTACGCGAGTTACACCGCCTACAGCGGATCCCACATCAGCCAGCAACTGCTGACGACGACGGACTTTCACTCGTTCACGTCCGTTCCGATGGTCGGCCGCGCCGCGGCCAACAAGGGTCTGGGCTTGTTCCCGCGACGAATTCGCGGCCGGTTCGCCGCCATGTCCCGATCGGACCGCGAATCCAATGCGGTCGCCTACTCGGATCACCCGTTCGAGTGGACGGAATCGCTACGGTGCCAGTCGCCTGCCCGGACCTGGGAGGCTGTGCAACTCGGCAATTGCGGACCGCCAATCGAAACCGAGGCCGGATGGCTGGTGCTCACGCACGGGGTCGGTCCGATGCGCACCTACCGCATCGGGGCGCTGCTGCTCGATCTCGAAGAGCCGTCGCGCGTCGTCGGTCAGCTCCGCCAGCCCCTGCTGAGTCCGACCGCCGACGAGCAGGACGGCTACGTCCCCAACGTCGTCTACTCGTGCGGCGCGCTGGTGCATCACGGAACGCTGGTGCTGCCGTACGGCATCGGCGACGCCGCAATCGGTTTCGCAACTGTTCCGTTGGAAGCGCTGTTGGCCGAGCTGAAATCCTGAACGCGGTCGCGAGCAACGTGGGCGCGGTAAAGGGTGTAGGCTCAGGTGTATCGGCCAGCTCGGTTTCGAGCGGAAATGGCCGATGAAAGAAGGAAATTCGATGGCATCGCCCGCACAGCTGCGCACACCCTACGGTCAACGTCTCGACCTGGTGGCCGACGTCATCAAGAGTCATTCGAAGCTCAAGGGCGAGGCTGCAGAAGATCTGGCCGTGCACGTGCTGCACGCGCTGAACTCGATTCCAGAGAAGATGCGTTGAGCCACCATGATCAGTTCAGCTGACGAGCAGCGAAAGTCCTTTCACGAGAACTCTATTCGCGTAGGCGCAGGTTTCGTTGCCAAAGAGCGGTCGATGGTCCTCGATTCGCTGTCGGCGCTCGCGCCTTACGTGGGCAAATGGAACCCCCGCGATGTGGAGATCGATGTCTCGCTGCAAGACCGGGGTAGCACCGAACAGCGGGTAACAGTGCGGGCGCGGCTGCCCCGTCTCCCGATGCTGGTCGCAACGGCCGACAACCCCGATATCGCTCGTGCGTTGAGTGAAGCCAAGCGGGAGCTGATTCGTCAGCTCGAGCACCAGAAGTCCGCGCACGAACCCATGAACAACCGCCGGCTCAACCGTGCGACGATTCGGCACCCGAGCGCGCCGTCCGACCTCGCCGACAAAGACCTTCGATCCGACTAGGCCCGCGGCTGCGGGTAGATGACGAGGCACTCGTGACCCACATCATGGAAGCACGCAGGATAGGTTCACCCTCGCAGGAACCCCGCAAACCGTTGACGGTATTCGACGTTCTCCGAGCCGGTGTTCGGAGACGTGCCTCGCGCGACGAGGCAGCCGAGGCCGAGACGGCATGGGACTCAGAAGGCGGGGCAATCGCGGCGTCCGCGCCGGCCGCTCACTGAGCTGAACACGCTCACTGAGCTGAACACCGTTCGCTGTGCACCGAGTGCGGATAGCCGTCGCCGCGGTGCTGAAACGACAAGATGCCGGGGTTGAGCACGACACCGTCGAGGATCTCTATGGCACGGCTGATCGTCGGAGTCGAGTCCCACGCCGCCGGTCCGGCCAGCACCGTTTCAAGATGCGGCAGCAGCGCCTCGCTGATCTCCCAGGTCGCTGAGTTCCACAGGTAGGACGGGCTGTGATCGACGGCGTAATACTTGACGCCGTTCGGCAGTTCGACGACGGGCTCGGTGAACGATGTCGGGCGCGCCCAGTCAAAGCCCATGCCGATGTCGCAGGACACGTCGACGATGAGGCTGCCCGGCGTGAAAGAGCTCAGGTCGTTCTCGGTTGCGAAGATCAATGGGGTGTCGGGGTCCTGCAACACGCAGTTGACGACGATGTCGTTGTCGGCGAGCACACGGGCCACCGGCACCACGCCGGCGTCCGGGGTGTCGGCCCAGGTTCGGTCCGGCGGCGCTCCGTCGTCGTGGCCCATCTGGACGATCTGGGTGGAGTGGATCGGTGCGGCGACGGCGGCGACCTCGCGGTTGGTCAGCACCCGCACGTCATCGACGCCGTGCGCGTTCAGCGCGGTGACGGCGCCGCGGGCGGTCGCGCCGAATCCGATGACCGAAGCACGCAGTCGCCGACCGTAGCTTCCGGTGATGCCGGCCAGCTGCATGGCGTGCAGGACGGAGCAGTATCCGGCCAGTTCGTTGTTCTTGTGGAAGACGTGTAGCCCAAAGCCGCCGTCGGCTTGCCAGTGGTTCATGGCCTCGAAGGCGATCAACGTCAGCCGCCGGTCGATCGCGATCTGCGTCAGCGCGGTGTCCTGTACACAGTGCGGCCACCCCCAGACGATCTGTCCCACCTTCAGTTCGGCCAGATCCTCGGCCTGGACCTTGGGCAGCAGAATGACGTCACACTCGGCGACGAGCTGCTCGCGAGTGCGGATCCCGCCGACGAGGACGGCCAGCTCGTCGTCGGTCGCCCCGAAGTCGGCGCCGTAGCCGTGCTCGAGGAAGATCCGGCGCCGGATCCGATCGTCGATCCTGGCGAAGTGCGCCGGGTGAATCGGCAGTCTGCGCTCGTTCGGTTTGCGTGAGCGGGCCAGAACTCCTAGCGAAAGTGTCTTCGGCTCAGCGCTTCTTGACATGAAGCAAAGCCTCGGTCGACGAGACCCGGGAGGTCTGCCGCTTGGCGTGCTTGACGGCGCGCTTCTCTTTGAGGGACTTACCGGACTTCTTCGACATCGTGTGCCGAGGAGACTTGTCAGACATCGCTGACCCCTTGCTCATGGGGGGCCTGGGTGGTCCCGATCCCCCGACTCTACTCCGGTGTGCCTCAGTCGCCTGGCGAAGCGACACCGACGCTCGGCGCGTTCGGCACGTACACTGAAGGTACGCCGACGCGCTTTTGTCGTCACTTTCATCTCGACCGGTCGTCCGCACATCTCGGGTTCCCCGCAAGAGCCCCACCTCGCCTGCACGGCCCGGATCGACCAGGACATCTCATGGCAATTACCGATATCGCTGCCTACGCACATCTCAGTGAGGCAGACATCGAAGCACTCGGCTACGAATTGGACGGAATACGACGCGAAATCGAGGAGAGCCTCGGCGCCGGCGACGCGGCCTATATTCAGCGCACCATCCGCTTTCAACGGACGCTCGACGTCACGGCGCGGGTGCTCATCGGTGCCAGCCGGGCGCGCACCGGCTGGCTGTTGGGCACCGCTGCGCTGGCGGTCGCGAAGAGCGTCGAGAACATGGAGATCGGCCACAATGTGAGCCATGGGCAATGGGATTGGATGAACGATCCCGAGATCCACTCGACCACGTGGGAGTGGGACATGGCCGGACTCTCGTCGCAGTGGAGGTATGCGCACAACTATCGACATCACATGTTCAGCAACGTTCTGGGTATGGACGACGATCTCGGCTTCGGCGTGATGCGAGTGACGCGGGATCAGCCGTGGCGGCCCCGGTATCTGCTGCAGCCACTGCAGAACCTTTTCCTGGCAGCCACATTCGAGTGGGGCATCGCTCTACACGATGTCGAGCTGCGCCGGGGCCAAGGCGTGACGGCCGACGCCAGGGCGCTGATGGGGAAGGTGGCTCGCCAAGCCGTCAAGGACTATGTGCTCTTCCCGGCGTTGAGCCGGTCTCGCTGGCGCAGGACTCTGGCCGCGAACGCGGTGGCCAATCTGGCGCGCAATCTCTGGGCCTACATGGTCATCTTCTGCGGGCACTTTCCCGACGGCGCAGAGAAGTTCACCGCTGACGTGCTCGAGCAGGAGACCAGAGCCGAGTGGTATCTGCGTCAGATGTTGGGCGCCGCGAACTTCAAAGCGGGGCGGTTGCTGGCATTCGCGAGCGGCAACCTGTGTTACCAGATCGAGCACCACATGTTCCCCGATCTGCCGAGCAACCGGTATGCGCAGATCGCCGTGCGGGTGCGAGCGTTCTGCGAGAAGTACGACCTGCCGTACACCAGCGGTTCGTTTGTCCGCCAGTACCTTCTGACGCTGCGGACCGTGCATAAACTTGCGCTTCCCGACGGGATGCTCACGGCCACCTCTGACGACGCCCCCGAGACCGCCTCGGAGCGTAGGTTCGGCACCGATACTCGCCCGGTGATGCGATCGGGTGGCCGCATCGTCGGGCTGCAGACGGCGCTGCGGACCCGTGCACGCCGGCTTCGGCGCTGACGCGCCTTCCGCGCACGGGTAGCCGGATCAGTCGGCGCGTACGGTTCGCGTGACGCCAGTGTTCGAGTCGCGTGTCCCGGTCCCGCCGATGTGGGGACGAGACGGCTATCCGTTTTCACCCCTCTAGTGCACACTTTCTCGATAGTGTCACCTCCGTGGACTTCGAGCTCGACGACGAGCAACGAGCCTGGGTGGCCGAAGTGCGGCAGTTCCTCGCCGAGAACGTCACGCCCGCGCTGAAGACCGAGATAGCCGAGCATGGCCTCGAGTACCAGGGGGGCGAAGTCACGGCGTTTCGCCGCAAGATCGGCGCGAGGGGCTGGTTCGGGATCAACTGGCCGACGGACTACGGCGGGCTGGGCCTGACCGCCACCCATCAGCACCTGCTGATGAGCGAATTCGAGTACGCCCGTGTGCCAGGGCCCGACCTGACGGTGACCTCGGTGGCGCCGATGATCATGCGGCACGGCACCGAGCAGAACAAGAGGGAGTTCCTGCCCGGCATCGCCCGCGGCGAGATCGTCTGCGCGCTGGGCTACTCCGAACCGAACGCCGGCACCGACCTGGCTTCTCTGCGCACCCGCGCGGTCCGCCACGGCGACGAGTGGGTGATCAACGGCTCCAAGATCTGGAACAGCGGCGCCCAGCGGTCCACCCACGAATGGCTCTGCGTGCGCACCGACCCGGATGCGCCGCGGCATCGCGGCATCTCGGTGATCATGGTTCCCGTCGACAGTCCCGGTATCGAGATCCACCCGCTGCACGCCTGGTCCGGCTACCGCACCAACGAAACCTTCTTCCGCGACGTCCGCGTGCCGGTGACCAATCTGATCGGCGAGGAGAACGCCGGCTGGACCTACATCACCGGCGCGCTGGACCACGAGCGCGGCGCGCTGACCACTCCCGGCGACCTGCGTCGCGCGCTCGACGAGCTGATCGCGACGGTGGGCAATCCCGATCCCGCGTTCCGTCGCCGACTGGCGCAGGCCGAAGCCGATGTCGAAGTCGCCAAACTGATGGGCTACGAAGCCGCGTCGCTGCTGGACGGCGGCCGCATCCCGACGGTGGAGGTCAGCGTCGAGAAGATCTTCACCTCCGAGCTGCGGCAGCGCATCGCCGACCTCGCCATCGATGTGCTGGGGCCCGACGGGCTGCGCGTCGGCAACTTCTTCGAACGCCTCTACCGGGTGTCGCCGCTGATGCGGTTCGGTGGCGGCACCAACGAGGTCCTGCGCGACGTGATCGCCCAGCGCGGCCACAAGATGCCGTCGTACGGGCGGTGACGGCATGCGAGTGATTCCCAGCCAGGACGACCGCGACCTCGCCGCGATGTGCCGCAGCGTGCTGGCGGCCGAGCTCGAGCCGGCGGCGCAGTGGAAGGCGCTCGCCGAGGCGGGTGTGCTCGGACTGGCCGCCGACGGCGGGCTCGGCGCGGTCGGCGTCTTCTGCGTCGAGGCGGGAAGAGCGTTGTGCCCCAGGGTCGTTCAGAGCACAATGTACGCTGCGTTGGCTGTCGAGTGGCTGGGCGTGGGATCTGATTGGCTGCCTCGACTGACTACGGGGGAGGCGCGCGGAACCGTCGCGTTGTTCAACCCGCGCGACACCGCCGACAGCCGACGAGTCGCGGATTACGTCACCGACGCGGATGCGGCGGACGTGATCGTCGCGGCCACCGATGCCGGCGTGGTGGTGGTGGACACCGCAGCGCCCGGCGTCGCGATCGAGCCCGTGCCGATGATGGGCGGTTATCCGGCATTCTCGGTCCGGTTCGACGACGGTCTGCTCGACGAGCCGACACCAGTAGATCCGGAACAGCTGCGCCGCGTGGCCAATGCCGTTGTGGCGCTGGACTGTCTGGACCTCGTCGGCGTCGGTGAGGCGGTGATCGACCGGACGGTTGCCTACACGACGATGCGCGAGCAGTTCGGCAGGCCGATCGCGTCGTTCCAGGCGGCGCAGCACATCGTCGCCGACATGCACATCGCGCTGGCGGCGGCACGACTGGCTGCGCAGTCCGCGGTGTTCTGGATCGGCCGGGGCCGCACCGGCACCCGCGAGGCGGCGGTCGCGCGGATGCGGGCCGCGGAGGTCAAGAAGATCACCCTCGACGCCCATCAGTTGCACGGCGGCATGGGCTACGTCGTGGACACCGGTCTGCACCGGTTCTCCGAGCGGGCGCGCATCCTTGCCACGCTCGGCGGCGGGGCGGACGTCGCCGCCGACTGGCTTGCGGGAGAGATGAACTGGACGTGAGCACCGACAGCCTCATCGACGACGAGTCCGCCGCCAAGATCGGTACCGTGGTGGCGGTCGCCACCGGCGACGTGTACCGCCGCGACTGGCAACGCTGGGCCGCCGCGGTCGGCGACCACAACCCGCTGTGGTTCGACGCCGACCACGCGCGGCAACACGGATATCGCGACATCGTCTGCCCGCCGCTGTTCCTGCAGTACGCCGTTCTCGGGGTGACCGCGCTCGGCGACCTGCGCCCCGACGGGTCGTCGGGCGCGGTGACCGGCGGCATGGCCTTCCCCCGCGCGCCGCGACGGATGGCCGGCGGCGAGAGCACCACGTTCCACCTGCCCGTGTATCACGGGGACGCCGTCGGGATGACGCGCACCGTCGACTCGATCGTCGAAAAGGAAGGCCGCTCAGGCAGGTTCGTGTTGGTGACCTGGCGGTCCGAGTATCGCAACCAGCACCGCGACGTGCTCGCCGAGGCCACCACGTCGATGATCGCCAGGCCCGCATGACTCACCAAACTCCCGCGAGCCCGGCTCGCGCAAGAGAACAGGTGTACTTCGAAGACGTCGACACCGGCGACGCAATCCCGGCGCTCACGCTCGCCGTCGACGAGACCCAGATGTTCTTCTTCAGCGCCGCAACCTACAACGGGCACCGCATCCACTACGACAAAGAGTGGGCGCGCGACGTCGAGGGCTACGACGACGTGCTCGTCCAGGGCCCGTTGCAGGCGGCGCTGCTGTCGCGGGCGCTGACCGACTGGATCGGCGGCGACGGTCGGCTGGTGGCGTTCTCGGTGCAGAACCGGGCCATCGCCTACCCGGGTCAGGAGTTGACGTTCGGCGGTGTGGTCACGGGAAAACACGACGGCGGGCTGGTCGACGTGGACATCCACTGCAGGCGCGGCGACGAGGTACTGATGCCGGGCACCGCGACGGTCGCTCTGCCGCAGCGGGATTCGCCGTGACGGGGCTGCGGGGCGAGGCGGCGATCGTCGGCATCGCCGAACTGCCCGCCGAGAAGCGGCAGAGCGGGCCGCCGACGTTCACGCTCGACCAGTACGCGCGGCTGGCGAAGATGGTGATCGAGGACGCGGGCGTCGAACCCGCCGAGGTGAACGGGCTGTCGAGCCACGGCATCGCCGAGTCGGACATGTTCGCCCCCGCGACGCTGTCGGAGTACCTGGGCCTGCCGCTGGACTTCGGCGACCGGGTCGACCTCGGCGGCGCCACCGCGGCGGGGATGGTATGGCGGGCCGCGGCGGCGGTCGAACTCGGCGTGTGCGACGCGGTGCTCGCCGTCGTGCCCGGCTCGACCGAGATCCCGCGCTCGGAAACCAAGCCGGGTCGCACGCTCGGCTGGTACGGGGCGTCGAGCAACAGCTACGGCTCCCCGCAGGCCGAATTCGAGATCCCCTACGGCAACGTCGGACAGAACGGCCCGTACGCGCAGATCGCACAGCGCTACGCGCACGAATTCGGCTACGACGCCGCGGCGTTGGCGCGGATCGCCGTCGACCAGCGCACCAACGCCTGTGCTCATCCGGGTGCCGTGTTCCACGGCACGCCGATCACGGTCGGCGACGTGCTCGACAGCCCGGTCATCGCCGACCCGATCCACCTGCTCGAGACCGTGATGCGCGTCCAGGGCGGCGCCGCGGTGCTGATCGCCAACGCCGACGTCGCACGCCGGTCGCCGCACCGCCCGGTGTGGCTCAAGGGATTCGGCGAGCACATCCGGTTCAAGACGCCCACCTACGCCGACGACCTGATGCGCACCCCGATCGCGCGGGCGGCGGAGCGCGCGTTCGCGATGGCGGGCGTGCAACGCGACGACGTGGACGTGGCGTCCGTCTACGACTGCTACACGATCACGGTGCTGATGACGTTGGAGGACGCCGGCTTCTGCGGCAAGGGCGAGGGTATGAAGTGGCTCGCCGGGCACGACCTGACCTTCCGCGGTGACTTCCCGCTCAACACGGCAGGCGGCCAACTGTCCTACGGGCAAGCGGGCATGGCGGGCGGCATGCACCACGTCGTCGACGGCGCCCGCCAGATCATGGGCCGGGCGGGTGACGCGCAGGTGGCCGACTGCAACACGGCCTTCGTCACCGGTACCGGCGGCATCATGAGCGAGCAGGTCGCGCTGATCCTCGGTGGAGACTGACATGACCGTGCCGCTGCCCGTGCCGACGCCGGTGTCGCAGCCGTTCTGGGACGGGCTGCGCGAGCACCGGATCCTGATCCAGTACTCGCCGTCGTCGCAGCGCTACGTGTTCTATCCCCGCACGCTGGCCCCCGGAACGCTCGTCGACGACCTCGAGTGGCGCGAAATCGACGGTGCCGGAACGCTGTACACCTACACCGTCGCGCGGCGTCCGACCGGTCCGCCGTGGATCGAGAAGCTGCCGCAGCTGCTCGCGGTCGTCGAGTGGGACGTCGGGCCGAAGCTGAGCACCGAACTGGTCGAAATGGCACCCGAGGACATCCGGATCGGGATGCGGGTCGCGCCGGTCTTCTGCGACGAGGGCGCGACGACGTTGTTGAGGTACCGGCCCGCGCATGATTGAGACCGTGCAGCAGCTGCTGCGAACCCGGATGGCCGACGACTCGCCCGCCGTCAAGTACGGCGACCGGACCTGGACGTGGCGCGAGCACCTGGCCGAGGCCGCCGCCGAGGCGTCCGCGCTCATCGCGCTCGCCGACCCCGCCAAGCCGATGCACGTCGGCGCGCTGCTGGGAAACACACCCGCGATGCTGCGCTCGATGGCCGCCGCGGCGCTCGGCGGGTACGTGCTGTGCGGCATCAACACGACCCGGCGAGGGGAGGGGCTGGCGGCCGACATCCGGCGAGCGGACTGCCGACTGGTGCTGGCCGACGCGCAGCACGTGCCGCTGCTCGACGGGCTGGATCTCGGCGGCGCGACCGTGCTCGACGTCGACGCCCTGAAACTCGACGACGCTGAACCGCTTGTGCCGCACCGCGAAGTGACCGGTGCCGACACCGCGCTGATGATCTTCACCTCCGGCACCAGCGGCGACCCGAAGGCGGTCCGCTTCGCCCACGCGATGGCGGTGATGTGCGGAGCAAGCCTGGTCGACCGGTTCGGGCTCACCGCTGACGACGTGTGCTACCTGTCGATGCCGCTGTTCCACTCCAACGGGGTGGCCGCGGGCTGGGCGGTGGCGATCGCCTGCGGCGCGACGATGGTGCCCGCCAAGTTCTCGCCGTCGCGGTTCCTGAACGACATCCGCCGATACGGCGCGACCTACATGAACTACGTCGGGAAGCCACTGGCCCTCGTGCTGGGCACACCCGAAAGTCCCGACGACGCCGACAACCCGCTGCGCGCCGCGTTCGGCAACGAGGCCACCGAACGCGACATCGACGAGTTCGCCCGCCGATTCGACTGCCGGGTGGTCGACAGCTTCGGCTCCAGTGAGTTCGCGGTGGTCGTCATGCGCGAGGACGGCTGCCCACCGGGGTCGATCGGCAAGGGGTATCCGGGCGTCAGCGTTTATCACCCGGACACCGTGACCGAATGCGCGACAGCCCAATTCGACGAGCACGGTGCGCTGACCAACTTCGACGACGCCGTCGGCGAGCTCGTCAACACCTACGGCGCGGGCGGATTCACCGGTTACTACAACGATTCTGCCGCCACCGACGAGCGGATGCGCCACGGCATGTACTGGTCCGGCGATCTGGCGTACCGCGACGCCGACGCCTGGATCTACCTCGCCGGCCGCACCGCGGACTGGATGCGCGTCGACGGGGAGAACCTCGCCGCGGGCCCTGTCGAGCGGATCCTGCACCGGCTGCCCGCGATCAACCTCGTCGCGGTGTACGCCGTGCCCGACGAGCACGTCGGCGACCAGGTGATGGCCGCCGTCGTACTCAACGAGCCGGTCACACCGGAGCAGTTCGAGAAGTTCCTCGCCGCCCAACCCGATCTGTCGCCGAAGGCGTGGCCCCGCCATGTGCGGATCAACACCGCGCTACCGCAGACCGCGACCAACAAGATCCTCAAGCGCGCGCTCATCGCAGACGGCGTGACCGCGGGCGACGGTCAGTTGTGGTCTCGCGAGCCGCGCGGCCGAGCGTTCAGACCGGCGTGAGCGCGCAGCCATGTACAGTTTCCGCGACCAAATGTGTACAAGCTTGTGCGCTCGCGTTACCTGTAGGCGACCTGCCAGTGCTTGATGCCGTTGATCATGGCCGACCGCAGCCGCTGCGGCGCCGCGAGCGGACGCAGATCGGGCAGGTGATCGGCGATCGCATTGAACATCAGGTCGATCGTCATCCGCGCGAGGTTGGCGCCGACGCAGTAGTGCGCCCCGGTGCCGCCGAACCCGAGATGCGGGTTGGGGCTGCGCAACACGTTGAACGAGTACGGCGAGTCGAACACGTCCTCGTCGAAGTTCGCCGACCGGTAGAACAGCACCAGCCGCTGGCCCTTGCGGATCGGCACGCCGGACAGCTCGGTGTCGGCCATCGCGGTCCGCTGGAACGCGGTGATCGGCGAGGCCCACCGGATTATCTCGTCGGCGGCGGTCTTCGGCCGCTGCTCCTTGAACAGCTCCCACTGGTCGGGGAAGTCGGTGAAGGCCATCATGCCCTGGGTGATCGAGTTGCGGCTGGTCTCGTTGCCCGCGATCGCCAATGTCACGACGAACATGCCGAACTCGGCGTCGTCGAGCTGACCGTCGGCGTCGGCGTCGATCAGCGTGGTGACGATGTCCCGATCTTTGGGCCCAGGCTCCGAAGCCTTGCGCTGCGCCAATTGCATGGCGTACCACATCATCTCGCTTGCCGAGGCGAGCGAGTCGTACTCGGCGAACTCGGGGTCGTCGTCGCCGATCATCCGGTTGGACCAGTTGAACAGCTTCTCGCGGTCCTCCTGCGGCACACCGAGCAGCCCCGCGATCGCCTGCAGCGGCAACTCGCGGGCGACCTGCAGCACGAAGTCGCCGGAACCCTCGGACGCGGCTTGGGCGGCGATGCGCTGGGCGCGCTCACCGAGCTCGGCGCGCAACCGCTCGACGGCGCGCGGGGTGAACCCGCGGGAGACGATCTTGCGCAGCCGGGTGTGCTCGGGGTCGTCCATCATGATCATCGACGCCCGGCCCGCCTCGATCTGCCCGCCACCGCCGGTCACCTTGTACCGCGGGACCACCGACTTCTCGGCCGACGAGAACACGTCGGTGCGCAGCGACACCTCGCGCACGTCGCAGTGCTTGGTCACCGCCCAGTAGCCGCCGTCGCCGAACCCACCGACGTCGGCCGGCTGCTCGTTCCACCAGATCGGCGCCGTCCGGCGCAGCTCGGCGAACTCCTCCATCGGGACCCGCTCGGCGTAGATGTCGGGATCGGTGAAGTCGAAGCCCTTGGGCAGATTCGGTGCCACCATGCCTTCAGGATGAAACACCCGCACAGCGCACACAGAGGATTGCCCAGATCGGCAGTGGAGACGGCGTGATGGACGACGGAGTGCAGGCCTTCATGCAGACCGTGAACGATGGTTTCCCGGCGGTCGAGACGATGACCCCCGACGAGGCGCGGGCCGTCGTCGCCGATCGCCGCCTCCCCGTTGAGAACCTCGACGACGCAGGCAGCGAGGACCGCCCGGTGCCGGGTCCCGCCGGTGACATCCCGGTGCGGATCTACCGGCCGCGCGGCGACGGCGGCCCGCGACCCGCGGTGGTGTTCTGCCACGGCGGCGGGTTCGTGTTCTGCGATCTGGACTCCCACGACAGCTTCTGCCGGGCGATGTCGCGTCACACCGGCACGGTCGTCGTCTCGGTGGACTACCGGCGCGCCCCCGAGCACCGCGCGCCGGCGGCGGCCGAGGACACCTTCGCCGCGTACCGATGGGTGGTCGAGCACGCGGGCGAGTTGGGCATCGAACGGGTGCTGGTCGCCGGCGACAGCGCCGGAGGCAACCTGGCGGCCGTCACCACCCTGATGTGTCGCGAACGCGACACCCCGATGCCCAGCGGACAGGTGCTCATCTACCCGGTCCTTGACCCGTCGTGCGACACCGACAGCTACCGCAGGTACGCGACCGGTTACGTCAACACCCGCACCGCGATGCGGTGGTACTGGCGGCAGTATCTCGGCGACTCGACGCCCACACCGCAGATCGCCCCGGCCACGGCGCCGTCGCACGCCGGTCTTCCGCCCGCTGTCGTCGTCACCGCGGGGCTCGACGTCCTCCACGACGAGGGGGTGTCGTACGCCCACCGGCTGCGCACCGCGAATGTGCCTGTCGTGCAACGGGATTACCCCGGGCTCTTCCACGGGTTCGTGACCATCACGCCGTTCCCCGCTGGAGCCTCGGCGCGCGAGCTGCTGTGGGCGGACATGCGGCGGCTGCTGACCAAGGTGGAGGTGGCGGCATGACCGTCGACGCGATCGTGATCGGCGCCGGGTTCGCGGGGTTGTACGCCGTGCACCGCTGCGCCGCGGAGGGACTGACGGTGTTGGGCATCGAGGCGGCGCCCGGCGTCGGCGGTACCTGGTACTGGAACCGCTATCCCGGCGCCCGCTGCGACGTCGAAAGCGTCGACTACTCCTACTCTTTCGACGACCGGCTGCAGAGCGACTGGACGTGGACCGAGCGGTTCGCCGCACAGCCGGAGATCCTGGCGTACCTCAACCACGTCGCGGACCGGTTCGACCTCCGGCGGCACTACCTGTTCGGCGCCGAGGTGACCGCGGCCCGCTTCGACGCCGGTGCATGGGAGGTGCGGACCGCCGACGGCGAAACGCGCCGCGCCCGATTCCTGTTGTGCGCGACGGGATGCCTGTCCGCGGTCAACCGGCCCGACATCCCCGGGCTCGACGACTTCGCGGGAGAGGTGTACTACACCGCGGCGTGGCCCCGTGAGGACCCGGACCTCAACGGCAAGAGGATCGGCGTCGTCGGGACCGGGTCGTCGGGTATCCAGGCGGTGCCGATCCTGGCCGCGCAGGCCGAGTCGTTGGTGGTGTTCCAGCGCTCGCCGAACTACACCATCCCGATGCCCAACTACCCGTGGTCCGAGGATGACTGGGAGCGGATCCAGCGGGAGTACCCGGAGCGACGGCGGCGCTCTGCCTACGCGCCTGCGGGCACCCCGCACGGCACGTACCACAAGAAGGCGCTCGACACCGCACCCACGGAACGGCTCGAGGCGCTGTGGCAGCGCTGGCGGGACGGCGGCGTGCTGTTCAGCAAGACCTTCCCCGACCAGACGTCGGTGCTGGAGGCGAACGACATCGCGCGAGAGTTCGCCGAGGAACGCATCCGCGAGATCGTCGCCGACCCCGCCGTCGCCGACGATCTGATCCCCACCGACCACCCGATCGGGACGAAGCGGATCTGCACGGACGGCGGCTATTACGCGACGTTCAACCGCGACAACGTGCGGTTGGTGAACCTGCGCCGTGAGCCGATCGAGGCGATCACCCCCGACGGTGTGCGAACCGGTGCCGCGGCCTACCCGTGCGATGTGCTGGTGTTCGCAACGGGTTTCGACGCGCTGACGGGGGCGATGCTGCGGATCGATCCGGTCGGCCCGCAGGGAGACCGGCTGTCGCAACTGTGGGCGGACGGCCCGGTGACGTTCCTGGGCGTGATGGTGCCCCGGCTGCCGAACCTGTTCAGCTTCAGCGGACCCGGCAGCCCGTCGGTGCTGGCGAACATGGTGCTGCACGCCGAGGTGCAGGTCGACTGGGCGGTACGGCTGATGCTGGCGGCGACGAGCCGGGGGATCACCGAAGTCGAGCCCCGCCGTGACGCCGCGCGGGCGTGGACGGCCCACGTCGAGGAGGCCGCCGAGCGGACGCTGTTCGTCAAGGCGCAGTCGTCGTGGTACCTGGGGTCCAACATCGACGGCAAGAAGCGGGTGTTCATGCCGTATGCGGGCGGATTCGGCAATTACCGCACGGCACTTGACGATATTGCCGCGCAGGACTATTCGGGCCTGGTGCTCACCACGCGCGGGTGAGGTGGTGGCGTTCCGGTTTGCAGCCGACGCCGGGGCGCTAGTCTTCTGGACACAACCAGATCCAGGAATCGGGGGACCCACCGTGGACAACCGCAAATACGCCCGCGCCAGCCAGGACGCCCGCGCCAAGGAGATCGAGGAGGACGCCCGCCGCCTGCGCGAATTCGACACGTTCGCGAAGTTCTCCGACAAGGACCTCAAGCGGCTGGTGGAGGCGGCACATCGCACCTCGACGTCCGGTCCGTGGCCCCTGATCCGGGAGCAGACGCCGTCGGACTCCTGCTACATCCTGCTCAGCGGCGAGGTCGGGGTGTACGTCGGCCATGACCGCATCGCCGTCGTGGGACCCGGCGAGGTCATCGGCGAATCCGTGCTGCGCGGGTCGCTACGCAACGCCACCGTGACGACGACGGGCCGGGCCGAGGTGCTGCACATCGCGCGCGACGAGATGCACCGCCTGCTGAACGAGATCCCCGCCCTGCGCGAGACCATGGACGACACGGTGAAGCGGCACGTGCCGGGAGCGGCCGACTAGCCGAGGTCGGAAAGCACCTCGTATCCGGCGTTGTAGCCCGGGATGAAGGTGATCCCGGGGCCGCCGTGGCAGCCGGCGCCGCCCAGATACAGCCCGTCGATGCCGATCGGCAGATCGCGGAAACCCTTGGGCCCGGGCCGGTTCGGCCCCATCAGGTCCGGGTGCAGCAACCCGTGGCAGAAGTCGCCTGCGGGCGCGCCGAACATGGTGTTCATGTGGTACGGCGCGAACGTGATGTGCCGGATCTGGATCTGCTCGAAGTTGGGTGCATAGCGGCAGATCTTCTTGACCACCTGGTCGGCCATCTCGTTCTTCAGGTGACCGTGCTGCTCGCGGGGAGTTTCGACCGGGAACGCGAACGCGTAGGCGCTCGCGGCGTGCATGCCCGGCGGCGCCATGGCCGGATCGTGCACCGACGGGATCTGCATGCCCAGCGACGGATTGTCCGGAATGACGCCACGGCAGGCGTTCTCCCACTGGCGTTGCTGCTCTTCGGGGGAACCGAAGATGCCGACGGACGGTTGCATGCCGGGTTCGTTGAGGAACTCGTACGGGGCGGCGAACTCGGGTAGCCCGTCCAACGCGAAGTGCATCTGCACGAACGACGCCCGATGGTCACGCCCGGCCAGCCGCTCCACCAGCCTCGGCGAAACATGCTCGCGGGCAACGAGGTCGAGCAGCGTGGTGTCCGGTGACAGGTTCGACACGACGACCGGCGCGGTGATCACCTGGCCGTCGCGGCAGCGCACCCCGGTGATGCGGCCGTCGTCGACCAGGATCTGCTCGACCCTGGTGCGGTAGCGGATCTCGCCGCCGCGGCTCTCGAACATCTCCCGCAGATGCTCGGTGAGTGCGCCGATGCCGCCCTCGAGCTTGGTCATCATCTGCGCGCCCTCGTCGGGCACCGCCAGCGCGAAGGCCAGGCAGGTCGCGCTGCCCGGCGTGTAGGGCCCGCGGTAGGTGGAGTTGACGGCGAGGAACGCCAGCATGCCGCGCATGACGGCGTGCTTCTCGCGGTCCGGCAGATAGCGGTCGATGACGTCCATCGCCGAACCGAACAGCGTCTCGTGGATGGCCCTGCGCTCGGCCTCGTTGGCCGCGCACGCGTACATCTCGTCGAGGGTCTTCGGCGGCGTGCGGACGTCGAAGCGGCCCAACGCCTTCGCGGGCCCCTGACTCCAGGCGATCAGCTCGGCCATGCCCATGACCGCCTCGTTGCCGTGCTTGTCGGCCAGGTGCGCCATCAGCTCCATGGGGTCGCGGTAGAAGACCATCGCCTCCTCGCCGGCCTCGCCGATGTTGACGCTCATCACGTCGGCGTCGACGGTCGGCAGGGTGTCCAGGCCCAGGTCCTTGGTGATCTCGCTCGGCGTGGGGAACTGCACCGACCCGGCGATCTCGTAGCGGAAGCCGTCGATCAGCTCGACGGTGGCGGCCATGCCGCCTGCGTAGGTGTTGGCCTCCACGCACAGCGTGCGCAGGCCGGCGCGTTGCAGGATCGCCGCCGCGGTCAGCCCGTTGTGCCCGGCGCCGACGACGATCGCGTCGTAGTCACTCATGCGGGCACCTTATGTCAGTACTGACGTAATTGTGTCGGTACTGACAAGAACAGCTAACATCGGCGGCATGGCCGCGCCCGTCAATTTGCATCAGCAGCGCCGTACCGCCACGAACGAGGCGTTGCGGCGGGTGGCGCTCGCCCGGTTCGCCAAGGACGGGTTCGCCAACGTGACGGTGGCCCGGCTCGCCGAGGAGGCCGGGGTCACCGAGCGGACCTTCTTCCGGCACTTCCCGACCAAGGAAGCGGTGCTGTTCGGCGACTACGAGACGCAGCTGGAGTGGCTGGCCGAAGCCCTCGCGCGGCGGCCCGCGGCGGAGTCGCTGTTCGACGCGGTGCTGGCCGCCGTCGTCAGCTTCCCGCACGACCTGGAGGTGGTGCGCCAGGCCGCGCTGCTGCGGGCCTCGCTGCTCGGCGCCGAGCGGGCCGCCGGACACCTGCGGGTGGTGCAGGCGTCGTTCGCCGAGGTGATCACCGATTTCGTCCGGTCGCGCCACGCCGACGTGCCGGAGTTGACGGCCGACGTCGCCGGAGCCGCCGTCGCCGCGGCGCTAGTCGTGGCGGTGGAGAACTGGGGCCGCAGCGGCTGCACCGGCGATCTCGGCGCGATCGTGGCCGACAGCGTCACCCTGGTGCGGTCGGGATTCGCGGCGTTGCGCTGAGCGGTCGAATCTTCGGTTGCGTCTGTGTCAGTTCGGGTACGCGGGGTGAGTGGAACGGCTCAGCGGTCTGGATGCCAGCTTCCTGTACAGCGAATCAACCACCGTGCCCCTGCATGTGTGTTCGGTAGCCGAGCTGGACACAAGCTCCATGCCCGGTGGCTACACATTCGAGCGGTTCCGCGACACCCTGGCCTCGCGAATGCAGGCACTGCCGGAACTGCGGGCGAAGATCGCCGACAGTCAGCTGAATCTGGACCATCCGGTCTGGATCGACGACGACGACTTCGACGTCTCCCGCCATCTGCAGCGGATCGACCTGCCGTCGCCAGGCGGACGCCGGGAACTCGCCGAGGTCTGCGGGCACATCGCGTCGCTTCCGCTGGATCGCAACCGGCCGGTGTGGGAGATGTGGGTGATCGAGGGCATCGCCGGCACAGACCCGCACCAGGGGGCCCCGCTGGCGTTGATGATCAAGGTGCATCACGCCGCGGTGGACGGCGTGTCGGCCGCCAACCTACTCAGCCATTTGTGTGATCTGGAGCCGAACGCTGCCCCGCCCGAACCGGTCCCCGGGCCGGGCGGGGGGACGACGCTGGAGATCGCGCTCGGCGGATTGATGCGGTTCCTCACCCGCCCGCTGCAGTTGGCACGGGTCGTGCCTGCGACGGTGTCGACGGTCGCAGGCACGGTCAGCCGTGCGGTGACCGGCTCGGCGATGGCGGCACCGTTCAGTGCACCGGCGACACCGTTCAACGCTGAGGTGACCGCCGAGCGCTCGATCGCGTTCGCGCAGTTGGACTTCGACGATGTCAAATGGGTGAAGAACCGGTTCGGCGTAAAGGTCAACGACGTGGTGATGGCGCTGTGCGCGGGGGCGCTGCGCGAGTACCTGCGCAACCGCGGTGAGCTGCCGGACAAGCCACTGAAGGCCGTCGTGCCGGCGTCGGCGCACGAGCAGTCCGACCGGCCCGGCCGCAACCAGTTGTCGGGGATGTTCTGCAACCTGCACACCGACATCGCCGATCGGGCCGAACGGCTGCGGGCCATCGCCGAATCGAGTTGGCGTGCCAAGGATCACAGCTCCGCGATCGCGCCGACGCTGCTGGTCGACTGGACCCAGGTCATCACGAGGGGGACGGTCGAGTTGCTGTTGGGTTTGATGAGGCACACCCCGATCACGCATACGGCAATCCACAACGTCGTCATCTCCAATGTGGCGGGACCGGAGGCCACGCTGTACGGGCTGGGCGCCGAGATGAAGGCGCTCTACCCGCTGGGGCCGATCTTCCACGGGTCGGGGCTCAACATCACCGTGATGTCGCTGAGCGGCAAGCTCAACGTCGGCATCATCTCGTGTCCGGACCTGGTGGACGACCTGTGGGATCTGGCCGACCGCTTCGAGCTGGAGCTGGCCGAATTGCTCTGCGGCCGTGTGCCTTCGCACCGGTAGCGGGCGTCGGCCTGATCATCACGGCCGTGACGACGATGGCGACGACCGGGACCACGGCCATGACGAGGCTGAGAACGTGTATCGCGTCGAGCATGCTCTCGGTCGCGGCCGTGGCCACGATCCTGGCCCGTTCGGGATCGAGAAGGTGAGAACCGCCCGCATGACCGCCGTGGGTCGCCCGGAAACTCTCGCGCGCCTCCTCGATTGTGATGCCCGAGCCCGACAGCTTGCTCGTGCCCTCGCTGAGGATGAGGTTGATGCCGACGAGCGCGAACACCGTGGGGCCCAGCGAATAACCCGCTTGATTGACAGCGCTTTTCACACCGGAGACCGCGCCGCCGAGCTGAGCGGGGGCGCTGGCCATCATGATCGACGCCTGCGGGGTGGCCACCATGGCACCGCCGACGGCGGTGAGGGCCACGGCGACGAACACCACGGCCAAAGAGGTGTTTTCGTCGAACAACCGAGGCAGCAGCACCGCGGCCAGCATCACGGCCAACCCGCCGACCAGCACCGGCCGGTCACCGAACCGCGCCGCCGCCGGCCCTGCGGTCGTGGCGGCCACCGCGGCCAGCGCGGTCGCCGGGATCAGCAGAAGTCCGAGCACCTGCGGCGACTCACCGCGGACGGTGACGAGATAAAACGCGAACAGGATCATCAGCCCGCCGGTGAGGAAGTTGAACGCCAGCCCCGCGCCGGCAGCGGCGTTGAAGCGGCCGCTGCGGAAAATCGAAAGATCCAGCGCCGGTTGGGGGGTTCGCAGTTCCCAGGCGACGAACCCCGCGGCGGCCACCGCTCCCGTGCACAGCGCCGTGACGGCGACGACGTCGATGCCCGTTTCCAGCCGGGCGATACCGAAGACCAGGGCCAGCAGCGCGACCGCGGCCAGCGCCAGCCCGGCCAGGTCGAGGGCACGCGGGGCGCGCGGTATCTGCGGTACGTGCCGCAGAGTGATGGCCAGGGCTACGGCGGCCAGGGCAGGTGTGACGAGAAGACCTGCCCGCCAGCTCATTTGGGCCACCGCCAGGCCGCCGATCGCAGGTAGCGGGGCTGCGACCGCGAGCCCGACGCCGAAGTACCACGCGATCACGGTCGTCCTGCGCTCGGGGGCGAACACCGTGTTCACGATGGCCAGCGACAGGCCCAGCAGGGACGCCAGGGCCACACCGGTGCCGGCGCGCGCCACCATCAGCACCGCAGCGGTGGGGGCGGCGGCGGCCAGGACGCCGAAGGCGATCGTGCCGACCAAGCCGATCAGGTACATGCGCCTCATGCCGTACACGTCGCCCAGGGTGCCCGCACCGAGGACCGCGGCGGCCATCGTCAGTGTCGCCAGGCTCGCGGTGAAACTCGCGGTGCTCGTTGTCATCCCGAGGCCGAAGCGGACTGCGGAGATGTCGGCCGACAGGATCGTCGGGTCGACGACGGCCGCCGTGTACCCCAAACCCATCGCGACGATGGTCATCCTGGCCGCGGTCCGCGACAACCGAACGTCGGTGGCGTCGAGCGAACTCACGGTGCGACGAGCGGTCGCACCATGTCGACCACCGCATTGTTGAACTTGGCCGGCTCGTCGACGAACGGCTCGTGACCGGACTCGTCGAACCACACAAGTCGCTTCGACGGAGCGCTGAGCGCGTCGAAGTACGCCAGGCTCGTCTCCGGAGGCACCCAGTGATCGCGGCGCCCCACGAAGAACACCACCGGCATGCGCACCGCGGGCACGTCCGTCACGAGGTTGAGCGCGGAGACTTCCTCCCACATCGCGTCCATCGAGAACCGGAAGCCGCGGACCTGGTTCACCAGGTCCAGCGGCGACGACTCCCGGCCGCCGCCGAACACCGCGCCGCGAAGCTTCCACAGGGCCGCGGGACTGAGTTGACCGTCGAGACGCTGCAGCCAGGTGCGTTCGGTGAAGACGCTGGACCCGGGGTAGGGCGGCGGGCCGATCGCGCGTAACGCGTTGAGCGCCTTGCGGTTGTCGTGCTGTTCGGCAGCGGCGACCGCGCAGGCGTATGACGCGGACTCCGCAGCCGACCCGTCGCCGATCTGGGCGGTGCCGAGGTACGCCGCGACCCGTTCCGGGTGGCGGTCGGCGTACAGCACGCCGAGCAGCGAACCCCACGAGTGGCCGTGCAGGACGACGCGCTCCTGGCCGACGCGGGCGCACACCGTGGCGACGAGCTCGTCGAGGTCGGCGAGGAACTGCTCCACGGTCATCGACGAGCGCGGAATGCCGGGGCGAAACGACTTCCCGGCGCCGCGCTGGTCCCAGTAGACGACGGTGAACCGGGTTTCCAGTTCGGAGTTGAAGTGACGCAACAGGCGGGTCTCGCTGAACCCGGGCCCGCCGTGCAGATGGATGAGCGGCGGGTTGGCCAGGTTCCGGCCGCGGATCATCACCCACTGGTCGGCCCCGCCCAGCCGGCAGTAGCCCACCTCGGCGACGCTCTCGGGCACGACGCCGCCCGTCGCCGTGCGGAAGGGCTTGGTGCGTCCCGGGCGCCTCATGCAAGACAAGCTTGCCCGGAAAGTGCGCGGTCGTTAGAGCCCAAGGACCCCGATCTCAGGGACGAACGCTGATGACCGGCTTGATCAACCACAGCGCCAACACGATCGCGATCACCGGTCCGACGGCCATCATCGCGGCGAGGGTGTGGATCGCGTCGACGGCGGTGTGGGGCGCCTGCTCGATGACCAGTCGCGCCTGCTCCGGGTTGACCATCTGCGCGCCGCGGCCCCCGTGCGCGACCAGGAGCGCCTCCCGGGCCTCGGCGCGGGTGAGCCCGTCCTGGTGCAGGTCGCGCACGCTGTCGGTGAGGAAGAGGTTGATGCCGATGAGGGCGAACAGCGCCGGGCCCAGCGAGTAGCCACCCTCGTTGACGGCGCTCTTGACGGCGGAGACCGCGCCGCCGAGATCGGCCGGTGCGCTGCTCATCATGATGGTGGCCTGCGGCGTGGTGACCAGCGCGCCGCCCACCACGATGAGCGCCGCGGTGATGAACACCGTCGTTCGCGTGGACTCGAGGGTGAACAGTCGCAGCATCAGCAGGCCGCCGAGCATGACGACCAGCCCGGTGATCATGACGGTGCGGGGGCCGAACCGGTTCGCGGCAGGTCCGGCGGAGGTGGCGGCGACGGCGGCCATCGCGGTGGCGGGGATCAACAGCAGGCCGAACAGCTCGTGCGACTCCTTGCGGATGGTGACGAGGTAGAAGGCCAGCAGGACCATCGAGCCGCCGAGCACGATGTTGAACATCACGCCTGCGGTGACGGCGGCGTTGAACCGGCCGGAGCGGAAGACGCGCATGTCGAGCGCGGGGTCGCGGGTGCGCAGTTCCTGCCAGACGAACGCGGCGCCGGCGGCCAGACCCAATGCGATGGCGGTGAGCCCGGCGGTGTTGAAGCCGGTTTCGATGCGCGAGATGCCGAAGATCAGGCCCAGCAGCGCGACGGCGAACAGGCCCATGCCCATCAGGTCGAGCCGCCGGGCGGCGCGCACGGTCTCGGGCACGAACCGCCAGACGATCAGCAGCCCGACCGCGGCGATGACCGGCACGACGAAAAAGCAGGCACGCCAGCCGATTGCGTGCCCGAGGGCGCCGCTGATCGCGGGCATCGGGGTGGCGACGGCATAGCCGACGCCGAAGTAAGCGGCGATCGCCGCGGCTCGCTTCCCGGGCGGGAAGACGGCGTTGGTGATCGCGAGCGAGAGCCCGATGAGGAAGGCGAACGTGATCCCGACGCCCGCACGCGCGACCATCAGGGCCGCGGGCACGGGCGCGGCGGCCGCGAGCACGCTGAACGCGATCGCGCCGGCGAGGCCGACGAGGTACATCCGCCGCATGCCGTAGAGATCGCCGAGCGCGCCGGCGCTGAGGACGGCGGCCGCCATGGTGAGCGTCGCGAGGCTGTCGACGAACGTGGCACTGCCCCCGGTGATGTGCAGGCCGGACGACACGAGTTGCAGGTTGGCCGACATGCTCGTCGGGTCGCCGATCGAGATCGCGTAGCCGAGGCCCATGGCGACGATGGTCATGGTGGCCGCGAGTCCCGAGACCTGGCGCTGCACAGCGGGGGCTTCCGGCACGCGGTGGATGCTACTGGCCGTGGTGGATCGGCTCAGGGGAATGCGGGTGGACTATTCAGCAGGGGGCTTCGATGCGGAAGGGCGCGGTCGTCGATTGTCCGGGTTCGGCCACGTTCGAGACGACGGCGGTGCCGGTGATCGTGTACGTGCCGTCGACGAAGGAGGCCTCGGCCTTGCCGGCGTCGCCGCCGGCGATGCCATGCAGGCCGTCGATGTTCTCGATGCTGACCGTCTCGACGATCGGCCGGTCGCCGCCGAGTCGAAGGGACGCGCTGGCGTTCCCAGGAGCGGCAGTTGCCTCGATCGACAACATCCAGTCGATCTGGGTGCACGAGACGACCTGGGTGTTGCGTGACTTGTCCGCCAGTGTGATGCGGCCCGCTTTCTCAGGCCGTTCAGCGGGTTCGGGACCCGTCAGTCCGCACCCCGCGGTGAGGGTGACGGCCGTCAGCGCCGTCGCAAGGCCAAGCCACCGGGTCCGCATCGCACACCTCCCGTGACACGGGGTTACCCAAAACAGTGTGTTAGCCACACGTAGAGCGTGCGCGCCCGTGAGGTTCAGCATGCAAATATCCGGGAATTCCATGCGTGATGGATCCGACGGCGAAGGTCATCGACAAACTCGTGAATCCCTCACGGGTAGTTGATCTTGACCGCCTGCGCGACCGGGTTTCCGGAGCGACGGTGTTGATCACGGGCGCGTCGTTCGGCATCGGAGAAGCCGCCGCGTACAAGGTGGCGGCGGCAGGGGCGACCGTGCTCATGGCGGCGCGTTCGGCAGACAAGCTCGACGAGATCGCGCGGGCCATCAACTCCGACGGCGGACACGCGATCGGTTATCCGGTTGATCTGAGCGACGAGGTCGCCGTGACCACGTTGACGAGGCGGGTCCTCGCCGAGCACGGGCCGCCGGACATCGTCGTGAGCAATGCCGGCAAGTCCATCCGCCGCGAGCTGCACCACCAGTACGAGCGGCCGCAGGACTTCGACCGCACCATCGGCGTCAACTACCTCGGGCCGGTCCGGTTGCTGCTGGGATTGCTACCGGCGATGCGGGAGCGTGGCTCCGGGCACGTCGTGAACGTGTCCAGCGTCGCGGTCCGCGTACCGCCCGGTCCGCGCTGGGGCGTTTATCAGGCGTCGAAAGGCGCGTTCGACATGTGGCTGCGCAGCGTCGCGCCCGAGTTACATGCCGACGGCGTGGACGTCACGTCGATCTACCTGGGGCTGATCGATACCCGGATGTCCGCGCCGACGGAGAGCCTGCGCAAGGCGCCCACGCTGTCTGCCGACGAGGCGGCGGACATCGTCGCGAAGGCGATCATCGAACGGCCGCGGACGATCGCGCCCTGGTGGCTGTGGCCCGCCGAGGTGGCCACGGTGCTGCTGCGGGCACCGGTGGAGCGGGTGACCCAGCTGTGGTGGCGACGCACCCGGGACACCGACTCAGCACGGTAAGGCGGATCCACGACGAGCTCGTCAACGTCAGCGGTCGCCGGAGCCGAAGCACACCAGGCGGCGCGCCCCACGGCCGGCGGCCATGTCGCTGAAGGCCGTTTCGACGTCGTCGATGCCGATTCGCTGCGTCACCAACGCCTCGAGATCCAGCCGTCCGCGCAGTGCCAGGTCTGCGAGGACCGGGATGTCGCGCACCGGATCGCTGGCACCGTAGACGCTGCCCCGCATCGTCTTGCCGTCCGCCATCAGTGAGAGCGCGGGAAACGTCACTGAGTCATCGATGCCGGCCGCGCCCACCAGCGTGACCGTGCCGCCGCGGCGGGTGCAGTCGTACGCGGCGCGAATCGTCGCGGCCTTCCCGACGACCTCGATCCCGTGATCCACCCCGGCGCCGCCGGTGAGCCGGTGAACCGTGGTCACAAGATCGCCGTCGCTCGCGTCCACCGTGTCGGTTGCGCCATTGGCAGTCGCGGCGGGAAGCTGTTCCGCCACCGTGTCCGCGGCGATGATGCGCGCGGCGCCGGCAACTCGCGCTCCTTGTATCGCCGCCAAACCCACACCGCCGCAACCGATTACCAGCACACTCTCGCCCGGCCGCACTGCTGCGGTGCGCAGCACCGCACCGACGCCGGTCGTCACCGCGCAGCCAAGCAGCGCGGCGAGATCCAGCGGCATCGACCGGTCCACGGCCACGACGGCGTCGGCGGGTATCAGCGCCTGTTCGGCCAGTGTTCCCGCGCCCATCGACGGCCACACCGGACCGCCGGCAGCTGAGGCGTACGGCTCCGCGAAGGCATGTTGCAGCCCTTGTGGGCACAGGTGTGAATCGCCGCGCAGACAGTGCGGACACATCCGACAGGGAACGTTCCAGGTGAGCACGACATGGTCGCCGGGTCGTACCCGCGTGACGTCGGGCCCTACCTCGACGACGATCCCCGCGCCCTCGTGACCGAGCGTGCAGGGCAGGAGGGCGGGCATGCCGCCGTCGCGTAGCGACAGGTCGGTGTGGCAGATGCCGCTGGCCGCCAGTTGAACCTTGACCTCGTGGCGTCCGAGCGGGCGCAGTGTCAGGTCTTCGACTGCGCAAGGTCGGCCGACCTCGCGCAGCACCACCGCCTTCATACGGACTTACGATGGCGAGACGACACGACGCGGTCAAGGGACACCAGCCATGACGACAACCACCCTGTCGACACTCACCATCGGCGGCGAGGCACATTCCGGCGCCGCGGGAAGTTACCCGGTGCGCAACCCGGCCAGACCCGGGGAGATCGTCGGCCAGGCCCCTGCTGCAGATCTGGCCCAACTCGACCGGGCAGTGACCGCGGCGCGGAACGCCTTCCCCGACTGGCGCGCGATGGACGTCGCAGAGCGTGTCGCGAGGGTCACCGCTGCGGCGACGACGGCCGCCGAGCAACTGAAAGCGATCGACGGCGCGCGGCTGTACACCAGCGAGCACGGCAAGGTGCTGTCCGAGGCCGGCTTCGAGATCGACACCGCCCCGATGATTGCGGCGGTGCTCGGATCGATGGCCGAGGAAGCTGTTGCACCCGAGCAGATCGACCCGCAGGGACCCTATCCCCGGGTGCATCGGGAGCCCTATGGTGTTGCGGCTTTGGTGATTCCGTTCAACTGGCCGCTCGCGGTGCTGATGACCAAGCTCACCTCGGCGCTGGCCGCGGGCAACACAGCAGTCGTGAAGCTGCCGCCGACGGTTCCGCTGACCGCGCTGCAGTTCGGCGCGGCGGTGGCGGCCGCACTGCCGCCGGGTGTGGTGAACGTCCTGTCGGCGCCCGGGGTCGAGCTGGCGCAGGCGTTGGTCACCCACCGCGGTATCGACGTGATCTCGTTGACCGGCGGCCCGGCGACGGGGCGTGCGGTGATGGCCGCCGCCGCGCGGCGGCTCACCCCGCTGTTGCTCGAACTGGGGGGCAACGACGCGGCGATCATCGCCCCCGACCTGGCCGTCAGCGAAGGCCTCGTGGAGCAGCTGACGACGGCGACGTACACCACCGGGGGCCAGGTTTGCATGGCGATCAAGCGGCTTTTTGCACCACGGAACCGGGTGGACGAGATATCGGAGGCGATTCTGGCGCGGTGCGAGCGAGAGGTCGTCGGCGACGGCTTGGCCGACGAGGTGACGCTGGGCCCGTTGCACACCGCCGCCGGGCGCGACAGGGTACAGACGCTCATCGATGATGCCGCGGCACACGGTGCGACGGTGAGCACCGCCGGGCGGATCCGTGATGAGGACGCCGACGCCGGAGGGTACTTCGTCCTTCCCACAGTGGTCACCGATGCGGCGCCCGACTCTGCGCTTGCTTGCGAGGAGCAGTTCGGCCCAGTGCTGCCGATCTTCGGCTACGACGACATCGATGACGCCGTGGCGGCGGCGAACGCGACCGAATTCGGGCTGACCGCGTCGGTGTGGACTGGCGATGAGGCGTTGGCCGACAGGGTGACGGCACAGCTCGTTGCGGGCACCGTCAGCGTCAACTGCCATGGCATGGCCGCGCAGGACCCACGGGTACCGTTCGGTGGGGTCGGGCAGTCCGGCCTCGGCCGCGAGCTCGGCGCCGACGGACTTCGGGCGTTCACCCAGCCCCGGGGCTTCGTCCGCCAGCCGCCGCCTCGCTGACGGCGTGTTTCTCTGTTTTTATACAAATAGCATTGACAGGTCCGCAAAAGCGACGATAGTCGACAGGTATGGCGCTGCTGCCAGACCCGACGCCCCGGGAGCGACAGCACATCCTGATCTCGGTCGACGATCACGTCGTCGAGCCCCCCGGCATGTTCGATGGCCGCCTCCCCGGCAAGCTCGCCGACCGGGCGCCGAAGATCGTTGAATCCGACGGCAGCCAGGCTTGGCATTACGAAGGCCGCACGTACCCGAACATCGGGCTCAACGCCGTCATCGGACGGCCCAAAGAGGAATGGAGCATGGAACCCGCGCGGTTCGACGAAATGCGGCGTGGATGCTGGGACATCGACGCTCGCATCGCCGACATGGACCTCGCGGGTATCTGGGCGTCGCTGAACTTCCCGTCGCTGATCGCCGGGTTCTCCGGGACGGTGTTCTGGAAGAGTGACGACCCTGAACTCGGACTCGCGGTGCTGCGGGCATGGAACGACTGGCATCTCGAGGAGTGGGCCGGTGCCTACCCGGACCGGATCATCCCGCTGCAGTTGCCGTGGCTGGGCGACCCGCAACTTGCGGCCGAGGAGCTGCGCCGCAACGCCGAGCGCGGGTTCAAGGCGGTGAGCTTCCCCGAGCTGCCCGCCCAGTGCGGCCTACCCAGCCTGCACACCGGTGTGTGGGACCCCTTCCTGGCCGCGTGCGAGGAGACCGACACCGTCATCTGCCTGCACACCGGCTCCGCGCAATGGGCGCCGATCCCCGCCCCGGACACCCCGTTCGAGACCATCACGACGTTATTTCCGGTGAACGCCCTTGTGGCGACGGCGGATTGGCTGTGGTCCGGCATCCCTGTCCGCTTCCCGAAGCTGAACATCACCCTCGACGAGGGCGGCCTGGGCTGGGTTGCGATGCTGGCCGACCGGGCCGACTTCGTCCTCGCCCACTCCGCATCCGGCGCCGAGGGCGGGGCGTGGAAGAGCGATCTGCTGCCGAGCGAGGTGCTGCGGCGCAACTTCTGGTTCTGCTCGATCGACGACCCCTCCGCTTTCGGGGCACTCGACGCGATCGGCGCCGAGCGCATCCTCATCGAGAGCGACTACCCCCACGCCGACTCGACATGGCCCGACACCCAACACGTCGTCGCGCGCAACGTCGAGAAACTGTCGGCCGAGGACGCGGCCCGCATCACTCACCGCAACGCCGCCGGGTTGTTCCGTCATCCGATTCCGGACGAGGGATGGCTGGCGAATGGTGTCGCGTCATAGGAGGTTGTAGTGCTGGATCTGGTGATCCGAGACGCTCAGATCGTCGACGGCACGGGCGCACGCGCCCGTCACGGCGATGTCGGCATTCGCGACGGGCGGATCGTCGCCGTCGGCGATGTCGACGAGCAGGCCACCAAAACCGTTGATGCGGAGGGGCAGACGCTCGCCCCTGGGTTCGTCGACCTGCACACGCACTACGATGCCCAGCTCTTCTGGGATCCGACCGCCAGCCCGTCGATACAGCACGGCGTCACGACGGTATTCGGCGGAAATTGTGGCTTCACGCTGGCGCCCGCGGGGCCCGAGCAGCAGGACTACCTCACCCGGATGTTGGCCCGCGTCGAAGGCATGCCGCTCGAGGCGTTGCGCGCAGGCCTCGACTGGCGGTGGTCGACGTTCGGTGACTGGCTGGCCCGACTCGACGGCCATACCGCGGTGAATGCCGGTTTCCTGGTGGGACATTCGGCGATCCGGCTTGCCGCGATGGGCGATGATGCGGTCGGCGGTGACGCATCGCCGGCGCAGATCGGAAAGATGGCCGCACTGCTCGGCGCCGCGCTGGCCGACGGCGCGCTGGGTTTGTCGACGTCGCAGTCCACCACCCACAACGACGGTGAGGGGCATCCGGTGCCGTCGCGCAGCGCGTCACGCGAGGAGCTGCTGGCGCTGGCGGCGGCGGTCAGGGTCCAGCCCGGCACCCAGCTGGAGGCGATCATCCCCGGATGCCTTTCCGGCTTCACCGACGAGGACATCGACCTGCTCACCGGCATGTCCAGGGCCGCGGACCGGCCGCTGAACTGGAACGTGCTGGGTGTGTCGGCGGCGAATCCCGCGCAGCACGAAAAGCAGTTGCGGGCATCGGAAATCGCCGCTGAACGCGGCGGTCGCGTCGTCGCGCTCACCCTGCCGCACGCGACGAAGATCCGACTGTCGTTCCTGTCCGGCTTCGTGCTCGACGGGCTGCCCGGCTGGGGCGAGACCATGCATCTACCGGTCCCGGAGCGGCTGCGGGCGCTGGCCGATCCGGAAGTTCGTCGCCGCCTCGACGAGGGTGCCCACTCGAAGGAGGCGGGAATCCTTCGCGGCCTTGCCGATTGGGAGCGACTGATCATTGTCGAGACTTTCGCCCCCGAGAACGACGATGCGACCGGCCGCACCGTCGGCGAGGTCGCCACGGAGAGGGGGAAGGAACCGTTCGACGCACTGCTCGACGTCGTGATCGCCGACGAGTTGCGGACGGGGCTCACGCCTCGGCCGTTCGGTGACGACGAGGCGGACTGGAAGGTGCGCGCCGAGGTGTGGCGCAACCGGGACGCGGTGATCGGCGGGTCGGACGCCGGCGCGCACCTCGACATGATGTGCGGCGCCATCTACACCACGTCGCTGCTCGGCCACGGCGTGCGAGAGCACCAGGTGGTGACGCTGGAGGAGGCGGTCCGCCTGATCACCGATGTGCCGGCGCGCCTGTACGGGTTGACGGAACGCGGCCGGATCACTCCTGGCTGGCACGCCGACCTGGTGATGTTCGACCCGGCGACCGTCGCCCACGGGCCGGAACGTACCAGCTACGACTTGCCTGCCGGCGCACCGCGTTTGGTGGCCGAGGCGAAAGGTGTCTCGTCGGTGTGGGTAGGGGGTGTGGCGGTTTGCCGCGACGGGGTCGCGACGGGCGCGATGCCGGGGACGGTCTTGAGGTCGGGCCGTGACACGACGACGGTGACGGCGTCATGACGAACAGGGTGCCGGTGGCGGAGTTCGACCCCGCCAAGCTGCAGGACGGCCTGCTGATGGCGGTCGAGAACGTGCACGAGAAGCTGCGCGAGGCACGGGAGAAGCATCGTGTGATGGTCGGGAACCCTATCTTCGAGACGTCGGCGCAGAACCTCGATGTGGCTGGGGTGACTGTGCTCGGTTACGACGAGTGCCAGGCCGTGCTCACGGATTCCGAGCGGTTCTCGTCGTCGATCTACGAGCACATCATGGGGCCCGTGATGGGGCGCACGCTGCTCGAACAAGAGGGCGCCGAGCATCGGACGAATCGGGCGCTGATATCGCCGTTGTTCCGCGCGAAGCTCTTGCAGCGGTGGCGCACGGAACTCGTCGAGGTGGTGGTGCACGAGCTGATCGACCGGTTCGCGCCGCGCGGACGGGCAGACTTGGTGCGCGAGTTCACGTTCGCGTTTCCGGTGCAGGTGATCGCACGGCTGATGGGGCTGCCGCGGGAGGACTATGTCCGGTTTCAGCAGCTGTCGATTGAGCTGCTCAGCGTGGTCTACGACTGGGACATCGGGATGGCGGCGTCGGCGACGCTGAAGGAGTACTTCAGCGAAATCCTCGCTGAGCGGCGGAAAGATCCGCAGGACGACTTGATCAGCACGTTGGCGGAATCGGAGATCAACGGCGGGCGGCTCTCGGACGACGAGATATTCGCGTTTCTACTCCTGATCCTGCCGGCGGGGGTGGAGACGACCTACCGGGCATCCGGCAATCTCCTCGTGGCGATGCTGACCGAGCCGTCGTTGATGTCGGCGGTGCGCGCCGACCGGGGGATGCTGCCGGGCGCCATCGAAGAGGCGCTGCGGTGGGAGCCGCCGATCAGCACGGTGGTCCGGGTGGCGAGGTGCGATTGTGAGCTCGCCGGGATCGAGATTCCGGCGGGCACGAACGTGAGTGTCAGTGTGGCGGCGGCCAACCGCGATCCGGCGCACTACCCGAGTCCGGACCAGTTCGACCCGACGCGACGCAACATCGCACATTTGACGTTCGGTGCGGGCCCACATGTGTGCCTGGGCATGCCGCTGGCCCGGATGGAGACGACGGTGGCGATCAATGCCCTGCTCGACCGGCTACCGGACCTCCGGCTGGACCCGACCGCCTCGGACCCGGTGATCAAGGGTGTGGCCTTCCGCTCCCCGGCCGCCTTGCCGGTCGAATTCACACCGGCGTAGTTGGCCCGTACGCATCTTCGGGCCGCGACCTCTCACCGACGGTGCTTGGATGTTTCGCGTCCCGACCGGCCGCCCGAGTTTGATCCCGGCGACGGCCGATCGTTTTCCAAGGACCGTAGCGAGCGCCAGTAGACCGCCGTCAACAAGGCCGTGGGGATTCCGATGATGAGTGACGCGCCGGCCAGCGCATCGGCAATCGCGGCGACAGCCGCGTCGCCCGACGTGCGGGCCACGACAAACGCGACACCCGCCATGAACCCCACCTGTAGCAGGTAGGTCACCAACGCCGGGAGGCGCGGGTGGTTGCGCAGACGCGGCACGACAACGGCCGGCTCATTGCGCGTCATCCACGTGAGTAAGCCGATCAGGATGCCGGACGTGAACAGAAAGCCGACTTGCGAACCAAGCGGTAGGCCGAACCAGAAGCCCGGCCCGTCATAGCGGAACAGCTCCCCTAGTCCGAAGTATCGGCCCAGCCGGCTGACGGGATCGATGATCCACAGGGCCCAGGTCGCGAGCACCACGGCCAACACATACTCGAGGACGGGCTGTCGAGAGCGGGACGAGTAGGGCCCCGCGACGATGAGTCGAGCGGCGGCGAAAGCGAAATACGCCATGAAGGTGTAGCTGAGCGGCACCATGAGCGGCACATCACCGACCCATAGCTCATGGCCACGCAGGTCCGGATTGAAGGCATACCGGGTGAAGGGGACACCCAAATGCACTGACCCATTCTCCGCGAGCGCGCCGGCCGCCACGGCGACTGCGGTATAGATCACTGTGCACTTGAGGCCGAGGTGCCGCAGCGCAAGGACCACGAACACCACGCCGTATGCGGTGACGTACCACCTTCCGACGATGGTGCCGACGATCTCTTCCACCATCGCGGAGCCTCTCCGAATTCGGGCTACGGCCAGCCGATTACTGTATTTGGCTATATTAATGAGGAAAGCCCGCTACGGGCCCGGGAATCGTCGACGACGTCCCATTTCCGACGGGCGGCCGTCGTCCTAAAGGAGCATCCGCGATGGCTAAGAGAATCGACCTGACCGGCAAGATCGCGGTGATCACCGGCGCGGGGTCCGGCATCGGGCGAGCCACGGCACAGTTGCTGGCACGACACGGCGCAAAGGTGCACGTCGCGGACATCAACACCGATGCGGCCGCCGTCGTGGCAGCTGAGATCGGTTGCGGCGCAACAAGTCACACTGTTGACGTCACCCGGCCGGATGATCTCGAGGCCCTTGCCGAGACGGTCTTCGGAAGCGACGGCCGTGTCGACGTTCTACACAACAACGCCGGCATCGGCCACGCCGGTGACATCGAGGCGACGACCGTCGAGGACTGGCAGCGGGTCATCGGGGTCAACCTGCTCGGCGTCGCCTACGGCATGCAGGCGTTCATCCCGCGGTTGCTCCGGCAGGGCCGACGGGCCACTGTCATCAACACCGCCTCGGAGGCGGGCCTCATTCCCATCGCACGGATGGCGCCGTACTGCGCCTCGAAGTTCGGCGTGGTGGGAATGAGCCAGTCGCTCGATGCCGAACTGCGATCGCGCGGGATTCGCGTGGTGGCACTCTGCCCCGGCATCATCGACACCGCAATCATGCGTGACGGGACCATGCGCGGACAGCTCGCCCGCGACCAGGAGAGGATCGTCGCCTTCTACGCCAAGTACGCCGCCTCGCCGCACACGGTAGCCGCGTCGGTGCTCGATGCAATCGCGCGGCCGCGGCTCATCGTCGCGTCGCCGCGATTGCATGTGCTGGCGCCGTACCTTCTGCACCGGCTGTCACCACGGCTCACACAGCCGTTGTCCCGCAGCATCACGAAGTTCATCAGCCGCGGCTGAACGGCGCGCCCGACAGCCGTGACCCGTGGCGATTCACCGGCTGGCTTAGCGTGGTCCACCGCCATCGTCAGCCGATGACGGGAAACCTCCGCTCCCGGGCCAGCTCGTCGAGCGCGGCCTGCATCCGCCCGCGGACGACGTCATCGACGTGATCGATATCGGGATCTTGTCCGAATTCATCGTGCACGTGAATGGGCTCCAACACCTGCGTGACGATTTTGGCGGGCATCGGCAGGTTCGGGACGTAGCCGGAGGTGAGTCCGAACGGAAGCCCGACGATGACCGGGGCGATCTTCAGGCGCAGCAGCTTGTCGAGACGAAGCAGCCGGGCCAGCCACTCGCCTCGGCTGAGAAACAGGTATTGCTCCTGCCCGCCGATGCTGACCACGGGGACGATCGGCACCCCCGCCTCCATCGCGGTGCGGATGTATCCCTTGCGCCCGGCGAAGTCGATCTTGTTCGCATCGACGGATGGGCGGAACACGTCGTAATCCCCGCCGGGAAAGACGATCGTCGTCGCGCCCGCCCGCAACGCGGCGATCGCGTTCTCCCGGCTGGCGGGCAGGAATCCGGCCCGGCCGAGGAGGTACTTCCCCGGACCCATCAGCAGCCCGTCGTGGGCCAGCACGTAGAAGGGGCGTTCGGCGCCGAAATAGTCCTGGAAAGCGACCGCGACCACCGGCACGTCCATCGTCACGAGGCCACCCGAGTGATTCGACACCAGCAGCGCGCCGCCCTCGGGAACGTGCTCCAAACCCCTGACCTCGGACCGGAAGTACAGCCTGACCGCCAATCGGAGCACGGGCATCAGCCGGTCGACATAGGCGGCATCGCGCAGTGCCAGCCACATCGCGGTTTGCGCCTCGTCCAATTCCTGCTCGGCGATCACCTGTCCCCCTGCCGTGACCCTGGCCACCTACCAGTGTGCCTCGTCACGCCGTGTGCGCACCCGCTCACGTTCCCCGGGGTTCAATCATTACTAATTTAGTTATATTGGAAGGTGCCGTGCATTCGAGTATGAGAAATCTTGACGGAGTGCCACGCTCATCTCGGTGGCGCGTCGTCGGACGGTGGTGGGCATGAAGCGGCTGTCGAGCGTCGACGCCGCCTTCTGGTATGCGGAGACGCCCAGCTGGCACATGCATATTGGTGGCCTGGTCGTCTGTGACCCGACGAATGCGCCGGACTTCTCCTTCGATGCGGTACGTGACCTGCTGGCCGATCGGCTGCCAGAAGTGCCGCAGTTGCGTTATCGAGTAGCCGGAGCGCCGCTGGGGCTGGACCGTCCGTGGTTCGTGGAGGACGCCGAGCTGGATCTGGACTTTCACATCCGCCGGATCGCGGTGCCACCGCCCGGCGGTCGCAAGGAGCTCGACGACCTCATCGGGCGGCTGATGTCCTACAAGCTGGATCGCGCGCGCCCGCTGTGGGAGCTGTGGTTCATCGAGGGCGTCGAACACGGTCGCGTCGCCATCCTGACCAAGATGCACCACGCACTCATCGATGGCGTGTCGGGCGCCGGGCTCAGTGAGATCCTGCTCGACGCCACACCCGAGCCGCGCCCGCCCGCGGCTGAGCCGACAGGGTCGCTGGTTGGTGTCGGCCTGCCGCGGTTCGAGTTCCGCGCGATCGGGGGGATGTTCAACCTCGCAGTGATGACGCCCTATCGGATATTGCGCATGGGCGAGCAGATAGTGCGCCAGCAGTTGGCGGTGCGCGGATTGGCCAACAAGCCGCCCCGCTATTTCGACGCGCCGACCACCCGCTTCAACGCGCCGCTCTCGCCGCACCGGCGGATCAGCGGTAGCCGGGTTCCTCTCGACCGAGTCAAGGCCGTTAAGGACGCGTTCGGCGTGAAGGTGAACGATGTGGTGCTGGCGATGGTCTGCGGAGCGCTGCGCAGCTACCTAGAGGACCGCGATGAGCTCCCGGACCGCCCACTGCTGGCCCAGATGCCGGTGTCCACCCGCGGCGATGACACCGAGGTGGGGAACCAGATCACCTCCACGACGGTCAGTCTTCCCACCAACGTCTCGGATCCCACAGAAAGGATTCAAGCCATCCACGCCGGCGCCCGGGGCGCCAAAGCAATGGCACAAGCGCTCACCGCGAACCAGATCATGGGACTGACCGAGACCACGCCGCCCGGCCTGCTCGCGCTCGCCGCACGCGCCTACACCGCCTCCCGGCTCGGGGAGAACATCGCTCCGATCAACCTCGTGGTGTCCAACGTGCCAGGACCCGACTTTCCGATCTACATGGCCGGCGCGATGCTGGAAACGCTGATCCCAATCGGTCCGCTGGTGATGGACGTCGGCCTCAACGTCACCTGCTTCAGCTACCGAGGTTCGGTCGACTTCGGCTTCGTCACCACCCCTGAAATCGCCAATGACATCGACGAGTTGGCCGACGGCATCGAACCCGCCCTCCATGAGCTCGAGCGGGCCGCAGGCCTCAAGCCCCGGCGGGCGCGGCGTCGCCGTCAATGACAGCGGACGAGGAGAGAGATGAGTGGTGAGACCGTCGGGCTGACGGACATCGCCGCGCGGCTACCCGCCCTGATCATGGATACGCCGGTTGTCCTGCGCGGTGTGGTCACAGTGCTCCTGGCGCGCCGGTCGGCGAAGAGGTCGATCGGCCGGGTTTTTCAGGACCGTGCACGACGCTTCGGCGATCACGTCTTCATCCGTTTCGATGACGAAGCGCTGACCTACCGCGACGCCAACCAGACCGTCAACCGCTATGCGGCGGTGCTTGCCGAGCGCGGCGTCGGTCGCGGCGACGTGGTGGGCATCATGATGAGCAATTCACCGAGCCCGGTGCTCCTGATGCTCGCGACGGTCAAACTCGGCGCGATCGCAGGCATGCTCAACCACAAGCAGAGCGGCAGCGTGCTGGCGCACAGCGTCGAGCTCTTGAGTGCCGACATCCTCATCGGCGAGGACGACTTGCTCACGGCGGTCGAGGAATCGGGCGCGAAGGTCGCCGACACCTTGACCTTGAACGAGTTTGAGGGCCTTGCAGCCGACGCGCCCGCCGATAACCCGGCGGTGACGGCATCGATCTTGGCCAAGGACAAGGCGTTCTACATCTTCACCTCCGGCACCACCGGAGCGCCCAAGGCCAGCGTCATGACGCACTACCGATGGCTACGGGCGATGGGTGGGTCCGGCGCCCTCGGCATGCGGTTGAAGAGCAGCGACACGTTGTACTGTTGCCTGCCGCTGTACCACAACACCGCCCTGACCGTGGCGGTGTCGGGCGTGATCAGCGCCGGCGCGACACTCGCTCTCGGCCGGTCGTTTTCGGCGTCGCGATTCTGGGACGAGGTGACTCGCTACGACGCCACCGCGTTCGTCTACATCGGCGAGGTGTGTCGCTATCTGCTCAATCAGCCGGAGAAGGACACCGACCGCACCAACAAGGTCCGCGTGGTCGGCGGCAACGGACTGCGCCCGGATATCTGGGACGAGTTCACCGCTCGCTTCGATATCCCGCGGGTCTTCGAGTTCTACGGAGCCAGCGAGGGCAACACCGGGTTCGTCAACATCTTCCACATACCGAAGACCGCCGGCCTCTGCCCTACCGCAGTGGCGTTCGTCGAATACGACCCGCAGACCGGCGAGCCGGTCCGCGATGAGAACGGCCGGGTGCGCAAAGTGCGCCGGGGGGAGCCGGGTCTGTTGCTGAGCAAGGTCACCAAAGCACAGCCTTTTGACGGCTACACCGACCCGGAAGCCAGTGAGAAGAAGCTGGTGCGCAACGCTTTTCGGGACGGTGACGTCTGGCTCAACAGCGGCGACCTGCTGCGCCCGCAGGGTTGGCGCCATGCCGTGTTCGTCGACCGGCTCGGTGACACCTTCCGATGGAAGGGCGAGAACGTGGCGACGACGGACGTCGAGGCCGCCGTGGCGGCCGATCCGGCCGTCGAAGCGGTGACGGTCTACGGGGTGGAAGTCCCCGGCGCCGACGGGCGCGCCGGGATGGCGGCCGTGGTGCTGAACAGAGGCAAAGAGTTCGACGGCGCGTCGCTGGCCAAGACCGTCTACGACCATCTGCCCGGCTACGCGGTGCCGCTGTTTGTGCGGGTCGTCGATGCCCTGGAGTACACCGCAACGGTCAAGGCCAAGAAGGTCGACCTGCGCGAGCAGGGCTACGGATCCGATGTCGACGATCCGCTCTTCGTGCTCAAGGGTCGCGACGAAGGCTATGTGCCGTACTACGACGGATACGCCGACGAAGTCGCAGCCGGTGAGCGGCCTGCGGGCTGACACCGCCGCAAGATCGGCTGACGGCGAAGTGGAGGACACATGCGGGAAAGCGAGCACACCGGTGCCGGCACGCCGGACGACGACAATCGCAAGGGGCGAGGCATCCCCAACCCGTTGGGCATTCGGGCGTTACCCCTGACCCAGGTGCTGAGGCCGTTCACCCGGACCGGGGGTTTCTACGCTCGGTCGTGGGCGACCTACCTCGACCGTCAGCCAGACGAGCTTCCGGTGACGAGGCCTACCCTCGCGCTCGCGCTGCAGGCCCTCAGCGATGAAATCGTGCTGTTGGGTTTTCACCTGCTTCGCTCGGCGCCCGAGGCGACGCGGCTCGAGCGCATACAGCGCGAGGTGATTGCGGCACTTGAGTTCTACGGCGAAAAGGGTTGGCTCCAGGAGCCTGAGAAGTTTTTCGTGGCACCCCCGCCGTTGACCGACGTTTCCATCAGGGACGTCAGCAGCATGGGGCGCAGCTACGAGCGCATCTTCTTCGACAGCGAATATCAGCCTTCTGTGGGCGAACCGGGCCGGGACCGCTGGTTGAGCTACTCCGCGAACGGGCGCGAGTACGGATTGATGTTGCGGCACCGTGAGCCGCGACCGTGGCTGGTGTGTGTTCACGGCGCGGAGATGGGTCGCGCCGCCTTGGATCTCAGGCTGTTTCGGGCGTGGCATCTGCACGAGGACCTCGGCTTGAATGTCGTGCTACCCGTGCTGCCCATGCATGGCCCCCGTGCCCGCGTCCTGCCCAAAGGCGCCGCGTTTCCCAGTGAGGACGTTCTCGACAACGTCCATGGTGTCGCTCAGGCGGTATGGGGCGTTCGACAGCTGCTGTCCTGGATTCGGTCACAGCAACCTGAGTCACCGATCGGGCTGAACGGCATCTCGCTCGGGGGCTACCTGACATCGCTGATCGCCAGCCTCGACGACGGCGTCACCTGTGCGATAGTCAGCATTCCGCTCGCTGATCTGGTCGATCTGGTCGCCCGTCATGCCGGCGTGAGCGACTACCTTGAGCTTCGTCAGATGCTGATGTCGGCCAAGCCCATCAGTCGGATGATCTCACCACTTGGGCTGACCCCCCGCGTGCCGATGCAGGGCCGCTTCATATGCGCGGGCATCGCCGACAGGTTGGTGCACCCGCGCGACGAGGCGACTCGGCTCTGGGAGCACTGGGACAGACCTGAGATCTGCTGGTTCCCGGGAAGCCACACCGGGTTCTTCCGCTCGCGATCGGTACAGCAATTCATCGACGGGTCGCTGGTCAGATCGGGGCTCGTCGACGCAACCATGGACGGAAGCCGGTAGCTACTGTCAGTAGCTCCCCTCGCTGAAGCTGCCTGCGAGGAAGTCACAACTAGGTTTCACTTCCGTACCGTCGGGCGCGGGACGGAAGCGGTGTCCCCGGCGCACGCCACGCTATGGGCCTACTAATCGCCATCTGAGGTAAGCCGATGAACGTGGATCAGTGCCGTGCCACGGTGTTCCTGCACGAGCCGCTCAGGCAGTCGCTCGCAACATGGTTGGGCGGCAAAGAGGTTGCGTCGATGCAACGCTGCGCGCTCGAAGGCGGTCACCGTGGTGAGCACCTTGGATTTCCCGATGCGGAGGGCAAGGGCTCGTTCCGCTGGGACGAATGTGGAGTCCACATCGGGTCGGCTCACGGACGGCGGGGCGGGCTGTTCGGGTCATCGCCTGTGATCGCCACGACGGCGGCGGCCACAAGCCGGTCCACGACAACGCGGCCAACGGGAGGCCGCCACGCTGCTGATGGGAACGCACCCGACGAACCGGACACGCGATTGCCGGCCCAGGCGTTATGGGCGCTGACCGCCGCGGTCGAGCGATTGACCGACTCGATCTCCGCTGCGGGCAACCGTTCGGCTCCTACGTTCGACCGGAGCGGCCGCTAGGGGGCTACCTCCGGAACAGCGCGGTCAGCACCTCCTGCGAGGGCACCGTAGCGGTGGTCAGCGTGATGCTGTGCCGCCCGACCGGCACATGGACGAGCGGGCCCGTCGGCTCGTCGTCGAGCAACACGGCCGTGCCCGGCGGCAGCCCGGCCAGGGTGACGCGCGCAGGGGCGTCGGTCGACACGTCGATGCTCGACGGATCCAACCGCGCGAGCCCGGCACGGACGACGTCGAGGGTCACCTGGGCCACCGCGGTGAGTTTCAGCGTCACGAACGGCATCGGCTCGACCGAAGGACCTCTGCGCCACTCAAGTTCGGTGTAGAGGCCGGGTTCGTCGAGGTCCGGTTCAATGCCGCGGCGCCGCCGGATCGTGCGCGTCGGATCCGGCCGCGCATACGACCGCGCGTCGACGGACGCGACCGCCCCGCGCCGGCGGGTCGCCACCGGATCGGCCTGAAGGTCCGACAACCACCAAACCCGGTGTGGCCCAAGGCCGAGGTCGGGCCGCACCAGCTCGGGGTACCAGGAGAACGTGATGTGCCCGGGGTCGCCGGCACGGAGTTCGGTGCCGATGTGCGAGATCGGATCGTCGAACTCGTCCTCGAGCGCCCAGGAGATGTGGTCCTCGAAGGGGTAGACGGTGAACCGGTAGCGGTAGCCCAGCCGGTCCAACTCGAGCACCTGCGACAGCACCGAGGTGATCGGCACCAGTTGGTCGACCATGCCGTGGGCGATGACGAATGGCAGCCACCGCCCGTTGGGCAGCAGTTCCCAGGTGTCGCCCTCGCGGGCGCAGTGCGAGTTCGGGTCGAGGTCACCGGGGATCTCGACGTTGGGCAGCAGCCGCACACCGCAGACCGGAGGCCCCGCCAGCACGACGGCCTGGGCGAACACCTGTGGATACGTCAACCCGAGCTTGTACGCCGCGTAGCCGCCCATCGAGTAGCCGGCGATCACCGTGCGGTTGGGGTCGGCGCCGAGCTGGTCGGACACCCGAGCCCACACCTCCCACACGTCGAGCTCGCCCTCGTCGAAGTACCAGCACGACGGTCCGCGGGCCAGCGGCGTCACCACCACCGACTCGCGGTCCTCGCACACCTGGTGCAGCAGACGCGGGTCGATCGCAGCGAACTGGTTCTGCCCCAACGCAAGTGAGTGCAGCAGCAGCGTCAGCGGAAGCTTGCGGCCGGGCGCGTAGGTCGAGGGCAGGCAGACCGAATAGGGCTGCACGCGGCCGAGGAACTGCGGCTCGGTGTCGAGGATGTTCGTCGGCGCGACGCCCTGGCCCAGTTCGATCGACGACACGTACCACCGCGTCGAGGTCCCCGTGACTACCGGCTCGTCGGTGGTGACGCCGGCGGCGAGTTGGTCCCACGCGACGGCCAGCGAGAACTCGGTGACGTCGCCGTCGCTCAGCGCTGCGGCCTGGGCCTGATCGGACCAGAAGTTGAGGTGGGCCTTCTCCTGCTGGTGGGTGCGGAAGGCGACGTTGTAGACGTTCGGCTGCCCGGGCAGGGCCCCGCGCACAGCGGGCACATTCGCGAAGCCGTCCCCGGAGTCGTTGGCCAATCCCGAGGCGAGTCGGACAGTCCAGGTGCCCCTGGGTTCGACGAGTTCGCGCGGAACCCTGGCGAGGAAGGAGCGCGATCGCATGTCGACCTCGTACTCCACGGCGGCGTACTCGTGGGTCGTCAGGTCACGGAACCACGCGCCTTGCGCGGAGATCAGCAGTGCCGAATCGATGCCGGCCGAGGTGATCCCGGCGCCTGCGGGCCACTTGCTCGTCGGCGCTCGACCGCGGTTTGCGTCGAAGGTGAACAGCGCGATGGGGATCGACGGGTCCAGCAGGGTGTTCCAGTCGACTCGCCACCACGTGTGCGCGTCGCTGAGCCCGATGGCGACGCGGAAGATGTCGGCGCCGTTGCGGGCGGCGGGGCCGTCGGGGTAGACGTAGGTGCCGCGCGGGGGCACCAGCCCGCCGGTCGGGATGTCGATGAGGACGCCGGTCGCGCCGTGGTCGTCGTAGAGGAAGTCGGTCCAGAACAGCGCGCCGCCGGCGTAGCGGCCGGTGCCGCAGGTGCGCGGGAAGTCCTCGCCGAACGGCCATCCGTTGGGTGTGGGCAGTGTCAGCTCGGGTTGCAGTGCGGCCGGTGGCACGCCCTCGGGCATCCCGTTGACGACCCGCAGTGGTGCCCGCGGCGCCGGGGCCTCCGGTGTGACGGCCTTGATCACCGTCTCGGCGACGCCGAGCCCGAGCTTGATGGGCAGCAGCGCCAGGTCGAGAAGCGACATGGCTTCAACTTATGGGGAGTAAGGGTTTTGGCGTGGTGGTTCGAGCCTCAGAGGTGCGACCGGAGGAATGTGAGGACTTCGTCGGCGGTGGCGAAGCCTCCGAGGTGGCTCTCCTCGTGACGCAGGATCAGCTCTGCCTCGGGCAGCAGGTCGACCGCCGCCTGGGCGTCCCGCAGCGGCACGATGTTGTCGGCGTCGCCGTGCCACCACCGCACCGGCGCCGTCACGTCGCCGAGACGAAAACCCCAATCACGGCCGAACAGTCGCGCATCGTCGACGATCGCCTGGAACCGGCCCTTCGCCAGCAGGACGAGGTCGTCGATGAACATGCCCTCCATCTCGGGGTCCTTGAGGACGCGTCGGTCGCCCTCGGGGATGACGCTGGCGTAGGCCTGACACGCGTAATGCGACAGCGGGATGAGCGGCATCAGGAGGCCGTTGACGGTTTCGGCGAGGGGTCGGCGCAGGCGGTGCAGGACCGGCGCGAAGCGGCGGGCCAAATCGATGGTGCCGGTGGCCAGGGCCTCGGGGCCGACCGATGGGACGACACCGCCGAGCACAGCCACGGCGGCGACGCGGCTCTTGAGCGGCGGCACTGCGCCGCACGCCAGCGCGTAGGGGCCGCCGCCGGAGAGTCCCGCCACACCGAGGCGCTCGGCGCCGAGGGCGTCGGCGACATGCGCGACGTCGGTCGCCCAGTCGGCCACCGCCTGATAGGGGTGGGGATCGGACAGGCCGGTGCCCGGTCGAGCGACCACGATGACCCGCAGGCCGAGCTTTTCGGCGGCGCGACGGCCGAGCAGCGGGAACTGGCGGCGGCCGCCGGGTGTGCCGTGGAACCAGAGCACCGGATCACCCGAGGGATCACCGAATTCGGCGAAGCCGAGCCGGCGGCCGGTGGGCAGGTAGAAGCGGCCCTCGGCTCGCGGCTTCTCGACTCGCGGTACGCGGACCGGGTGGCGGATCAGGCTGGGCATTTCACTGGGAGGGTAGGCGCCGCTGGCGGGCTCGTGGTGAGGATCGGGCAGATGCGGCTGCGAGGCGAACCGCCCGGGATGTTCAGGCCGCAAGATCTGTGCACCTCGAGGCCTACGATGCGGTGGTGGGCAATGACGTCGACCTGCTGAAATACCCGGTGGTTTCCGCCGCGGTGGGTGTGGCGTCGGTTGTGGTGGGCGCTGCTGACGCTGCTTACCGCGTGGCGGAGAAACTGCCCGTTTTCGGGCCGTTGATGCGGCGGGGCGTGGCCGGCCTGTCGGAGCGGGGCAACAGCTGGGTGACCGAGAACGCAGAACAGTTCAGCGCCCTCGTCGGCAGGGTCGCCGCCCGTTCCGTGGATCTGGTTCTCGATGAGATCGATCTCAACGCGCTCGCGCGTGAGCGCCTGGACATCGACGCGCTCGCCGCTGATCTGGACGTCGACGCGGTGATCAACAGGGTCGACCTGATCGCCCTGGCCGACAGAGTGATCGAGGGTGTCGACCTCCCCGCGATCATTCGTGAGTCGACGAATTCGATGACCGCCGAGGTGATGTCCGACGTGCGCACGCAGGGCGAGCGTGCCGACGACCGTGTGGCGGGATTCGTCGACCGCATGCTGGGGCGTGACCGGGAACCGCGGTGATCTCATCGGAGCCGGAGGCGGAGCCCGACGCCGAGCGGCAGGCCGGGATCGTCACCCGAGGACTGGCCGCGATCATCGACCTGCTGGTGGTCCTGCTGATCATGGGCGCGCTGTACGCGGGTTTGGTCTTGGTGAGGCTCGTGTACTCGCCCGCGGGCTTCAGCCTGCCGTCGCCCAACGCCGTGTTCTCCACGGTGGCGACGTTCGCCGTCGCGGTGGTCTATCTGACGGGATGCTGGACGGTCTCGGGTTCCACCGCGGGTGCGGTGACGATGGGCCTGCGGGTGGTCGGGCGGCGCTCGCAGCGGGTGCGCACGCCGGTGGCATTACTGCGGGCAATCGGCTGCATTGTGTTCCCCATCGGGTTGCTGTGGGTCGTCATCGACCGGCGGCGAAGGTCGTTGCAGGACATCGTGTTCCGCACACAGGTCGTCTACTCGGGCCCAGCGTCCGGGTGACGACGGACTATTCTGCCGGCGGTCCGGACCAGCTGTCCTGGCGATGGGAAAGCAACTTCCAGTGAACCTGCATGACGGCGAAGAGGAACGCCGTGCTGATACCGAAAAGCAGCGCTCCGTTCACCGCTTCCAGTGCGCTCAACATATGGAACCGCGTCGGCAACGTCAGGCCCGGCAGTTCGAACGTCGTCATGGTGGCCAGGGAGTAAACGGACGCGTCGGTGAACGAGTCGAGCGCGCCGAGCCGCCAGTACGCCGCTGCCCACAACACGCCCTCCAGTCCGTGCAGGGCGACCAGGATCAGTGCAACAGCGCCGATACGGCCGATCACGGTGGGTATCACCCGCAGCGTTTCAGGCGGTGGCTTGTCGACGCGGATTCGGACCCGTGCTTCCAGTCCCAGGGTCATCAGCACCACCCCGCTCGTGTGAGTCGCGACGGTCAGCACGATGAGCGAAAGGCCCAGGCTCCAACTCGCGAGATCCACCCGTCTTCCCTACCACCGGCCGCATCGGCAGGCGACCACAACGACTGAAGTGCATTAGCGGTACAGGTGCCCGACATGGGGAGCATGCTGGATGCAGGCGGTCGGTGCGCTGCGAGTGGGAGGTACCCCAATGGGCGACTTCGGGATAGCCGGCCTTTGGCTGATTCTGGCGTTGGCCCTCATCGCCTCGATACTGATCGCGTTCGCCTGTGTGTGGCTGGCCGATCGCACGCTCCCGAAACCGGTGAGGGAAGGGCATAACGGGTCGTTGTCGCCGTTTCTGACCTGTGTCGGTCTCGTCTACGGCGCGCTGCTCGGGTTCACGATCGTGGTCGCGTGGGAGCAGTTCTCCTCGGCGGAGGCCAACGTGTCCAACGAGGCGTCCACTCTCACGACGATGTACCGGCAGACCGTCGGCATGCCGGTCGAAGAGCAGGCCCGAATGCGGCAACTGCTCCGCACATATACGCAGGCGGTCGAGGGTCCCGAATGGGAGAACGCGGTCCGCGGAGGCAGTGGAACCGAGGGCGCGCGAGACGCGCTGAACGAGATGTACCGGGTGCTCGGCAATGAGCAGTCGAGTGTCGCCTCGAGCCCGGTCAGCCAGAAGTTCCTCGATCAGCTGACCACGTTGGCGTCGGAGCGAAATCAGCGGATCCTGGACGCCAAACCGCGGATACCCGGCTTGCTGTGGACGGGGCTTCTTTTCGGCGGTGTCGTGCTGATTGCGCTCGGTGGGTTCATGCGGCTGGGAAGCGCACGCGGGCATCTGGGACTGCTCAGCGCGGTCGCCGTCCTGCTCGGCTTGCTGCTGTTCATCGTCTACTGGCTCGACCATCCGTTCGGGAACGAACTGGGCGTCACATCAGAACCGTTCCAGCAATCACTGAGCGTGTTCGACTCGATCGACAGTGGGACGTGAACCTCTCCTGCTACCTCTCGAGCAGCCGGTGATACAGCTCGAACGAGGCCTGCTCGACCCAGCCGTGCTTCAGTTTCCCGTCGGCCACGGTCCAGACTGCAGTGCCCGTCATCGCGACCGGCTTGCCGTTGGCATCGGTGCCGAGCACGCCGTTGTTGGTTCCCGTCAGCACCCACCGGGAGGACACCCGCGTGCCGTCCTCGTTCTGGAAGGCTTCGATGGTGTCGACGTGTAGGTCGTCGACGTGATCGAGAAACTGCTTGACCCAGTTCTCGATGTTGTCTTTGCCGGCGATCTCCTGGCCGCCCGCCTCGATGACGATGTCGTCGGCCACGAACCGGTCGACGGCACCGGGTTCATGGGCGTTCCAGACGTCGTCCCAGAACGCCTTGACAAGCTCCGTTGATCGCATGTCTGCACGATCCCACTCGTGAGCAACGCCCGCAGGCTTTCGAGCGCACGGCGTTTACGCGACGGTAAATGGGGTACCGTCTCGCCATATTTTGGAGGGAACACTGCGGCTCAGCGGAAGTCATAAGAGAAATGAGCAAGGTCATGACATTCGTTCGCAATTGCGTCAGGCAGCTGGGGACCACGTTGGCGGCGGCCCTGCTGCTCGTTGGTCTGGTCGGGCTCGCGGGGGGCACCGGCGCTTCGCACGCCTACTCGCGTCCGGGTCTTCCGGTCGAGACACTGATGGTCCCGTCGGCGGCGATGGGCCGCGACATCCCGGTGCGGTTCCAGGGCGGGGGGCCGCGGGCGGTGTACCTGCTCGACGGACTACGGGCCCGCGACGACAACAGCGGCTGGGACATCGAGACCGCCGCGTTCGAGTGGTACTACCAGTCCGGTGTCTCGGTGGTGATGCCGGTCGGCGGCATGTCGAGCTTCTACACCAACTGGCAGGCACCGGCGGTGGGTAACGGCACGACCTACAACTACCAGTGGGAGACGTTCCTGACCTCCGAGCTGCCGAACTATCTGGCGGCCAACAAGGGCATCTCGACAAGTGGCAACGCAGTGGTCGGGCTGTCGATGGCGGGCAGTTCGGCGCTGATCCTCGCGGCCTACTATCCCGGGCAGTTCGCCTATGCGGGGTCGCTGTCGGGCTTCCTGAACCTGTCGGCCGGCGTCTGGCCGACCCTGGTCGGCTTCGCGATGCGCGACTCCGGCGGCTTCGACCCGAATGCGATGTGGGGGCCCGGGGGCAGCCCGGCGTGGGTGCGTAACGATCCGACCGTCAACGTGGGGCGGCTGGCATCCAACGGCACCCGGCTGTGGATCTACTGCGGCAACGGCACGCCCACCGAAATCGGCGGCGCCAACCTGCCCGCGCAGCTGTTGGAGACCATCACCCTGGACAGCAACAAGAATTTCCAAGCGCAGTACCTGGCTGCCGGCGGCAACAACGCCGTGTTCAACTTCGGTGCCGGCACCCACGGCTGGGGATACTGGGGCTCGCAGCTGAACGCGATGAAGCCCGACATCCAGCGCACGCTCGGCGCGTGACGGTGCTAACGCCTGCGATATCCCGGGTTATCGAGCCTGGGCCGAGGCGGGCGGTTGTGTCGGTCCGGTGAAGGCTGGCGTCGGGCACCCGGGTCCGAACATCTCGACCCAGTTCCCGAAATACCAGAAGCCCCATTGCCGCAAGCCACCGTCGAGTGCGGGAGTGATCGTCTGGCCTCCGTATTGGAATGGTGGAGGCGGTGAGCCGTCGGGCGGCGGCGGCACGCACGGCGACGGCAGGGCCATCGGCTCGGATTCCGACGAGTCGGGTGTCTGCGGCCAGAACGGATCAGACCACGGCCATGGCGGCTGGGTGTCTGGCGGCTGCGGGGGATGTGGGCACCAGAGCGGGAAGCACGGATGGTCCGGGTCCGGAGGCGGCTTATCCGGGTCGGTCGGCGGAGCATCTGGCGGAGGACTCGGTGGGACGTCGGGCGCCGGAGGATCGGCTGCGCTGGTGATCGCGTTCGGGGGAGCAACCGCTGGAATCTGGGGAAGGTCGGGCGGAACGCCCGCACCCTGATCCGGAAGTGGACCGCTGGCCGCGCCCGACCCGGAATCGCTCGGCGGCGCCGCTCCTGAGTCGGTAGCGATATCGGGCGCCGGCATGGAGGGCGCGGGTTCGATCGTGATGGTCGGGAGAACCGGGTCTTGCTCGGCTGGCACGGAGGGCGGGGACGCGGCGGCGTTTACAGCCAACCCGCCCAGCCCGAAGAGCGTCAGCCCGACGGCGCCGGCGACGGCGGCGCCTGCCATCAAGTGCTTGGTTCTCATGGCGGGCTTCTGTCTCGATCGCCATGGATAGCGACCGTTCCTCGTGATTGTCGTCGACCGAGCAGACGAATTCCGACATTCGAAGAGTTTCGCCGTCGACTTATCGCGTCGCTCGCGATGTGCATCGCCCTGGTGATCGCCGGGCGCTCCTCCGCGATGGAGCCGACGTGTTGTCCCGGCGCAGCGAGGCGTGACGCGAGGGGTAGGTTCAAGGTTGCCCACGGCACACCTACGCGCCGCCATGTCAGAACCCGAACGTGTCGACTCGCCACCGTCAGCGCCGGCGGCTCAACCCGTCGGCAACATCGCGCTGCCGGCGGCCGGGACCAGCGCTGAGGACGTCTATGCGTGGTGGAAATCCCTCGACGGTCAGGACCGGGACCGGCTGATCGCCGAACACCCGCCGCGGCTCGGCAACCTCAACGGCATCCCGGCCGACGTGCGCGACAAGGTCAACACCGCGGTGCTGGCCGACGACCTCGCGCGCGTCGAGGACACTGCTCGTGATGGGGTCTCGGTGGGCGAGGTGTTGGAAGAGCCCGCGCGGCAGGGTCTTTCGAGCCGCGACGTGCTGCGGTATCGCAACGCCGAGCAAACTCGGCGGGGCCTGGCACAACACCGGGGCTCGGATCCCGGTAACCCGCGGCCGGTGCTGCTGTGGGCCTATGACCCGAGGGCGTTCATCGGGCAGGGCCGGGCCGCGATCGCGATCGGCAACCCCGATGAGGCGGACAACATCGCGGTGATCGTGCCCGGAGCGGGCCACAGCGTGGCGAGCGGATGGCTGGCAGCCGGGCACGACGCGGCGATCAATCTCTACGACCAGTCCTTCGTCGCGCAGCCCGACGAGGCGACGTCGGTGACCGCGTGGATGGGCTACGACACTCCGGACAGCTACACCGACCTGGGTATCGCGGCGCCGGTGCTGGCCCGGGTCGGGGGCGAACGGCTTGCCCGGGATGTCAATGGCCTGTGGGTGACGCACTCGGGCGCACCGCATGTGACGGTGATCGGGCATTCCTACGGGGCGACAACGGTCGCGGATGCGTTCGCGCGCAGCGGCATGCGTGCCAACGATGCGGCGCTGCTGGGTAGTCCCGGGACCGATCTGGCCCGCAACGCTGAGGACTTCCGGCTCGACGGCGGCGAAGTGTATGTCGGCGCGGCGTCGACGGATCCGATCAGCTGGATCGGCGTCTCGGGCAGTGTGCCGGACTTCCTCAACGACGTGCTCGGGCAACCGTTCGGCCCGGACGCGGGCCTGGGGGCTGATCCGGCCGGGGACGGGTTCGGGTCGATCCGTTTCCGGGCCGAGGCGATGGAAGCCGACGTTTTGGACCTCGACGACCATTCGCACTACTACGACCTGGGTGGGGAAGCGTTGCGGAGCCTGACCCACATCGTCACCGGCGACGGCGCTGCGCTTGCGCGGGAGGGCCTGATCGCCGAGGGCAGACGCCAACCGAGGCTCGCCACGCCGCGCGAGGTGAACCTGCCCGTGGTCGGGCGAATCCGACTGCCGCACATCGATACTCGGATTCCGGCGACGCCCGCCTACGTCGACCCGGAGGCGGCCCGTCGCCGCGCCATGCTCGTTGAGGAGGCACGACGGTGATTCCAACGCATCCGCTGTCCGACGCGGAGGCGACGGCCCAGGTGGTCGACGCGGCACGGGAGATGGTGCGGGCGGCCGGCCTGGCCGACGTCACCGGGGCGTTCAGGTTCGAATCGTGCAACGACCAGGGCGAGCCACCGTATCGCGGTCGGGTCGACATGAGCTTTTCGACGCCGGATGATCTTGCGCCGGAAGCCTTCTTCGAGCAGGTCGCCGCCACGATGGTGGCGCACGGATGGTCCGCGGGGCCGCCGCCGGGTAAGTGCCCCTTCGGCGTGGTCGTGCACACCGATGCGGTCATGGCGGTCATCGGCAGGGCTTGCGGGGCCGGCGCGCGGGGCGCTGTCCAACTGTGCGGGCAGTGCCGCAGCATTACCGACCACCGCGGTGACGGCGCGACCGGCATCGACGTGACGGGTCAGCTCAGCGGCGAGTGACGCTCGCCGGTGCTGGAGCTGAAGATCGCGCGTAGGTCGATCGGCAGATCGGCACCCCGCCAGCACAGCCGCGCCGAGCTTCTCCTGTGGTCAGGCCATCTCGGGCACGCGCAGGTGGGCGACGGCCAACTCGAAGTCGCACTGCTCGAGTACCTCGGCGTTTGCTTCCCGGCTGCCCGTGGCTTTGATCCTGTCCAAGTGGTCCTTGTTCCGCTCGATCGCTTCGGCGTTGTCGAAGGTCGCCGCGGTCACGCCACGACCGGACGCGCGGTCGACGAGCAGGCTGGCACTGCAGAATCCCTCGAGCTCCTCGAGGGCGGGCAGGATAGCCGTCTTGAAGAAATCGATGCCTGCGTCGAGTTGATCCGGATCGACCTTGACCCAGGTGGCTCGGACACAGGAACCCTCACCCGCGCGGTGCTCGCGGTGCATGGCAGCGATCTCCCATTGCTCGACCTGGGCGCCACCACCGAAAAGCTCGGCGGCCCGGTCACGAACCGCCCGAATGGACTCCTCGCTCGCGCGCATCGCCTCCTCGGATTCCCAGGAGCTGGTGGCAATGCAGCGGCCCGACGTTCGGTCAACCAACAAGGACAGGCCGATGCACCCGTCGATACTCTCGAGCGCGGGCATCACGCTATCGCGCATGTGCGCAATACCGGCGTCAATGGACGAGGGCTGCGCCTGGATGGTGGTGCTTCGTGCGTACATGTTCTGCCTCCGTTGCATGTGGGGCAGCGTCTCGACGGCGCCGCCGGACCACTTCATCGTCCTCCCACCGGCAAGCCATGGCAATGGGTGGCGGGTATTAACCTGCTGGCAATTCGGATTTGCTGAAACCCGCTGCGCGCCCGCGTAATACGTGCATAACAATGAAGGGTGACTAATGAGTTCTGCGGCCAACAGGTGGTGACGTCGCCGTGGAGTTCGACGAGATCGATGGTCATCCCGCCGCGGCACCAGCGTTGAGAAGGCGAACAGATTCCCGACGCGCATTATTTTGCTGTTGGCCCAGACGTAGGTGGCGACGTGGACGTGTTTGTCGGCAGTGATACGGGCCGGATGAACCGCCAGGTGCCGACCCCGGTGACGGCTACCGCCAGTAGTCCCCTGACAACGCGCTACTCGGCGCGCTACTCGGCGAGCAGATTCACAGCACGGGCGAAGACACCTGGCGCCGACGCCGCCGCCGGCACGACCCGCGAGCGAACCGACGGAAACGCCGTGGCGCGCAACAGTCCCGCGGTGAGCATCCGGTACCGGCGCGACATCCGCCGCCACCGTTGCTCGTAGTCGGCGGGCCGGTCCGCGGTGACGCAGTCCACCAGCAGTTCGGCGGCACCGAACGCGACACCCAGTCCTTCGCCGGTCAGCGCGTCGACGTAGCCGGCGGCGTCACCGACCAACAGCACTCGCCCAGCGACCCGCTGCCGCACTCGTTGGCGCAACGGCCCGGCGGCCAACTCGGGCGCGTGAGCATGCGGGTCAACGCGTTCCCCCAGTGCGGGAAACGATTCGAGGTGGTGGTCGAACCCGCCTCGCCTCGCGGTGAGGATCGCGACACCGACGCAGTCGTCGGCGACCGGGGTGACATATGCCTCGCCGATGTCGGACCAGTACACCTCGACGCACTCGCTCCACGGCGCCACCGCATAATGCCGGCGGATGCCCCACCGCCGAGGTCCCGACGCATCGACCGCCAGCCCGAGCGAGGCGCGGATCGGTGAGTGCAGCCCGTCCGCGGCGACAAGGTACCGGGCTCGAAACCCGTTGACGCGCACAGACTCTGCGTCCTGCCAAACGGCGCCGACGTCGCCGCTCTCGATGCGCACTCCGGCCCTCGACGCCGCCTCCCACAACGCCTCGTGCAACACCGTCCGACGGACGCCGCGCCCTGGCCCGCTGCGGAACCGCCCGGTGACGCGGCGCCGCCCGTCCAGATAGGTGATCCCCACAAACGGCCGACCCCCCGGATCGATGCCCAGCCCGCCCAACTGACGCACTGTGTGCGGCATCAACCCTTCGCCGCACGCCTTGTCGACCGGGGCGGCCCGCCGCTCGACGACCACCACCTCGAGCCCGGCGCGGGCGCCGTGGATGGCGGTGGCCAGCCCCGCCGGTCCGCCGCCCGCCACCAACAGGTCGATCACCGAAGCCCGCTCAGTGCGGCGTTCTCGACCCGGATCCGCGTCCGCAGCAGGACCGCATTGAGCACCGTGAACACCGCCGCGGTGAGCCAGGCGGTGTGCACCAGCGGCAGCGTCAACCCTTCCACGACGACCGCGACGTAATTCGGGTGCGCGACAAATCGATACGGCCCTCGGGTGACCCGCGCTGCGTCCGGGATCACGACGACGCGGGTGTTCCACTGCCGACCGAGCGTGGCGATGCACCACCACCGCAGCGCCTGGGCGGCGAGCACGGCCGCGAACATCGGCCAGCCCAACGCGGGCACGAACGGTCGGAACGACGCTTCCACCAGGCAACCCGCCAGCAGCCCGGTGTGCAGCGCGACCATGGCAGGATAGTGGCCGGCTCCGGACTCCACGCCGCCGTGCTCCCGGCTCCATGACAGATTGCGTTGTGACACAACGAGTTCGGCGAGCCGTTCGGCGGCCACCACGGCGATGAGCAACGCATACCAGACCATGGTCAGTGCCAGCGCAGCAGCACCAGCTCGGCGCAGAAGCCGGGACCCATCGCCATCATCAGCCCCGGCGTGCCTGCGGGCGGCGGCTTGGCGCGGGCGTCGCGAAGCACGTGCAGCACTGACGATGACGACAGGTTGCCGATCTCGGCGAGCGAGCGCCACGACAATTCGAGTGCGTCGTCGTCGAGGTCCAGCGCGGCCGCGATCGCCTCGAGCACCTTCGGCCCGCCGGGGTGCGACACCCACGAGCCGATGTCGGCGACGGTCAGGTCGTGATCGGCGAGGAAGCCGGTGACGTCATCGGCGAAGTAGCGCTCGATCAGGTCGGGCAGATCGGGCGAGAGCACGAGCTGGAAGCCCGAGGCGCCGACGTCCCACCCCATCGTGTCCAGCGAGTCGGGGTAGAGCCGGCTGCGCGATGCCACCACATCCGGTCCGTCCGCCCGAATCCGTTGTGCACGAGACGAACCCACCGAGATGACCGCGGCCGCACCGTCGCCGAACAGTGCGCTGCCGACCAGGCTGGCCATCGTCGGTTGCGCCGCCGGGAACATCAGCGAGCACAGCTCGACCGACACCAGCGCGGCGACGTCGTCGGGATGGCCGAGCAGGTAGTCATGTAGGCGCGCCACACCGGCCGCGCCGGCCACGCAGCCCAAACCGAAGATCGGCATCCGCCGCACGTCCGGCCGCAGCCCGAGTCGCCCGGCGATGCGCGCGTCCAGCGACGGCACGGCCACGCCGGTCACCGTCGTCGTCACGACCAGGTCTACGTCGCCGGGTAGCAACCCGGCGTCCTCGAGCGCGCCCGACAGCGCTTGGCACCCGAGGTCGACGGCATGCTCGACATACAGGTCGTTGGTTTGGCCGAAGTCGCCGAGCGTCAGGTAGTCGTCCATCGGCAGGATGAGGTGGCGGCTGTCGACCTTGGCGCTCGCGTGCAGTGCGCGCACGACGGTCTCGTGCCCCGCGAAGGCCGGGACTTCGACGAGCCGGTCGGTGATCTCCTGCTGGCTGTGCCGGTGCGGCGGCAGCGCTCCGTGCACTCCGGCGATGACGCTCATAGTGCTCACTTTCTAGGCACGGGTGCTGGGACCACTTGGTTCAATGACGGGCTCGGTCGCGGCTTCGTGATGGTCGCTAGGACCGAGGCGGCGGTGCAGCGCGGCCAGCCAGCCGGGCGCCCACCAGTTCCATCCGCCCATCAGGTGCATGAAGGCGGGCACCAGCACCATCCGCACCAGCGTCGCGTCGACCAGGACGGCCAGCGCCAACCCCAGGCCGAACAGCTTCAGCACCGACACGCTGGAAGCGATCAGCGCAGCGAATGAGATCGACATGATGAGCGCGGCGGCGGTGATGACCCGACCGGTGTGGGCGATGCCCAGCGCGACGCTTTCGTCGTTGTCGGCCCGCGTCTTCCCCGATTGCAGCCAATACTCGCGGATCCGGGAGACGAGAAAGACCTCGTAATCCATCGACAGGCCGAACGCGATGCAGAACAGCAGCACCGGAATATTGGCGACCAGCGTGCCGGTCGGGGTGGTGCCCAGCGCGCCGAGGTGGCCGTCCTGGAAGATCCACACCATCGCGCCGAACGCGGCTGTCAGCGAAAGAATGTTGAGCACATGCGCTTTCAGCGGAACGACGATGCTGCCGCTCAGCAGGAACAGCAGGGCCAGCATGATGACCGCGATGAGGCCCAGCACCAGCGGCAACCGTGCGGTGATGGCGTCGACGCTGTCGCTGTTGGTGGCGGCGGTGCCGGTCAGCAGGACGTCGCGGCCGGCGGGTGAGGGCACCGCGTCGAGGCGGTCGAGTTGGGCTTCGGAAGCGTCGGAGAACAGCGGGGCGGTGCTGTCGACGGTGAGGAACGTGCTGCCCTCGGCCTGGCCGGTGGGCGCCGAGGGCGGGCCGACGAGGCGCCCGCCGACGAACGTCCCGAGGGGCGCGGACACCGCCGAGACGTCGGGCACCTGGGACAGCGCGGCGGCGTAGGCGGTGAGGTCGTCGCCGGTGACGCCGACTGCGTCGGGCAGCACGACGGTCACCGCGGTGTCGGTGTTGGTGGCGAAGTCCTCGCGCAACTGATCGCCGACCTGGTGCGCGGAGGCAGTCTTGGGAAGGACGCGGTCGTCGGGCAGTCCCGGTCGCACGCCGAGAAACGGCAAGCCGAGCACGATCAGCAGCACGACACCGGCCAGGCCGAGCGGAATGGCCCGGCGCATGACGAATGTGGCGCACCGGTACCAGAACCATTGCTCGACGGGTCGCGGCTCCGGTTCTGGTCGGCTGAGGATACGGCGGGCCAGTCGGCGGACGTCCAGCGCGTCGATGCGGGGGCCGAGCAACACCAGCGCGGCAGGCGTGACCACCAGGGCGGCGGCCGCACCGAACGCGACGGTGGCCACACCGGCGTAGGCGAATGACTTGAGGAAGTTCATGGGGAACAGCACCAACACCGACATCGACAGCGCGACGGTCGTCGCGGAAAACACGACAGTGCGGCCGGCGGTCGCCATGGTGCGGGTGAGCGCGACGTCCAGGGGTGCGCCCTCGGCCAACTCATCGCGGTAGCGGCTGATCATCAGCAGCGTGTAGTCGATGGCCAGGGCGAGGCCCATCGCGGTGGTGAGGTTCAGCGCGAAGATCGACACGTCGGCGCCGAAGGAGACGATCCGCAGGACGGCGAGCGCGCCGAGAATCGCCATGATGCCGACGGCGACCGGCAGCGCGGCGGCCAGCAGTCCGCCGAACACCCACACCAGAACCAGGAAGCTCAGCGGGATCGCCAACGATTCCATCAGCAGCAGGTCGTGTTGGGATTGGGCGGTGAGCTGCACGTTGACCATAGCGACCCCACCCGCGCGGACGGTGACGCCGTCGCGGTCGAGCTGGTCGGTCAGCTCCTCGGCGTGCCGCTGCTGGGCGGCCTCATCGCCGACGATGCCCGCGACGATCAGACCCGAGGAGCGGTCCTTGCTGGTGAGTTCGGCGGCGGCGGGGGGAGGCACGGTCCACGGGGAGGTGACGTTCGCGACGTGCGGGGAACGGCGCAGTCCGTCGACGATGTCGAGGCCCGCGGCTCGGGCGGCGGGGCTGTCGACGCCGTCGGGCGACGAGACGGTGATGAGCAACTGCACGTCGCCCTGGTCGAACTTGTCGGTCAGGAGCTGGGTGGCGCGCGACGAGTTGGAGCCGGGATCGGAGAACCCGCTGGGCGAGAGCTTGTTGGCGACGGGGACACCGAAGACCCCGAGCACGATCGTCAGCAGCGCCGCGACCGCGATGACCGTGCGCGGCGCGCGAAGGGCAAGTCGGGCGATCCGGTGCAGCAGGTCGGTCCTCCGATCCCGTGGTGCGGCGACGAAGCTCTCTCTGTATTTACGGTGCGGTAAGCGAGCGGGTTCAAGTGGTCGCACCCGGCAGTCACACATTCATCACCCGCGCAGCTGTTTGCGGCGGATCGAAGCTATTGAACTGGGCGGAGCACCACGATTCCAGGAACCGTCCGTAGGTGGTCGCGGGGCGGACTGTCGGCCACCTTGTTATCTGCGGTCAGCGAGGACGCGTTGCGCCGGACAGGGCCGTCAGGTCTGCCCGCTTTCGGAAAGGCATCCGCTGCTCTGAACTGCGGTGCGACGTTTCCGCCACTGTACGACTTGGGCGCGCGGCCCCGCGTCGTGCACCCGACACGTCGCATAGGTACTTGAGGTCTCGGGAGTGGATGCGGGACACTCGTTGAAGGTCTAGATCCGGCCGCAGTAATAGTCACATCACCGCCGGGATGAACGCTTTGAAATCCAGCCGTATCCAGGCCATCGCATGGCACTCCGCGAGTCGCACGTCGGCGATTCTGTTGATCACGATCATGTCCACGCTCGTGGCGTGTTCACAGCCGAGTAAGCCGTCAACCCCGCAGACGCTGACCACGGCCGGCCCCACGACCCCGTCGAAAGCCGCACACCCCGAGCGGGTACTACCGCCACGCACTCCCACGCGGCCGCGGCTGGCATCGAACCCCGCCCGACTGGCCGACGATCTCGTCTTCGACGAGCGAGCGGTGCGCAACCCGTCGTCGTCGCAGTCGGCATTGACGGCGGCAGCGCGTCGCCAGCAAGTGGCCTATCGTGCCCTCGGGCGACATCCCGAGTGGGACCCGATCGTCCGACCGCGAATCCCACCGTGGCTCCGCGAGACCTACGATCGCAACGTCGACGCGCGTCGTCAGTTCACCGCGATGAGCAAGGGCCGGGCGCACGCCACGTTGCCCGCATGGCGCATCCATCCGCCGGCGCCGATCGACGAGCTGCTCGGCTACTACCGCAAAGCCGAATCGGCCTCCGGCGTCGGCTGGAACTATCTGGCGGCCATCAACCTGGTGGAGACCGCCTTCGGGCGCATCGCCGGCGTCAGCACCGCTGGGGCGCGAGGACCCATGCAGTTCATGCCCTCGACCTTCGCGGCCTACGGCGGGGGCGGTGACATCGACTCGCCGCACGACAGCGTCATGGCGGCCGGCCGCTACCTTGCCGCCAACGGCTTTGCCCGCGACCGCGATTACGCCCTCTACCGGTACAACAACTCAAGTCAGTACGTGCGCGCCGTCAACCACTACGCAGCGGTGATCGCCGCCAGTCCCGCTGCGTTCGCCGGGTGCTACTGGTGGGACGTCTACTACAACTCGACTGCCGGCGATGTACTCCTGCCCATCGGCTACTCCGCGACCTCACCGATTCCCGTCGCGGACTACTTGGCGAGCCATCCTCAGTAAGCCGCTATCGGAGGCCGGCCTCGATGTCTGCGACGATGGTCGATGCCTCAGGACCGCAGATCGTGTGGAGGTCGACGGGTCCAGCGGCCAGTAGGTCGTCGACGCGGTTCTTGAGGTCATCTGAGGCGAGGTGAGCGTAGAGATTTGCGCCTGGGCATGAGGTGTCGGGGCTGACGTCGCGATGCCCTGCCAGGGTGTCGGTCGGAATGTCGAATAGTTGAGCGGCCCAGGCGAATGCGATTGCGGCGCCGTTGAGCTGCTGCTCTGTCACGTCTTCGTCGTCGAAGTTTCCTTCGCAGACGACGAGGAAGTGGCCGGTGGGGTCGTAGTTCGTCGCGGTGTCGCCCACGAGTTCGGGCCTTCTCAGCTCGTAGATGTTGCCGTCGCGGTCGACGCTGAGGTGGTAGGCGATATCGATCCAGCCCTGCGTGTCTTGGTGATAGTGCTGGTGTTGGCGGAGTCGAGCCGGCGAGTTGCTGTTATCGCCGAGGTGCACCGCGGTGTGGTGAATCGTCATGCGGACGGGGTCGTGGGGAATCCCGCCGGCGTAGGGCGGATTGGCGCCCCAAGCGTCTCGACACAACACGACGCGGGATGCCGGAGTCACCGCGGGTGGTGCAGCCGGGGGTTGGCTAAATGAGGTCGGACGGGCAGCGGATTCCCTCGAGCAGGCAGCGACGGCCGCCAGCCCGGCCGTGCCGGCCAGCTGCAGCAGCCGGCGCCGGTTGAGCACCGAGCGGCCGTCGTCCCGGAGCGGCGGGGATGGGTCCATGACAGCCACGGTAGGCCGCCGAAAGGCTGCGCCCCCTGCGAGCGATAAAGTCGCCCGCTGGGTCGCTAGGGTTACCGACATGGTTTCCGGCCTTGCCACGCACGTCCCGGGCAAGGCAAAGTTGCTGCTCGGCGCTTACGACCTTGCGGACCTGGGCTATACCGCGGACGAGTTTTTCGTATCAGGGTCAGCTTCCTCCTACGCCCCGGTCGGTGCGGCTGACTACACCACTCGAATCGTCGTCTTGAAGCCATCGGAGGGCACGAAGTTCAACGGAACCGTCATTGTCGAGTGGCTCAATGTCAGCGGTGGCATCGACGCTCCGACCATCTGGTTCATGGCGCATCGCGAATTGATTCGCGAGGGCTACGCCTACGTCGCGGTCTCGGCGCAACAAGTCGGGATCGAGGGCGGTGCCAGTCTCGGGTTCGACATGCCGTTGAAGAAGCAGGATCCCGATCGGTATCGGCCGCTGAGCCACCCTGGAGACGCCTTCTCGTACGGCATCTTCTCCCAGATCGGTCGGCTGGTCCGTGAGGCGGCGGAAACTGATGTTCTCGATGGGCTGAAGCCGCAATTCGTTGTCGCCGTGGGCGAGTCGCAGTCGGCCATGTTTCTGACCACCTACGTCAACGCCGTCGATCCGCTGGTCAGAATCTACGACGGCTTCTTGATTCATTCCCGGTTCGGACCCGCCGCACCGCTGGACGGCGGCTCCATCTTCGCGGAACCGGACGAATCCGCGCCTCAAGCCGTCAAGTTTCGTCCCGATCTGCGCGTGCCCCTGTTGACGGTACTCACCGAAACCGACGTTATCGGCGGCGTACGGCCGGGCTATCGCTTGGCCAGGCAGCCCGACACCGATCTATTGCGGGCATGGGAGATTCCCGGCAGCGCACATGCCGACAACTACACCATTCAGGTGGGCCGCATCGACACCGGTTTCGCCCCGCTGGACGAACTCGTCGCCGCGTATGCGCCAACCAAAACGCTGATGGGCCAACAATTGCCGCATCACATCAACTTCGCCCCCCAGCACCATTACGTCCTGCAGGCTGCGATCGCCGGTCTACACGGCTGGATACGCACCGGCGTTGCTCCGGCGAAAGCTGCGCCCCTCGAGTTGGACGACGGCGACCCGCCGCTGCTGGTGCTCGACGATAACGGTCTCGCCAAGGGTGGGGTGCGCACCCCCTGGGTGGACGTGCCGATCGCCCGAACATCGGGCGTCGGCACGGGCGAGAGCCCGCTGTCCCATCTGTTCGGGTCCGGCGAGCCGTTCGATGCCGCCACCGTCGCCCGGCTCTATCCTGGAGGGGCGGCGGAGTACCTCGACCGCTTCACCGAGTCACTGGATCAGGCGATTCAGTCGGGCTTCCTGCTGTCAGCGGATCGCCGGGAGATCCTCGACCTCGCCGCGGCCACCTATCCTCGCGGTTAATTACAGCCAAAGCCGTCAGCAGAGAGGAAATCCAGCGATGATCCGAACCCGTGCCGAAGCAGCGCAGTACCTCAAGCATGCGGGAGGCTTGAAGCTGGTCGTTTTCGGAGCCGATGGGCGCGAGGTCGCCGCGATGTTCGTGCAAGGTTCGGTGACATACGACGCGGAGGAAGCCACCTTCATCGCGGTCGCCGAGGACGGCCGCACGGTCGGGGAACTATTCGTGAATGACACCGTCGGCTACGACGAGAACATAGACGCCTTCGTCATCCGTGCCGCGCAGTAGTGAACTAGCGGGCCCTTGAATAGATCTCGGCCAGGAACTGTTCGACGGCGATGGCGGCGTGGGCGGCGCGGGCCGAGCCCAGCATGTCGAATGCGTGCTGGGTGAACGGCAATTCGGCGTACACAACCGACTGGGCGCTGACGTCGCGTAGCCGGTTCACGAAGGCGCGCGCCTGTTCGACGGGAACCAGCGAGTCGTTGCGGCCGTGCAGCACGAAAAACGGGGGAGCATTGTCCGATACGTGGTTGACCGGCGACGCGTCGGCATACGACTGCGGGTTGGTGGCGTGCGGTTGCTTGATCACCATCCGCTCGAGCAGCTCCGGCATCGACGGGTGCATCGCGTCCTCGAGGCGGGTGAAGTCGAAGACCCCGTAGAACGGCACGGCGGCCTGCACGCGGGTGTCGGCGTCCTCGAAGCCCGGCTGAAACCGAGGGTCGTTGGGTGTCAGCGCCGCCAGCGAGGACAGGTGCCCGCCGGCCGATCCGCCGGTGATGGCGATGAAGTCAGGGTCTCCGCCGTACTCGGCGATGTGGGCCTTGACCCAGGTCAGCGCGCGCTTGACGTCGATGATGTGGTCGGGCCAGGTGTTGCGGGGGCTGTGCCGGTAGTTGACGGCCACGCAGATCCAGCCGAGCTCGGCGAGGTGGCTCATCAGCGGATATGCTTGTCCGCGTTTGTTTCCCGTCGTCCACGCCCCGCCCGGGATCTGAAACAGCACCGGCGCCTTGCCGTTGAGGTCGAGATCGGGGCGCCGCCAGATGTCGAGGTGGTTGGCGCTGCCGTAGGGGCCGTAGCTGATGTCGGCGTCGTGGGTGTAATCGCGGTAGATCCGCAGCATCCGAAGGGATCCCGGTGTCTTGGCGGTGCCGCCGCCGGCCGGGCGGCGCCACAGGCCGGTCGAGTCGGTGCGGCGCTGGGGGCCGAGGCCGCTGTCCAACGCTGCCATCAGCGGGACATCGGCCTTGTGCCCGGCGCGGCTGAAGTTCAGCAGACCCAGCGCCGACAGTCCGGCGACCAGCCAGGCGATGGTGCGCACCGGCCGGGTCAGGCGCCGCGCGGTCAACGCCAGGCCGCCGACCTGGCTGGCCAGCGTCTGCAGCGGCAACTCGGTGACCACCAGACCGAACACCCACGACCACATCGACGGGTAGCCCTCCCGCGCCAGCGGGCGGTATCCATTCAGCGTGGTCGCGGCGCTCAGCGCTGCCGCCGCCAGCGCCGCCACCTGCCGGGCGATGTGGATGAATCGCGCTCGTCCCATCCGGCCACCTTACGAGGCGACGACACCGATTGCAGCAGTGACGGATTCACTACATACTGACGAGGCCGGACTGCCGCACAGCTTCGTCGACGAAGTCCTGGACCGGCCGCGACCGGAAGAACCCGGTGTGGGCGCCCGGGTACCAGACGATCTGAGGTCGGCCCCAGTGGTCCCACAGGCGCATGACCTGATCGTGAGGGTGTACCAGGCGGTCGGCGACCCCGGCGTAGATGAAGCGGCCCGACATCGGTACGCGCGGCGTCAACGAGAGCGGCGAGAGCATCCGGCCGAGGGGCTGGGCCAGCGCCAAGGTCTGACGGCGAGGGTCGTCCTCGCGCAGACCGCCGTGGCGCCGGAGGACCTCGACCAGGTTGGCCACCGGGACGCCCAGCACCGCGCACGTCAGGCCGTCCTCGACGCTGGCGACCAGCGAGGTGATGTAGCCGCCGAGGGACATGCCGTTCAGGGCGATCGGGGTGTCGGGATCCTGGGTGCGTATCCATGAGATCAGCCGCCGAATATCCCACACCGCCTGAGCCGCGGCATGGACGTCGTCGAGCACATCCTGGCCCGGGAACGCCGCGCCCTTGTGCCTGCGGGGCCCGTGCAGGGGAAGCACCGGCAGTGCCACGTTCAGGCCGAGGTCTTCGTGCAGATGCCGGGCGCGAAAGAGCCTCAGGTCAACCGACCCGCGGCCCATCAAGGCACCGTGCACACACACCACCCAGGGCCGCGGTTCGCGGTGTCGCAACACCAAGGCATGCTCGCGGGCGTTCGCGGTGTAGCCCAACCAGCGGTCGAGGCCCGGTTCACCCGGACGCGGTGCGTAGCCGCTGTCGAAGACCATGCGGTGCAAACGCTGTCCGCGCACCGTCATTGGTGCGATGAAGACGTCGGTCAGCGGCGGCGGGACGGCGAAGAACCCTTCCGGCTTCTCCAGCCATCCCTGCTGCGCGTAGAACTCGAGCGCCGCGCGGACCTCGCGGTCGATTCGCTCGCCCGCGTGTGCGTCGCCGAGCGGCAGAAACATCCGGTAGCCGAGCAGGACCAGCTCGTCGTGGAACACCTGCCTGGCGACGGCGATGGTCGGCCGCGCGACCGGCAGCCCATCCACGTGGTGATCGGGGTGATCGAGCCCGGTCTGGTTCAGATACTGGCGGGCCCGCACGAAGGGGGTGACCACGTCCCTGGGGCCGGCCAGTCTTCGCGCGCGGCCATTGCTGCTCTCGGGTGAGGCCATCACGAGACGTTAGCGCGGGGCCAGTCCAGCTCCGAAGGGACCTAGGTCCACACAATGAGAGTCCGTTGCCTGGCGAATGAGCGCGACGCCGGGGCTTATGTTCGGGCTGCACGTCGCTTGCATCGGCGCTGGAGCACACTGGAGTGGGACCTCATGAGCGACAGAGATTTCGACAACACAGAACTCGCCAAGTGGGATCCGGGCTTCGTCGAGTTGGCCGGAAAAGTGGTCGGACCGTTCGCCAAAATTTGGTACCGAGCGGAGGTACGGGGTCTGGAGTCGCTCCCGCCCGCCGGCGGCGCGATGGTGGTGTGCAACCACTCCGGCGGTGTGTTGACCCCTGATGTGATCGTCCTGGCCCCAGCCTTCTACGAGAAGTTGGGCTATGACCGCCCGCTCTACACCCTCGCCCACTATGGCCTGTTCGTCCCACCGCTCGCGAACTCTCTGCGCCGCCTGGGCGTCATACACGCCAGCCGGGAGAACGCCGCCAAGGCGCTGCACTCCGGTGCGGTTGTGCTGGTGTTCCCGGGCGGGGACTACGACTCGTTCCGGCCCACGTTCGCCGCGAACGTCGTCGACTTCCACGGGCGGAAGGGATACGTGCGGGTGGCCATCGAAGCCGGCGTGCCGATCGTGCCTGCGGTGTCGATCGGGGCCCAGGAGACTCAGCTGTTCCTCACGCGGGGTGCCAGGCTGGCGAAGCGACTGGGTCTCAAGCGGCTGCGGATGGAGATCATGCCGCTTACGTTCGGCTTCCCCTTCGGCTTGACGTCGACGATCCCGGCCAATTTTCCGCTGCCGTCGAAGATCGTGACCGAGGTGCTGGAGCCGATCGACATCGCGGCTCAGTTCGGGGACGACCCAGACGTCGACGAGGTCGACGCCCACGTGCGCGGGGTGATGCAGAATGCGCTCGACCGGCTGGCGCAACAGCGGCGGTTCCCGATCCTTGGCTAGCCCGCGGATGGGCAAGTAGGTCGATCACCAGGGTAGAGAGTGTCATGCTCATGCAATGGTGAGCGTTCCGGAGACGAGGTATGCGCGCGACGGCGACGTCCATCTCGCGTATCAGGTCGTCGGGGATCACGGGCCCGACTTGATGTTCGTGCCCACCGCCACGTTCCCGATCGATCTGTTGTGGGACGAGCCGGTGGTCGCCGGGTTGTTGCGCCGGATGGCCTCCTTCGGCCGGTTGATTCTGACGGACCTTCTCGGGGCCGGGAGTTCCGACGCGGTACCGATCAACGACCGCCCTGCGATGCAGTCGTGGACCGACGGGCTCGCGGCCGTGCTGGACGACGTCGGCAGTGACTGCGCGGCGGTCTTCGCGATGTCGGAGTCGGCGCTCCCCGCGATGCTGCTGAGTGCGACCCACCCGCGGTGCATTCGCTCACTCGTGTTGTGGAGCCCGTTCGCCCGCTACGTTCGTGGCAGCGACCAGGGTTTCGGCATACCCGAGCCGGTTCTCACCAGATATCTCGACGTTTTCCGGGACACGGTCGGGACCGGTGCGGACATCGACCTGCTGGCACCGAGTTGGGCCGGCGACGCCGCCAAACGGCGCTGGTGGGCCCGTGGTGAGCGCCTTTCCGGCGGACCCGGTTACTTCAGAGCGCTCCTGGACCTCTTCCTGCACACCGACATCGGACCGGTGTTGGACAGCATCCAATCGCCAACGCTTGTCCTGCACCGCCGCGGGGATCGCCACGTCGTCGGTGACCATGTCCGGAATGTCGCCGCCAGGATTCCGCATGCTCGGCTCGTCGAGTTGGACGGCGACGATCACGTGTGGTTCGCCGGCGACGCCGACCGGGTGCTCGACGAGATCGAATCGTTTCTCACCGGCAGCCGCCGGGCGGCGCCCACCAATCGGGTGCTGTCGACCGTGCTGTTCACCGACATTGTCGGCTCGACCGAACGCGCCGCGATGTTGGGCGACGAGGCCTGGTCGACTATCCTCGACGCCCACGACCGCATCGTCGAGCGGCAGGTGACCGCCAACCGCGGTGTCGTCGTCAAGTTCACCGGGGACGGCGCCCTGGCCACCTTCGACGGCCCGGCACGGGCTATCGATTGCGCCTGCGCGATTCGCGACGCGGTGGACGGCCTCGGGCTGAGCATCCGCGCCGGCCTGCACACCGGTGAGGTGGAAATGGTCGACGGTGATGTGCATGGCATCGCCGTGCACATCGCTGCGCGGATCATGGCGCTCGCGGCGCCCGGCGAGGTTCTGGTGTCGGGCGGGATCCCCCCGCTGGTGCTCGGGTCGAGGATCGTGTTCGACAGCCGAGGTAGCCATGACCTGAAGGGCGTGCCGCACCGGTGGCCGGTCTACGCGGTGCGCGACCCGGGCGGCTAAGCGACGGGATGAGGGGCGAGCGTCTCGACGTTGCAGCGTGTGGCTCCGACGAGAGGTGCGTGCCATGTCTGTTCCAGCGGGGTTTCACAGCGGGGAGCTGGCCGTGCAACGGCGGGCCGGAGTCGAAGCCGACGCTGCCCGGTTGAGCGGGATGGTGGACCGAGGCGAGCTGCGCGGTGGTGTCACCGCGGTGCTGGCTCGCGCATCCTTCGCCGCGGTCACTGCACGCGACCGCGACGGTCGGTTGTGGATCTCCCCGGTGACTGGACCGCCGGGTTTCCTTGCGGCGACTACGCCGACGCGCCTGTCTCTGAAAACCGCGTTGTCCGCCGAAGATCCGTTGCGCGGACTGGACGCGGGTCAGCCCATCGGAATCGTCGTCATGGAGTTCGCCGCCAAGCGCCGGGTGCGCATCAACGGGACCTTGGCGGCCGCTGACGGTGCCACGCTGGATGTCGATGTCGTCCAGGCGTATGGCAACTGCCCGCAGTACATCCGGCCGCGTCGTTTTCGTCACGAAAACAGCGACATTGCAGGAACTTCCGATAGCCGGCGCGGGAGCGGCATCGCCGCCGAGGATATAGCGCTGATCCGCGGCGCTGACACGTTCTTCCTCGGCACCACGCACCCCGAGCGCGGTAACGACGCATCGCATCGCGGTGGTCCCGTAGGCTTCGTCGACGCCGAAGACACGACAGTTAAATGGCCGGACTATCCGGGCAACAACATGTTCAACAGTTTCGGAAACCTCGCGGTCGACCCCAGCGCCGCTCTCTTGTTCGTCGACTTCCGCGGCGGGCGCGTGCTGCAACTGTCGGGCAATGCGCGCGTCGAGTGGACCACTGCAGCCGACGGGGCCGACACGGCCCGCCGCGTCCGTTTCGCGGTCGAGCAAGTGGTCTCGAGACAGTTTGCCGGATTGCGGGAAGCGCCATAGTTGGGGTCAGCGCGCCGCTGCCATGTACTACCACGAGGGTGTTCCCGGGCTGCCAACGCCATGCTGCCCACTGTTCTCGACGAGACTTACTCAGGGCTGTCGCTGCTACCTACGCCGACTACCTATGCCGACGCCGCCGACGACGAGGTAGCCCTACACGAGTTCAATGCCCGGCACCTGCGGGGAAGTTTGGACTTCGACGAAATCGGTAAGTCTTCCGACGCCAGGTCATACGAAACGGATCGGAGTGACCATGATCGTGCTCGGTGTCATCCTTCTCATAATCGGGTACTTCACAAGCCTCTCGATTCTTTACACCATCGGCGGAATCCTCGTGGTGATCGGTATCGTGCTGTGGATCCTCGGTGCCGTCGGTCGGCCGGTAGGCGGTCGAAAAGTCTGGTTCTAGACGTCCCACTGGGCGAACAACGCCTCTAGCCAAGGGCATCTTCGACGAGGTCATAGAACACCGTCGACGGTGATGTATCGCGAGGGCACCTTGGTGAGTGGTGGTGGCTTCAGTCTTGGGTGAACCGCCCGTCGATGCGGCGCCACAGCTTGTCGGGATTGCCATCAGCGATTGCGCTGGGCAGCAACGACTTCGGCATGTCCTGTAGGTGACGGGCCGCAGGAAGCGTTCGAGGCGCGGGTGCCGACCGACGTGCTGCGCCAGTCGGAGGTGGCGGGGTAGGGGCCGCCGTGGACCACGGGTTCCGGCCAGTTCTGCTACAACCCCGGCCTCGTCATCGCCATCGACAGCCCCTCATGATGAGCGATCCGACGAACGCCTTGCCCAGGTCCGCCCCGCGGGCGGTGAGGGCGCCGTCGAGGAGGAAGACCGGGTTGACGGAGCTCATCTCGGCGAAAACCGGAATTGGCTCGGGTCGCCCCGCCGCGGCGCGGACGAGAGCGATTCCGCCGGAACGGGATCCGGTGAAGCCGAGCGGGCGCTAAATCGATTGCAGGAGGCCCGGCTCGACCTGACTGACACCGCCGGGTCCTGTGGGCCCCTCACGTACGATGTACGACTGGATTGTGGTGCCGTCCCGTATGGCGGACCGCCAGTCGTTGAGTCAGATCTCGTGAGGCCGGTGGCGCGAGGGAGCAGGGTCAGGGCCGATGCGCCGATCGTCACCGAATGCCTCGGTCGCGCAATGCGTGCCGCCTCGGGATGGGGACTAGGTCGAGTAGAAGTCGGAGTCCCGGCCACGCGTCGCGGTCAGAGCGGATCGCAGTGGACTCCGTAATACCTTCTGGGGCCAGGACGATTGAGAAAATTCTCGCGGATCTCCCAGATCTGTGGGTCATTGAGTTGTGAATACCAATCGTCGGAGTGGTTCCCCGATTGCGGCGGGCAGCGAGGCACGACTTGGCTCAGGCTTGTGAGACCGTCCGCGTCGACATCATGAGAGCGTTACTGACATGGTCGGGAAGAGGGTCGACGCGCTGGGAATGTGGTCGGCGGTCACGACAGTCGCGATGCCTGAGCAGGCAAACCACACGAATTTTGCAGTGCGACAACCCTGTTGAGCCGATGACGACGGGGGCTTGATTCCGTTGAGTGGCTTAGTTGTTGGTGGGTGGTGGTTGGGGTTGGAAGGGTTCGTACCACCACCAGTCGGCGCGTTCGCCGGTGGGTCCGGGACAGGGTGGCACCGCGGGCGGGGGCTGGGTGGGTGGGCGTGCCAGTGATCCGGGGCTCAGGGTTCGGCCGGCGTGGTCGAGCACGGTGATGTCGGGTGCGGGTCCGCGGATGGTGATGATGCCGCGGTGGT
>NZ_JBDPMF010000013.1:0-98714 GCF_039871645.1 Mycobacterium sp. B14F4 | reverse complement strand
TGCCGTTGGTCGGGCCGCTGATGACCAGTGCGGTCAGGGTGTCGGCGTCGGGGTCGGTGTCGTTGGCGAGCACGTCGATGGTGACCGGGGTGTCTTCGGTAGTGGTGGCGGTGTCGTCGGCGGCGATCGGGGCGTCGTTGACCGGGGTGACGGTGATGGTGACGGTGGCGGTGTCGCTGAGTGTGCCGTCGGTGGCGTGGTAGGTGAAGGTGTCGTCCCCGTTGAAGTTCGCGTTCGGGGTGTAGGTGAAGGTGCCGTCGGAGTTGAAGTTGAGGGTGCCATGCTCGGGTGGCTCGATGACGGTGGACGTCAGGGCGTCGTCGTCGGCGTCGGTGTCGTTTCCGGTGACTCCGTTGGGGATTGAGACTGTGAGTGCAGTGTCTTCGGCGGTGGTGTAGCTGTCGGGGCTGGCCACTGGGGCGTCGTTGACCGGGGTGACGGTGATGGTGACGGTGGCGGTGTTGCTGGTGAGTGTGCCGTCGGTGACGTGGTAGGTGAAGGTGTCAGTGCCGCGGAAGTCGGCGTCGGGGGTGTAGGTCCATCCGCCACTGTTGGGTCCGTCGTTGATCTCGGCGAGCGTGCCGTGGGCGGGACCGGTGACCAGCTTGCGATCCAGGCTGTCGCCATCGGGGTCGGTGTCGTTGCCCACGGCGTCGATCAATACCGAGGTGTCTTCTGCAGTGGTGTACGTGTCGGGGTTGGCGACCGGGGCGTCGTTGACCGGGGTGACGGTGATGGTGACGGTGGTGGTGGAGGTGTGCCCGCCGCCGAAGAGCAGACCACCCAGGCCGTGGAGGTGCCAGGGGCTGGCTTCGTCGGAGACGGTGTAGGTGAAGGTGTCGGTGCCGTTGTAGTTGGCGTCGGGGGTGTACGTGAAAGTGCCGGTGGGGTTGAGCGCCACTGTGCCGTGCGCCGGCTGGGTGTAGTCGGTGACCGTCAACTCGGTGCCGGCACCGAGATCGGCGTCGGTGTCGTTGGTCAGCACCGGGATCGTGACGCCGGTGTCTTCGACGGTGGTGACCGCATCGACCACCGCGGTGGGGGATTGATTGAAGAAGGTGCGTTGTAGTTCACGCTGCACCCAGCCCAGCACGACGAACAACATGACCGGCGGGGCCGGGGTGGCCGGGCCGGGCGCCAGGAATGACGTCAGCAGTGTGGTGATCGCGGTGACGGCGATGTTGGCCAAGACCACCGGGGCCCGCCACAGAACTTCGATCAGACTGTTGGGCTGATCGACCAGGGGAGCGGGGGCCGGGGTGCCCGCCGCGGCGGCCGCGGTGAACAATTGCGGTGCCGCGACGGGGTCCTCGTCGGTCAACGCGCTCAGCGTGCGTGTCATGAGCTGTCCACCGGGGAAATGCCCGGCGCTCAAGCCGTCGTCCTGACTGACGGGGTCGGTGATCTCCTGGATCAGGGCGCGGGTGGTCGTTATGCCCGGTTCGAAGGGCGCTACGTGGGCAGCTTCCGCCGGCGACCCGGTGAGGGTCGGCTCGTTCGGTGTCACAACTGCGGCGTCGGCCAGCGCGGTCGGCGAGGCGGTTTCCGTCTGCTGAGGGCTCGCGGTGATCCCCGTTGATGGGGCTGGCGTCGGGGTGGAGGCAATTGACCCGGCGTCGTCGACCTGTGCACCAGACAGGTGCGCGCCGCCGGTGTTCGAAAACTGCATCTCCGGCACCGTCGAATCGCTACCGGTCGTGGGACCTGCCCCCGCCTCGCTGCCCGATTCTGTCTCGAGCCCACTGGTGGGGGCCGCGGTGTCGGCCGGATCGATCGGGTCATCGGATGGATCAGCGGCGGTGTCGGCGGTGTCCGCGCTCCCCGAGGGCTGGGAACCTTCATCGGCCCACGCCACCGCCGGGCTGCCAATGCCGTATCCGGTGGCCACCGCCGCCCCGACACCCAATGCCACCGCCAGCGCACCGACCCGACCGATATAGATCGCGTGACCCATGCCCGCATCCCCTGCGACCCAGATGTCGCCGCGAAACCGGGGTCGATGAGGTTTCGGTCGGTGCGAGTCCGATCGCGTTGCCCAACGAGGGGCAGCAAAATTGACTGTGCTGTAAAAGCATAGCGCAACGGCGCGCTAGGCGATGCTTTAGCTACCGCCTGACCGTTGGCGAGCGCGCACGACGTCCGAAGGCCCATCCGCGACTGGGACGCGATGTCACGCCGTCGGTCGCCAGAATCCCTGAAAGCCCTGCCCGATGTTGGTGGTGCGGATGGGGGACAACTTCACCGGGTCGCCCGCCTCGATCATCTGCCCGTTGCCGACGACCATCGCGACGTGGCCGTCCCAGACCGCCAGATCGCCCGGCCGCAGCGCCCCGGCGGCGACGGGGGCACCCACGTCCTGTTCCTGCGCCAACCGCGGGAGCGACAACCCCGCTTCCGCGTAGGCCCACTGCGTCAGCCCGCTGCAGTCCAGGCCGACGCCGGGTGTGGTGCCGCCCCAGTCATACGGCACCCCGAGCTGCGTCAGGGCATGACGAACAGCGCTGGCCGCCACCGCGTTCGGCGCCATCGCCGAGCTGCCGTCGGGCAGACGCACCGCCACCCCGTCACCAAACGCGGCAGCGTCGGGCGTGTCGACCGATGCCTGTTCGGCGACGTCGCGCAGCAGCGAGCCGAACCCGGCCGAAGGCGAACCACCCGAGCCGAGACCCGAACCGCCCGACCCCAGACCGCTCGACGGCATCGGCGCACCGAAGGACGCGGGAGTGGTGGCGGCAGGCGCGGCAGGCGCAGCAGTGGATGACGGCAGTGCGGCGGCCTGTCCGTCGAGTTCGGCGCGTAGTTCCTCGACGACCGCGACCGCTTCAGCCAGCGACCGCCGCGCCTCGGCCAGCAGTTCCTCCGCTGTATCTGGCGAATCGAGGTGCGACTCCAGCGCCGCTGCGCGTGCTTCGAAGGCCTCGACGATGTTCCGCAGCCGCTCGCGGGCCGCGGTGACCGCTGCCTGCGCCGTCTCGACCGACGACCCGAGCCGCCCGACACGCTCCGCGGCGTCCTGTATCCGGGCGACCGCCGCGGCGACGTGGTTCGCCGCGGCATCGGCGCCAGGACCCGTCCACTGCTCGGCCGTTCGTCGCCACGCTTGGTTGGCGTCGTCCGAGACCTCCTGCAGGGCGATGCGTACCCGGTGCAGCACGTCGGTCAGTTCCGTCGAATGCGCACCCGGCCCGAGCAGCGTCTGCACCTCCCGGATCGGCGCCGCCAGCGTGGCCACCAACGGGCTCGGCATCGTCAGACGCCGCCGACCCGCGCGCTGGCCCGCGCGTCGGCAGTGTCGTAGGCCGTGGCCGAGGCGACGGCGGTGCCGGCGGCCGCCGATGCGCGCGAACCGAGCGCCGCCACCGCGCGGGCTTCGTGCGCGAGAGCTTCGAGGATCGCCGCGAGGAACGGCGCCCCGACCGGGCCGAACGCCTGGCCGGCCGCGGCTGTCGGCGCGGACGTCAGCGTCGAGGCGATGGCGGCCAGTTCGGCCGCGTGTGAGGCGTTGGCCGTCGCGAGGGTCCGGATGGCGTCGGTGTCGGCGTGCATGTGGATAAGACGCTGCCCGGTGACGATCGGTTCCGATTAAGGTTCCCGCCATGGATGTCCGCGTCGTCGATCACCCGTTGGCAGCGGCGCGGCTCACCACGTTGCGCGACGAGAGCACGAACAACGCGGCCTTCCGCTCAGCGCTGCGCGACCTGACCCTGATGCTGGTGTACGAGGCGACCCGCGACGCCGCCGTCGAACCGATTCCCGTGCGCACCCCGCTGGCGGAGACCACCGGCTATCGCCTGGCCAATCCGCCGCTGCTCGTACCGGTGCTGCGTGCCGGGCTCGGCATGGTGGACCAGGCGCACGCCCTGATCCCCGAAGCCCGCGTCGGCTTCGTCGGCGTCGCGCGTGACGAGCAAACCCACCAGCCGACACCGTATTTGGAGTCGCTGCCCGACGATCTGAGCACGCAGCCGGTGATCGTGCTCGACCCGATGCTCGCGACCGGCGGCTCGATGGCCCACACCATCAAGCTCCTCCACGAACGCAACGCCGTCGACATCACCGCGATCTGCGTGGTGGTGGCGCCGGAAGGTCTTGCGGCACTGGAGGAAGTGGCACCCGAATTACGTCTGTTCACCGCGACCATCGACGAGCGGCTCAACGACGTCGCCTACATCGTGCCGGGGCTCGGGGATGCCGGGGACCGCCAGTTCGGCCCGCGCTGAATGGATCAGAAGCGCTCGGCGGCGGCGGCCAATTCGTCGCGCACCCGTTCTGCCCGCGTGTGCGCCGCCCGCAGATCGGAACAGTCGCGACAGCGAACTTCGATGTAGGACTTGACCTTCGGCTCGGTGCCGGACGGCCGCGCCACCAGCCGTACCGCGATCTCGCCGTCGCCGCCGGACAGGACCAACGCGTCGGTGCCGTCGTGAGGCAGTAGGTCCGTCACCGTCACCGGGTAGCCGGCGAGCTCCTCCGGGGGCGTCTGCCGGAGCCGGGTCATCACGGCGGCGGCTTCATGGGCGTCCTCGACGCGCCGCGACACCGCGGCGGTGGCGTGCACGCCGTGGCGGCGGGCCAGATCGTCGAGTGCGTCGAGCAGCGTGTGGCCCCGGTCCCGCAGTGCCGCCACGAGATCGCAGACCAACACCGCGGCCGTGATGCCGTCCTTGTCGCGCACGGCCGACGGGTCGACGCAGTGACCGATCGCCTCCTCGTACGCGTACACCAGCGTGCAGCCGGGCAGGTCCACGTCCGCCCGCGACAGCCACTTGAACCCGGTGGCCGTCTCGACGTGACGGGCGCCGTGCTCCTCGGCGATCGCGGCGAGCATCCGCGACGACACCAGCGAACTGGCCACCACCGTGGCCTCGGTGACCGGACCGGGCTCGAGCTGCGAGAGGATGTAATCACCAAGCAGCCAACCGGTTTCGTCGCCGGTGAGCATCCGCCACCCGTCCGGCGTCGGAACTCCCACGGCGCAGCGGTCGGCGTCGGGATCCAAGGCGATGGCCACCTCGGCCTCCACGTCGGTGGCCAGCTTCAGCAGTTCCTCGACCGCCCCGGGCTCCTCCGGGTTCGGCGAGGACACCGTCGGGAAGTCGGCGTCCGGGGCGAACTGGCTCTCGACGACGTGCACGTCGGAAAACCCGGCCCGCACCAGGGCGTCGAGCGCGAACTCGCCGCCGACACCGTGCAGCGGGGTGAGTGCCACGCGCACCGCACCGTGCGTGTGGCGCACGCTGGCCGCCCGCTCGACATAGCGCTGGATCTCGTCGATGCCCGACGGCTTGACCGCGCGCCGAGGGATCTCATCGGCGTGCGGCGCATTCGCCATGGCCTCTTCGATCTCGCGGTCGGTGGGCGTGACGATGGGAAAACCGCCGCCGAAGTAGACCTTCAAGCCGTTCTCCGACGGGGGATTGTGCGAGGCCGTGATCTGGATACCCGCCGCGGCGGGTACGTGGCGCACGGCGAAGGCCACGACCGGAGTGGGCACGGCGGTGAGGAACAGTGTGACGGGAAAGCCCTGCGCGGCAAGCACTTCGGCGGCAGCCAGGGCGAAATCGTCGGAACCGTGCCGGGCGTCGCGGCCCACCACCACGTCCTGACCCTGCAAACCGCGGTCCTTGAGCACCGTGCCCACCGCCCATGCGGCGCGCATGACGACGGCGAGGTTCATGCCGCTGGGCCCGCCGCGCAACGGCCCGCGCAGGCCCGCCGTGCCGAACGCCAACGGGTGCGCGAAGCGCTGCTCGAGCTCCTCTTCCGAGCACTGCAGAAGCTCCGCGGCGGTTTTCGGATCGGGATCGTGAGAGATCCACTCTTGAGCTATGGCCGACTTCCCCGACGGACTCATGGCGTCAGTGTGCCCACTTTCACGTCGGCATATGCCAGCTTGCGCAGCACGGGCGCGACGAGCATCACGAGGTCGAACTCCAGCTGGGTCAGGTTGTCGCGCATCGCGGCGTTCAGCCACGCGTCGCGCTCGGCGCGATCGGCCGCCAGCAACTCGGCCCCCGCCTCGGTCAGCTCGATCAGCTGCCGGCGCCGATCGGCGTCGTCGGGACGGCGCACGATCAGCCCGCGGCCGACGAGCTCGTTGATGCCGTCGGTCAGCGACTGGACGCGCACCTGCATCCGCGAACCCAGTTCGGCGGGGGTGATGACCCCGGTTCGGCTGATCTCGCCGAGCAGTTCCATCTGGCTCAGCGTCAGCCCGTGGTCGGGACGGTGCCTGCGCAGCTGCCGGGCCACCGCCATCATCGACTCCCGCAGTTCGGTGGCGGCGGAGCTGTCACTATCAGGAGGCATAACCAAGTTATACCTTGGTAACGTGACCGGAGCAAAGGATCAAAACCACGGTTGCGATCATGTTTTAGCAAGGTGATACTTGTAATCACGATGGTGCGACGACTTCTGAGATGGGTGCTGCTGGCGGCGGTGACCGTCGTCGTCACCTATCCGCTCACGCTGCTCGGTGTGCCGTCGGCGGCGCTGTTCGCCGCGCTGGTCGTCGGCATCGCGCTGGCGCTGGCCTCGTTGGCGCCGGCTCGGGTGCCGCGTCTCGCCGGGCTCGGGGCGCAGGGTGTGCTCGGCGTGTACATCGGCACGATGGTGCACCGGGACGCCATCGACGCGCTGGGTCCGCACTGGCCGATTGTCATCGCCGTCGCGGTCGCCACCCTGCTGCTGAGCGTCGTCTGCGGCGCACTGCTGGCCCTGCGCCGCGACGTCACAGCGCTCACCGGATCGCTGGCGCTGGTCGCCGGGGGCGCCTCCGGGCTGGTCGCGATCACCCGGGAACTGGGCGGCGACGACCGCGTGGTCTCGGTGGTGCAGTATCTGCGAGTGGCGCTGGTGACGGCATCCATGCCCGTCGTCGTCACGCTGGTGTATCACGCCGACCGGTCGCACGACACCGCGCCCGCATCTCAAAGTGACGCGGCCCCTTGGTATCTGAGCGTCGGCATGCTCATCGCACTGGTACTGGTCGGCGGGGCCGCCGGCCGGCTGATCCGGCTCCCCGGCGCAGGCCTGCTCGGCCCGCTGGCCCTCACGGTGGTCCTGGAACTCACCGGCACGTCGTTCGGCCTCTCGGTGCCCATGGTGCTGGCGCAGATCGGTTATGCGGTGATCGGCTGGCAGGCCGGGGTGGCGTTCACCCGGGAATCCCTGCGCGCCGTCGGACGCCTGCTGCCGACCGCGATCGGCTTGATCGGGGTGCTCGGCGTGGTGACCGCCCTGCTCGGCGTGGCGCTGGCCCACGTCACCGGCCTGACCCCGCTGGAGGGCTACCTCGCGACCAGCCCGGGCGGGGTGTACGCAGTGCTGGCCACGGCCGTCGAGACCGGCTCCAACGTCACCTTCATCATCGCCGCCCAGGTGGTGCGGATCCTGCTGATGCTGTTCGCCGCGCCGCTGCTCGCCCGCGGCATGGTCCACCTCAGCCGCCGGTTCGGCGCTCAGAGCCGGGCGATGACACCGGCGAGCAGGGAACCCATCCGCGTCGCGGATTGACGGCCCGCCTCCAGCACTTCGTCGTGGTTCAACGGCCGACCGGTCATCCCGGCGGCCAGGTTGGTCACCAGCGACACCGCCAGCACCTGTGCACCGGCCGCGCGGGCGGCGATGGTCTCGTGCACGGTCGACATGCCCACCAGATCCGCGCCGAGCGTGCGCAGCATGCGGATCTCGGCGGGCGTCTCGTACTGCGGCCCGGCCAGGCCCGCGTAGACGCCGTCGGCCAGGGACGGGTCGATCTCGCGGGCGAGCGCGCGCAGGCGCGGGGAGTACGCGTCGACCATGTCGACGAACCGGGGACCGACCAGCGGGGAGCGGCCGGTCAGGTTGAGGTGGTCACCGACCAGCACCGGCTGGCCGACGACCAAGCCCTCACGCAACCCGCCCGCGGCGTTGGTCAACACCACGGTGTGCACGCCGCACGCGCAGGCGGCCCGGACCGGATGCACGATGTGGCGCAGCTCGTGGCCCTCGTAGGCGTGGATGCGGCCGACGAACACCAGCACCCGGTGATCGCCGATGCGCATCGACAGCAGCCGCCCGCCGTGCCCCGCGGCCGCAGGCGGCGTGAAGCCGGGAAGCTCGCCGACCGGCACCACCGCCACCGGATCGCCCAGCTGCTGGACGGCGGGTGCCCAGCCCGATCCGAGGACGACGGCCACGTCGTGGCGCTCGACGCCCGTGCGCTCGGCGATGGCGGTCGCCGACTCGGCGGCAGCTGCGTCCGGATCGGTCATGGTGGGCGAGCTTAGCTGTCGGGAACGTTGCTCAGGTTCCACTGTCGCGTCCCGCTCCGGGCGGCAGTGAGATACTGCGAGGATGCCTTCAGTCACCGCCTCGACGACCGTCGAGGACGCCGTTCATCGGCACCGCGGTGACCTGGTCGAGCTGTCCCACTCCATCCATGCCGAACCCGAACTCGCATTCGCCGAGCACCGAAGCTGCGCCAAGACCACGGCGCTGGCGGCCGAGCACGGCTTCGAGATCACGACCGCGCCCGGCGGCCTGGACACCGCGTTTCGCGCCGTCTACGGCAGCGGACCGATGGTCATCGGGGTGTGCGCGGAATACGACGCGCTGCCCGGCATCGGACACGCCTGTGGGCACAACATCATCGCCGCGTCGGCGGTGGGCACCGCGCTGGCGCTGGCCGAGGTGGCCGATGAGCTCGGCCTGACGGTCGTGCTGCTGGGCACTCCCGCCGAGGAGGCAGGCGGCGGAAAGGTGTTGCTGCTCAACGCCGGAGCGTTCGACGACATCACCGCGTCGGTGATGCTGCATCCGGGCCCGCTCGACATCGCCGCCGCGCGGTCGCTGGCGCTGTCGCAGGTCGCGGTGCGCTACGACGGCCGGGAAGCGCACGCGGCCGTCGCGCCCTATCTGGGCGTGAACGCCGTCGACGCGATCACCGTCGCCCAGGTGGCCATCGGCCTGCTGCGTCAGCAGTTGGCGCCCGGGCAGATGGTGCACGGCATCATCACCGACGGCGGCCAGGCCACCAACGTGATCCCGGCGCGCGCCGAGATGCAGTACACGATGCGGGCCGACGACGTGGCCTCGCTGCACGAACTCGAGCGGCGGATGTCGGACTGCTTTTTGGCCGGCGCGGTGGCGACCGGCTGCGGTCACGACGTCACCGAGACCGAGCCGACGTATTTGGAACTGACCCCGGACCGGTGGCTGGCCGAGGCGTTCCGCGCGGAGATGCTGCGGATGGGTCGCTCGCCGGTGCCCGCCGAATTGGAAGCGGCGTTGCCGCTGGGCAGCACCGACATGGGCAACGTCACGCAGGTGCTGCCGGGTATCCACCCGATCGTCGGCATCGATGCCGGTGGTGCGTCGGTGCACCAGCCCGCGTTCGCGGCGGCCGCGGCCGGGCCGAGCGCGGACAAGGCGGTGGTCGAGGGCGCGATCATGTTGGCCCGCACGGTGGTCGGCCTGGCGCAGACCCCTGCCGAGCGCGACCGCGTGATGGAGCTGCAGGAGAGGCGGGCGTCATGACGCTGCACGACGCCACCGAACTCTGGCTGGACGCGCACTACGACGACCTCGTCGCGTGGCGCAGGCACATCCACGCGAATCCGGAGCTGGGCCGCCAGGAATTCGCCACCACGCAGTTCGTCGCGTCGCATCTGGCCGATGCGGGCCTGAACCCGAAGGTGCTGCCCGGCGGGACGGGGCTGACGTGCGACTTGGGTCCCGAGGACGGGCCGAAGATCGCGCTGCGGGCCGATATGGACGCGTTGCCGATGGCCGACCGGACGGGCGCCCCGTACGCCTCGCTGGTGCCCAACGTCTCGCACGCCTGCGGTCACGACGCGCACACGGCGATGCTGCTGGGCACCGCGCTGGCGCTGACGTCCGTGCCCGAGCTTCCGGTCGGGGTGCGGTTGATCTTCCAGGCCGCCGAGGAGCTGATGCCCGGGGGCGCGATCGACGCGATTGCGGCGGGCGCGCTGACCGGCGTGTCGCGGATCTTCGCGCTGCACTGCGACCCGCGGTTGGCCGTCGGCAGGGTCGCGGTGCGGGCCGGGCCGATCACCTCGGCCGCCGATCAGCTCGAGGTCACGCTGCACTCACCAGGCGGGCACACGTCGCGACCGCACCTGACCGGCGACCTGGTCTACGGCCTCGGCACGCTGATCACCGGGGTGCCGGGTGTGCTGTCGCGCCGCATCGATCCGCGCAACAGCACGGTGATGGTGTGGGGCGCCGTCAATGCGGGCGTGGCCGCCAACGCGATCCCGCAGACCGGCACACTGTCCGGAACCATTCGCACCGCCAGCCACGACACCTGGGACACGCTGGAAGCGATTGTGCACGAGACGGTTTCGTCGCTGCTGGCACCGTTGGGAATCGAATACAGCCTGCAGTACCGGCGCGGGGTGCCGCCGGTGGTCAACGAGGCGATCTCGACGAGGATCCTTACCCACGCGATCGAGGTGATCGGCCCCGACGTGCTCGCCGACACGCGCCAGTCGGGTGGCGGCGAGGACTTCTCGTGGTACCTCGAGGAGGTGCCCGGTGCGATGGCGCGACTGGGCGTGTGGACTGGGCGCGGCCCCCAGTTGGATCTGCACCAGCCGACGTTCGATCTCGACGAGCGAGCGCTCGCCGTGGGTGTGCGGGTGCTGGCCAACCTGATCGAGCAAGCGGCCGCGTTCTGATTGCCCCGCCGTTCGGCGGACGGCCGCCTGCTAGACCGCCGCGGTGACCTTCTGGCGGGACACCAACTGGTCGTAAATCCACCGGTAGGTGCGTTCGAGTCCGTCAGCGAGCCGGATGGAGGGCTCCCACCCGTAGATCTCCTGAATCAGTGTGTTGTCGCTGTTTCGGCCGCGCACACCTTTCGGTGCGTCGAGGTTGTAATCACGCTTGACGGTAATTCCGGCGATTTGCTCGATAATGCTGACCATCTGGTTGATGCTGACCAATTCCGAGCTGCCGACATTGACCGGCACGGGGCTGGCGCCGGCGGTCACCTTGATCGTTCCCTCGACGCAGTCGTCGACGTACATGAAACTGCGTGTTTGCTCGCCGTCGCCCCAGATCTCGATCTCGTGACGCCCCGAGAGCACCGCCTCGGCGATCTTGCGGCACAGAGCTGCCGGAGCCTTCTCGCGGCCGCCGTCGAAGCTGCCGATCGGGCCGTAGACGTTGTGATACCGCGCGACCCTGGTCTGCAACCCGAAGTCCTCGAGGAAGTGGCGGGCCATCCGCTCGCTGAACAACTTCTCCCAACCGTAGCCATCCTCAGGCATCGCTGGATACGCGTCCTCTTCCTTCAGCGCCGTCACATCGGCGTCGACTTGCTTGTCGGCAGCGTAGACGCACGCCGAACTCGAGTAGAAGTATCGTCCGACCCCCGCGTCTCGCGCCGCCACCAGCATGTGAGTGCTGGTCAGCACGGACAGCATGCAGTCGGCCTTATGGGTCTCGATGAAGCCCATGCCGCCCATGTCGGCCGCCAGCATGTAGACGGTGTCCACTCCCTCGACGGCCACCCGGGCGTCTTCAATCGTCGCGAGATCAAGCCGGCGCGCATCGACGCCGTCGGGGATCTGATACCACTCGTCGAGCGGCTTGACGTCCGCCCCTCGGACCTCGACACCTTGCTCCCTCAGCACCCTGGCGAGGTGGCCGCCGATGAAACCGCCCGCGCCTGCAACGAGTGCCGTCTCCCGCGCACTACCCACGTCTGTCCTCCTCGATTCTCAGCACACCCACGTCTGCATTGGCGCAGGAATTGTCCCGGGGTTGCATCAGCCTTTGCTGAGCAAACGACTTGGCCGATCATAAACGGCAGTGACCACCGATTCAAAGAGATCGCCGACAACACTCACATCGAAGGTCTTTTCGGCGTAGTCGCGCGCGGCGTTACCCATTCTGTCACGTGCGGCGGGATCTCCGAGCAGGCCGTTCACCGCGGCCGATGCCGTCGGCATATCCGTCGGGTTGTGAACGATTCCCGCGTCGGCCGAGTCGATCATGTGCGCCACCGCATTGTCGGTCGGCAGCAACCCCAGCACAGGCCGGCCGGCGCAGAAATAGTTGAGCACCTTCGAAGGCACCGAGTAGCGGCTGGCATCCTTCTCGAGCACCACGACGAGCACGTCGGCGCTAGCCAGCATGTCGGGCAGTTGCTCGTAGGGCTGATAGTCGAGCAGCGTCAGCGACGGCGCATCGCCCGCATTCGATTCCAGCCACTGCCGGCCCTGGCCCTGCGACACGACGACGACTCGGCAGCCCTCCGGCACGTTCTTCGCCAGATGCGCCAGGACCGACGGGTCATGCTTGAGGCCCAGTGTTCCGGCGTACATGACGACGGGCACATCGGTCAGCCCGTGCGCCTGCGCCCAGGGGTTCTGCCGCGGGCGAAGCGGCATCTCGTCGATGGCGCCCCAGTTGGGGATGATCCGGATCTTCGACCGGTGTACGCCCCACCGGTCGAGTTGGTCGAGGAAGGTGTCGCTAATGGGCACGATCGCGGCAGCGCCTCGCGCGACACTGCGTTCGGCGCGTGCGGCGAGCCATCCGACGACTGCTCCCGGGGCGCGCAGCTTCTGGCGGGCGACGACACCGATCGCGTCGCTGTATACGTCCTGCTGCCAGAACACGTAGGGCACACCGCGTCGACGCAACAACCACGCCAACAGGAACAACGAAAGCAGCGGCACGTTCGAAAGCACCGCCACGTCAGGACGGGCATCGCGGATGGCCCGAGCGGCGATCGGCGCATAGTGCAGTTCCTGCTTCAAGCGGACCAACGGCGAATAGCGGGCGAATTCACCGCCGAGTTCGAGGGCGCGCACCGAGAAGTTCGGCGGGTCACCTGGCCTGCGCTCAGTTGCGCCACGGCCCGTGGTGTAGGACGCGCAGAACTGGTGCTCGACGGTATGCCCTCGACGGGCCAGCTCGCGGCTTAGGTGAACCTGCCCCGGGTGCCCGGAGTAGTCATGAATGACCAGCCTCACTCGGAAGCCTCTGGCCGGCGATGGTGTGCGGAACGCAACGACGTCACCGTCTCAGCATGCCAGCGAAAGCGCATCCGAAGTCAGCCTCCTGTCCCGGGGCCGATGTTGCGGGCCGGGCGGGTGCGGATCTTGTGCACGTATTCGGCTGGGGCGCCGGCGATTTCGGCGGCATCGGCCATCACGCCGAGGTAGCGGGCCGACGGCAGGCCACCCTCCCACGCGTCGACGACATACAACCACGCCAGTACCGGGTCGGTGTTGGTGTCCGACGAGGTGCGCTCCACCCGGCAGCGGATCTTCTTGTGGATGCCGAGCTCGGAGCCTTCCCAGCGGTCGAGGTTCTCCTCGTCGTCCTTGGTGACGTCGTAGAGCACGACGAACACCTTCGAATCCGGATCCTCGACGACCGTGGCCAGCGCTCCCTCCCAACCGATGTCCGCACCGCCGAACGTCAGACGCCAGCCGTGCAGCCACCCCGTGCCAGCCATCGGCGAATGGGGCGCCCGCTGCAACATCTGCTCCGGATGCATGTTGGACCCGTACGCGGCGTAGAGCGGCACCAGGAAAGATTAAGGCTTCGCCTCCTGGCTGGGCGATCAACCACCCGCTTCGTTAGGTTGAGACGGTGCCAACCCGCATCGTGATCATCGGCGGCGGACCCGCCGGCTACGAGGCGGCATTGGTCGCCGCGGCCCGTGGACCCGAAGTTGCCGAGGTCACCGTCGTCGACTCCGACGGCATCGGCGGCGCCTGCGTGCTGTGGGACTGCGTCCCGTCCAAGACGTTCATCGCGTCGACCGGCGTGCGCACCGAACTGCGCCGCGCGCCCGACCTCGGCTACGCCCTCGACTTCGACAACGCCAAGATCGAGCTGCCGAAGATCAACGAGCGCGTCAAGGCGCTGGCCGCCGCGCAGTCCGCCGACATCGCCGAGCGGCTGCGCAGTCAGGGCGTCACGCTGATCGTGGGCCGCGGTGAGCTCGTCGACGACGTGCCCCGGATGGCCGAGCACACGGTCAAGGTGACCGGGCACGACGGCTCGACCAGCACGCTGACCGCCGACGTCGTGCTCATCGCGACGGGTGCCAGCCCTCGGGTGCTGGCGGGTGCCGAACCCGACGGTGAACGCATCCTGAACTGGCGTCAGCTCTACGACCTGCAGACGCTGCCCGAGCACCTGGTGGTCGTCGGCTCCGGGGTGACCGGCGCGGAGTTCGTCAACGCCTACACCGAGCTCGGGGTCAAGGTCACCGTGGTGGCCAGTCGCGACCAGATCCTGCCGCACGAGGACTCCGACGCCGCCGCCGTGCTGGAAGAAGTGCTGGCGTCGCGCGGCGTGACGCTGGTCAAGAACGCTCGGGCGGAGTCGGTGAAAAGCGACGGTAACGGCGTCGTCGTCCGGATGACCGACGGCCGCTGCGTCGAAGCCAGCCACGCGCTGATGACCGTCGGCTCGGTGCCCAACACCAGCGGGCTGGGCCTGGACCGGGTGGGTATCGAACTCGGCCCGGGCGACTACCTCAACGTCGACCGGGTGTCGCGGACCAGGGTGCCGGGCATCTACGCGGCCGGTGACTGCACCGGCCTCATGCTGCTGGCCTCGGTGGCCGCCATGCAGGGCCGCATCGCGATGTACCACGCGCTGGGCGAAGGGCTCGAACCGATCCGGTTGCGCACGGTCGCCGCTGCGGTGTTCACGCGGCCCGAGATCGCCGCGGTCGGGGTGCCGCAATCCAAGATCGACGACGGCTCGGTGGCCGCGCGCACGGTGATGCTGCCACTGCACACCAACGCCCGCGCCAAGATGTCGAGCCTGCGCCGCGGCTTCGTCAAGATCTTCTGCCGGCCGGCCACCGGTGTGGTGATCGGCGGCGTGGTGGTCGCGCCGATCGCGTCCGAACTGATCATGCCGATCGCGCTGGCGGTGCAGAACGGCAACGATGTCGAGGATCTGGCGCAGACGTTCTCGGTGTATCCGTCGCTGTCGGGGTCGATCGCCGAGGCCGGCCGTCGATTGATGGCTCACGACGATCTGGAGTGATTCCACGTAGCCTGAACGGGCAACAGTACCGACGAGTAACTAGGAGTCCCTTCCGGTGGCGGACGTGGTCTCGGACAACGGCCAGACGCTGCTGCGTCCCCAGCAGCGGGCGGAGGCCTGGGAGCGCCTCGGCAGCGAGCAGTTCGACGTCGTGGTGATCGGCGGCGGAATCGTCGGCGCGGGAGCGGCACTGGACGCGGCGACCCGCGGCCTCAAGGTGGCACTCGTGGAGGCGCGCGATTTCGCGTCGGGCACGTCGAGTCGGTCGTCCAAGATGTTCCACGGCGGGCTTCGGTACCTGGAGCAGTTGGAGTTCGGCCTGGTGCGCGAGGCGCTGCACGAGCGCGAACTCTCGCTGACCACGTTGGCGCCCCATCTGGTCAAACCGCTGCCGTTCCTGTTCCCGCTGACCAACCGGTGGTGGGAGCGGCCGTACGTGGCGGCGGGCATCTTCCTCTACGACCAGTTGGGCGGGGCGAAATCCGTTCCGGCGCAGAAACATCTGACGAAGTCAGGTGCGCTGCGCCTGGCGCCGGGATTGAAGCGGTCGTCGTTGATCGGCGGGATCCGTTACTACGACACGGTGGTCGACGACGCGCGCCACACCATGACGGTGGCGCGCACGGCGGCGCACTACGGCGCGGTGGTGCGGACGTCGACGCAGGTGGTGTCGCTGCTGCGGGAGGGCGACCGGGTGATCGGTGTGCAGGTGCGCGACTCCGAGAACGGCGCCGTCACCGAGGTGCGCGGACACGTCGTCGTCAACGCCACCGGGGTGTGGACCGACGAGATCCAGGCACTGTCCAAGCAGCGCGGGCGATTCCGGGTGCGCGCCTCCAAGGGTGTGCACGTGGTGGTGCCGCGCGACCGGATCGTCAGCGAGGTGGCAATCATCCTGCGCACCGAGAAGTCGGTGCTGTTCGTCATTCCCTGGGGCACGCACTGGATCATCGGCACCACCGACACCGATTGGAATCTCGACCTTGCGCATCCGGCGGCCACCAAGGCCGACATCGACTACATTCTCCGACAAGTCAACAAGGTGCTGGCGACGCCGCTGACCCACGACGACATCGACGGCGTGTACGCCGGACTGCGGCCGCTGCTGGCGGGGGAGAGCGAGGAGACGTCGAAACTCTCGCGTGAGCATGCCGTCGCGGTGCCCGCGCCGGGCCTGGTGGCCATCGCCGGCGGCAAGTACACGACGTACCGCGTGATGGGCGAGGACGCGATCGACGCGGCGGCGGAGTTCATCCCCGCGAGGGTCGCGCCGTCGATCACCGAGAAGGTGCCGCTGATGGGCGCCGACGGGTACTTCGCGCTGATCAACCAGACGGAAAGCGTCGGCGCGCACTACGGTCTGCACCCGTACCGGGTGCGGCACCTGCTGGACCGGTACGGCTCGCTGATCGGCGAGGTGCTGCAGATGGCCGAGGGCCGCCCGGACCTGCTGACGCCGATCGCCGAGGCGCCGGTGTATCTGAAGGTGGAGGCGTGGTATGCGGCCGCGGCCGAAGGCGCACTGCACCTGGAGGACATCATGGCGCGGCGGATGAGGATCTCCATCGAGTATCCGCACCGCGGCGTCGACTGCGCGCACGAGGTCGCCGAAATCGTTGCGCCCGTGTTGGGTTGGAGCGCCGAGGACGTCGACCGCGAAGTGAACACGTACCTCGCGCGGGTCGACGCGGAGATCCGGTCGCAGCAGGAACCCGACGACGAGTCGGCCGACGCGCTGCGTGTGGCGGCGCCGGAGGCGCGCGCGGAGATCCTCGAACCCGTCCCGCTTACTTGAGACGGTCCCGGAAGGCGCCACTGCCGGACCGCGACGGGCTCGGTCCGGCCCGGGTGCGACTGCGCGGCGGCGCGGTGCTGGTCGAACTGGCGAGTCGCTTCGGTGAGGCAGCGGCGGCGAAAGTGCTTGCAGGCGAGGTCGTTTGTGCCGACGGCACGGTGGTGACCGCGGCGACGGTGCTCCCGCCCAACGCCGTCGTCTACCTGTATCGCGATGTGGCCGACGAGGTGCGCGTGCCGTTCGACATCCCGCTGCTGCACCGTGACGACGACATCGTGGTGGTCGACAAACCGCACTTCCTGGCGACGATGCCGCGGGGTCGCCACGTCACGCAGACGGCGTTGGTGCGGTTGCGGCGGGAACTGGGCCTGCCGGAACTGTCGCCGGCGCATCGGCTGGACCGGCTGACCGCGGGTGTGCTGTTGTTCACGACCCGCCGCGAGATCCGCGGCGCGTACCAGACGATGTTCGCGCGCGGCGAGGTGCGCAAGACGTACCTGGCGCGGTCGGCGCCCGAGCCGGCCTCGACGTTCCCGACGACGGTGCGCAGCCGGATCATCAAGCGGCGTGGGTCGTTACAGGCGGTCGAGGAGCCCGGTGAGCCCAATGCTGAGACGCTGGTGGAGTCGGTGGGCGACGGGTTGTACCGGTTGACACCGCGCACCGGCCGCACGCATCAACTGCGGGTACACATGACCTCGCTCGGTGTGCCGATCACCAATGACCCGTTGTATCCCGATGTCGTCGACGTGGCGGCCGACGACTTCTCGCGTCCGCTGCAACTGCTGGCGCACTGCCTCGAATTGGATGATCCACGCACCAACAAGCCGCTACGGTTCACCAGCATGCGGACGTTGGAAGGTTGAGCGATGGGCAGAGACGAGCGGGACCACGAGTTTTTTCTCCGACTTGACGGCATTCCCGGCGGCTCTGCCGCGAAGGACCGGAGCGGTTGGATGGACGTCGTCGCGGTCGACTGGGGTGTGGAGCAGGCCGTGGCCGTCAGCGGCGCCGGCGGCGGGATGACGGGAGTCGGCGCGAAGCAACGGGCACTGCGGTTCGTGATCGTCTCCGGCGTCGCATCGCCGTTGCTGTTCGAAGCGTGCATGAACGGAAAGCCCCTCTCCGAGGGCGTTTTCGAAGTCCAGCGAGGCAAGTCGGTCGCGGTGCGATGGGTGTTCGAGGACATGCTCGTGACCTCGTTCAGCAGCGAGACCTCCGATGGCGACGATGGAATGCGCGACACCATCACGCTGCTGGCGCGTCGGCTCCGCTACACGACCGACGACACGCGCGGCTGGGACTTCCAGAGCAAGAAACCGTGGTGATCGGCTGCGGTCAACGCCGCTGGTCGGGCCGATCCTCCACGTGCGCGCCCGCCGCGATCACCGCCCGGTTGCGCTCGGCGACGGTCCGCAGCACCACTTTGACCAGCCAGCGGTCGTAGCTCAGGTACCCGTTGACCTCGTTTTCGACGTCGGTCGTCTGGGTGTAGACCGCGCCGGACAAGCCGCCCCTGCGGACCGCCTCTTCGAGGGCCCGACTGACCTCGACGTAGCGTTCGGTCAGCCTTGCGCGGCTGTCGGTCATCTCGTACGCCTGCGGGCGTCCGGGCCAGATGTTGCCGTCGAGCACCAGGCCGAGGCCGCCGTACTCGCCGTCGACCACGACGCGGTGTTCCAGCGGGATGGGGCGGTCGCCGAGCTTCAGGCGCTCATCGTGCGGGGTCGACGGGTTGTCGTGCAGCACCGGGCGGCCGGGGCCGACGTAGGTGTGGTCGTCGTAGACGTCGCCTGCCCTGCTGTCGGGCCGCGACTTGCAGCAGTTCACACCGCTGTTGGCGTTGACCATGCGGGTGGGATCCGCGGTCTTGGCCGCCTGCGCGATCCTGGCCGTGTCGAACTCTCCCCAGCCCTCGTTGAACGGCACCCAGCCGACGATCGAGGTGACGCTGCGCAACTGGTCGATCATCGCGACGAGTTTGCGCTCGAAGTTCACCTTCGCCTGCGGCACCGGCTCGGGCGCGGGACCGACCGGGATGTCGAGCGACACGTCCAGCGACGGCATGTCCTGCCACACCATCAGGCCGAGCTTGTCGGTCCAGTAGTACCAGCGGGCCGGCTCCACCTTGGCGTGCTTACGGACGAAGTTCATCCCGAGCGCCTTGGTGCGCTCGAGGTCGAAGCGCAACGCGTCGTCGGTGGGTGCGGTGTAGATCCCGTCGGGCCAGTATCCCTGGTCCAGCGGTCCGTGCAGGAAGGTGATCTTGTCGTTCAAGGCGATTCGCGGTCTGCCCTGCGGATCCCTGACGGTGCTGATCGTGCGGAGGCCGCCGTAGCTTTTCACCTCGTCGGCCACCTTGCCCGACGCGCTGACCAGTCGCACCGTCAGGTCGTAGAGGTACGGGTCCTCGGGCGTCCACAGCCGGGGCTTGGCCACCGGGACGCGCAGCGGCTCACCCGGCTTGCCCCGTGCCCGCGACACCACCGCGCCGCCCGGGGCCGAGACGACGACCTCGGCGAGCTGCGCCTCGCCGGTGATGCGGGGGGTGACGGTGAACCCGGTCAGGTCGGGGGTGATGTCGAGCTTGTCGATGTGGTTGGCGCGCACCGGCTCCATCCACACCGTCTGCCAGATACCCGAGGCGCCGGTGTAGAAGAGGCCTTCCGGATCGTTGCGCTGCTTGCCGACGGGGAAGGGGTTGGTCTCGTTGCGGTCCTCCACCTGCACGGTGATGTCCTGTGCACCGGACCACCGCAGCGCGTCGGTGATGTCGGCGCTGAAAGCGGTGTAGCCGCCTTCGTGGTGAGCGACCTTCCGGTTGTTCACCCAGACGGTGGCGATCTGGTCGACGGCGCCGAAGTGCAACAGCACCCGTTGCCCACGCCAGGTGCCCGGAACGTGAAAGACCTTGCGATACCACATCTGTTCGTCGTGGCGCTGGATGCCCGACAAGGCGGATTCGGTCGGATAGGGGACCAGGATCTTCTCGTCGTACGCGCCCGACGCCGGCGGTGCCGAGAGCGCGTTGTCCCGCGAGCGGCCGGTGTACGCCCAGACGCCGTTGAGGTTGAGCCACCGCTGACGGACCATCTGGGGCCGCGGGTACTCGGGCAGGGCGTTGTTCGGTCCGACCAGGTGCGTCCACGGCGTCGACAGCGGTGGGCTCTGCCGCTGCCACGCCTCGGCGGCGTGGGCGGGGGTATCGACCAGCGTGAGGCCGGCCATCAGGGCCACGGCCAGCACCGCCGACCGGGCGAGCCCGATGCGACGGCCCGACCACGCCGCAGGCAGGCGGTTGGCGCGCTCGTATCGCGGCGATTCGGCGCATGCGGACATGACTGCTCCCCCCAGGAGTTGGAAAGACGACGAACTGCGCATGCGCGGCGCACACCGACACCGCACAGCAAACAACGACAGCGAGACGCTGCCAGGGAAGTCGGTGTTCCCTACGCTTCGCGACACTATATTGGGCTGACGTCCACGGCCCTTCGTCGGCGAAGGTACAAGGGTGTCAGCTGAGATCGCTCAAGATGAGCATTTACATTGCGCGTCCAGGGAGTAACTAGGTTCAAGTGATTGCCGAGCTTAGCATCTCGCTATGTCGCGTGCCATGTTGAAGCGACGGGTTTTCGGAGCAATGCGCGGCGTGCATCGGGGTGCCGCTCAGACGAAGTCTCGGGCGCTGAGAGCAAACAATTGTCGGTGTCGAGACGGAGCGGGATCGGCAGGCGCATCGACCAACACATCGACGCGCGGACGGTGATCGTTACCGCCGCCTGATCGGTTCAGCCTCCGTCCGGGTCCTTGGCTGCGACAATCGACCCGGCTGACCGCCGGGCGTCGGTCGCCGGAGGAGGAGACGTGCGCAAGATTGGGCTGTGCGCCGCCGCGGTGCTGTTCGCCGGCGGTCTGGTGACCGTCAGCGCGCCCGAGGCGGAGGCGACGCTGTGCGGTTCGGTCGGCGGCAGGTTCGTCGACGTCACCGGATGTGCTGATCCGCTGTCGTATCTCAACCAATTGCCTCCTCCGCCGCCACCGCCACCGCCGCCGGTGTACATACCGCCGGCGCCGAACGTGGACGTGTGCGCCAACGTCGGCCGCCGCATCAGCGTCAGCGGGTGCATCTGACGGCGAGCGCGCGATGGCGACCGACGAGAAGTACCTCGAAGCTCACCAGCGCTGCATCGACGCGCTGGAGCGAGGCGATCTGATCGCGACACCGGCCCTGGCGCTGGCCGGCTGAGGACGTGTACCTCATCACCGGTGCCGGTGGCGCCGTAGGCAGTGTCAGCCGGCGGGTCGTCGAGCTGCTGGTCGGGCTCGGCGAACCGGTGCGCGCGATGGTGCGCCGCGACGACGACCGCGCCGAGCGGCTTCGCGCTGTCGGCGCTGAGGTCATCGTCGGCGATCTGACCAGGGCAGGTGACATCCTGGCGGCGATTCGCGGCGTACGTCGCATGTTCTTCAACATGAGCGTGTCCCCGGACTACTTGGCGGCGACCGCCGAGGTGTGCGCCGTGGCGCGTGAGGAGGGCGATCTCGAGGCGATCGTCAACATGTCGCAGATGACGGTGTCGCAGATGACGTTGACCAGCACCGAGGAGTCACACCAGCACCGGCTGCACTGGTTGGCCGAACATGTGCTGAACTGGTCGGCGCTTCCCGTGATCCACGTCCGGCCAACGGTATTCCTCGACAACCCGCTGTTCACGTGGCTGGCCGCACGCTCGGTCAAAGAGCGCGATGTGTTAGCCCTGCCGTTCGGTTCGGGCGGCACATCACCGATCTCTGCCGCCGATGTGGCCGCCGTCGTCGCCGCCATCCTGCAGGATCCTGTCGACAACATCGGCAAGGTCTACGAGTTGACCGGCCCGGAAGTGCTCGACATCGCTGCTCTGGCCACGCGGTACGGCCGCGCGCTCGGCAGGCCGATATCCGGGGAGGACACGCCCCACGACGAGTGGCGGCGCGAGGTGCTCGCCGCGATCGGATTGCCCGAACACGTCCAGCAGCACATCGCGACGATGGCGCTGCTGCATCGCGCGCATCGCTACGAACGAGCCACCGACGACGTCGAACACATCTTGGGGCGGCCCGCCGAGACCGTCGAGCAGTTCGTCGCCGCACACCGCGATCTGTTTGACTGACGGCCGTGGACCGCGCTGCATTCGACCGTCTCTTCGACATGACCGACCGCACCGTCATCGTGACGGGCGGCACCCGGGGGATCGGCCTGGCGTTGGCCGAGGGCTTCGCGTTGGCAGGGGCTCGCGTGGTGGTGGCGAGTCGCAAGCGCGATGCGTGCGAGGAGGCCGCCCAGCATCTGCGCGCGCTCGGTGGTCAGGTCATCGGGGTGCCGACCCATCTCGGTGACGTCGAGGCCCTCGAAGCGCTGGTGTGCAAGGCCGTCGACGAGTTCGGCGGCGTCGACGTCGTGGTCAACAACGCTGCCAATGCGCTGGCGCAGCCGCTCGGGGAAATGACCCCCGAGGCGCTCACGAAGTCCTACGAGGTCAATCTGCGCGGGCCGGTGTTCCTCGTTCAGGCGGCGCTGCCCTATCTCAAGGCTAGCGCGAAAGCCTCTGTGATCAACATGATTTCGGTCGGCGCATTCAACTTCTCGGCGATGACCTCGATCTACTCCTCCAACAAGGCCGCACTGATGTCGTTCACGCGGTCGATGGCCGCCGAGTACGCTCCGTCAGGTATCCGCGTCAACGCGATCGCGCCCGGGCCTGTCGACACCGACATGATGCGCAACAACCCGCAGGAGGCGATCGAGGGCATGGCCCGCAGCACCTTGATGAAACGGCTGGCGTCGCCTGACGAAATGATCGGTGCCGCTCTGTTGTTGGCGTCGGATGCCGGTAGCTACATGACCGGCACGGTGATCATCGTGGACGGCGGCGGAACGCCTCGCTAGCCTCGCGCATCTCGCCGCTGGTGGAGGACAGGATCTGGCTGCGGTTCTCCAGGTGCAGAGCCGCCTCCAAGCTCGATGCCTCGAGATTCGCCCATAACACCTGCTTGGTGGATTCCAGGCCGAATTTGCCGTAGCTGCAAAGGGTTTCTGCGATGGCAAGCGCTTCGTCGACGACCGCCCCTTCTGCCGAGAGCCGGGAGACCAGCCCGAGACGCAGCGCCTCGTCGGCTTCGACCGCACGTGCGGTGAGGATCAGGTCGAACGCGGGTCCGGCGCCGATGATCCGCGGCAGCGTGTAGCTGACCCCGATGTCGCAGCCGCCGAGGCCGAGCTTGATGAATTGGGTGCAGAACCGCGCGGAGGGTTCGCCGATGCGGATGTCGCAGGCCAGGGCGATGCCCATGCCGCCGCCGTAGGCGACGCCGTTGACCGCGGCGATCACGGGTTGGCGCAGCCGGTGGATGCGTGCGGTGAGGTCGGCGATGCGCTCCTGCCATCGCATGCCCGAGCGGGGGAACTCGACGCCTTCGCCGGCCTTGTTCGGGTTGGGGTCGGTCAGGTCCAGCCCCGAGCAGAAGCCGCGGCCGGCGCCGGTGAGCACCACCGCGCGGCAGTCGTTGTCGGCGTCGACCCGCTGCAGGGTGGCATGCAGGTCCTCGACCAGTTCATACGACAGTGCGTTGAGCTTCTCCGGCCGGTTGAGGGTGAGGACGGCGATGTCGGGGCGCGGGTAGTCCAATTCCAGATGCGACATGCGCCCACGCTAGCCCCGCGCGGGTTCTCATACGGTGCTGCGCCAGCCGGCGACGCCGACGACGATCATGCGAAGCTGTTTGACCGCAACGCGCTTGATCTCGTCGAGCGCGGCCTGGTCGTGGGCGTCTTCGATGGCCTCGGCGATCACGATCATGGAGTTGACGAACAGGCTGGCGAGGATGTTGAGGTCCTCGCCGCTCCAGGTGTTCAGACCGGGGAAGCGGGCCAGGTCGATGGCCAATTCCGAGGTGATGAGCCGGATTTCGGTGCGGATGGCATAGCGCAGGACGGTGACCCCGCTGGATCGCTCGCGGCCGATGAACCGCCAGTGTTCGCGACGTTGATTGACGCCGTCGATGAGGATGTCGACGCTGGACTCGATCACGCGCTTGGGGTCGAGCTTGCCGGCGCGCGCCCCGCGCAGCATCTCGCGCAGGCTGCGGAACGACTCGTCGATGAGGACGAGGCCGAGCGCCTCCATCGACTCGAAATGCCGGTAGAACGCGGCAGGAACGATGCCGGCCTCGCGGGTCACCTCGCGCAGGCTGAGCGCGGAGAAGCTGCGGTCCTCGAGCAGCTTGAGGGCGGCCGCGACGATGGCGCGGCGCGTGGCCTCCTTGCGCTCCTCGCGCGTCGAGCTGTCGCGCTGGCGGGAGCGGCTCGAGTGTGACCGGCTCGATCGAGCGGCCCGCGCACTGAGATGTTCACTGGCCACCAGGTCAGCGTACAGACGTTTACCAGCGATCGGCTTCGGCGATCGTCAGAAGTCACTTTTCGGCGCGTCGGGTCCCGCTTGCCGGGCCTGGCGGCGTGCATCGCCCGCGAGGTCGGTAGACGTGAAGTGAGCGTACGACTGTTTACAAATGTGAATGCCGCCACAAACTGGCCGGTTACCTTGACCATCACGCCCTTCAACGCTCACTGTGTACATATGTTCACTCAAACTTTGACGCAGCGGGTGCTCCGGTCTCCGCTGGTCGACCTGCTCACCGGGCCCCATGGCGTGGACCGGTACACCGAGCTCGTCGCCCCGACCTGGACGGGGGCGGACGCCCGCGCGACGGTGGTTGCTGTCCGCCGGCAGACGCCGCGCAGCGTCACGCTCACCCTCGAGCCGAATCAGGCGTTCACCGGCCACCGCGCCGGCCAGCACATCAACCTCACCGTCGAGATCGACGGTCGTCGCCGCACCCGCCCGTATTCCCCGGCCAGTGCCGAGGGCGCTCGCCACATCGAGCTGACCGTCGGCCGCCACGACGGCGGGCTGGTGTCCACCTACCTCAACGACCACGCCCGTCCCGGCATGGTCGTCGGGTTGGACTCCGTCGGCGGCGAGTTCGTCCTGCCGACCTCCACCCGCCCGCGACGAATCCTGTTCGTCTCGGGCGGCAGCGGCATCACGCCGGTCATGTCGATGCTGCGGACCCTGCGCGCCGCACAATTCGACGGCGAGATCGCGTTCATTCACTACGCACGGTCCGCCGAGGAGGCGAGTTACCGGTTGGAGCTTGACAGCATGGCGGGCGTGCGGGTTCTGCACGGCTACACCCGCGAGACCGCCGGCTCCGATCTCGAGGGCCGGTTCGGCCCCGCCCACCTCGCCGCAGCAATGCCCGAGCCCGACGCGGTGTTCGTGTGCGGACCGCCGGAGCTCGTGGACAGCGTCCGCGAGTACTGCCCGAACGTCGCCTCCGAGAGCTTCGTCCCGCCGAGTTTCACGGTGCCTGCCGAAGCATCCGGTGGCCTGGTCGCCTTCACCGACAGCAGCGTCGCGGTGGCCGACGACGGCCGCCCGCTGCTGGAACAGGCCGAGGCGGCCGGCCTCAATCCCGAAAGCGGATGCCGAATGGGCATCTGCCACAGCTGTACTCGCCGCAAAACCCGCGGCGCTGTCAAGAATTTGATCACCGGCACGGTGTCGAGTCCCGAAGAGGAGGACGTGCAGCTCTGCGTGTCCGTCCCCCTCGGCGACGTCGACATCGCGCTCTGAGATCGCAAAGGAGTCCGAAATGACTGTCACCACCGTACAACCGCGCACCCTCGAGAAGACCGTCGCGGGCAAGACGATCAGCCTGACCCCCGAGCAGGCCGAGGAGTTCGGCCGCGAGCTCGACGCGCTCAAGGACCGGGTCATCGCCGACCTCGGCGAGCGCGACACCGACTACATCCGTCGAATCATCAAGGCGCAGCGCGCCTTGGAGGTCGGCGGTCGCACGATGTTGTTCGGGGGGATCTTCCCGCCGTTCTGGTTGGCTGGCACCGCCATGCTGGGCCTGTCGAAGATCCTCGACAACATGGAGATCGGTCACAATGTCATGCACGGCCAGTACGACTGGACCGGCGATCCTGCTCTGTCGGGCCAGAAATTCGAGTGGGACACCGCGTGCCCTGCGGACCAGTGGCGCCACTCGCACAACTACATGCACCACACCTACACCAACATCGTCGGAATGGATCGCGATGTGGGCTACGGGATCCTGCGGATGAGCAAGGACCAGAAGTGGACTCCGTACTTCCTGGGCAATCCGGTGTATGCGTTTCTGTTGATGGTGTTGTTCCAGTACGGCGTCGCGCTGCACGAACTGGAGACCGAACGGATCCGCTCGGGCGAGATCAGCATCCGCGACAAGCGTGAGATCCTGGAAGGCATCTGGCGCAAGACCAAGCGCCAGACGCTCAAGGACTACGTCGCCTTCCCGCTGCTGGCCGGGCCGGTCGCGCCGTGGGTGTTGGCGGGCAACCTCACCGCCAACCTGATGCGCAACGTGTGGTCCTACATGATCATCTTCTGCGGCCACTTCCCGGACGACGTCCAGGAGTTCACCATCGAGGAGACCAAGGCCGAGACCCGCGGACAGTGGTACTTCCGGCAGGTGCTCGGATCGGCGAACCTGACCGGCGGCAAGCTCTTTCACATCCTGAGCGGCAACCTGTCGTTCCAGATCGAGCACCACCTGTTCCCCGACATCCCGGCGCATCGCCACGCCGAGATCTCCGAGGACGTCAAGGAGATCTGCGACCGTTACGGCATCCCGTACAACAAGGGATCGCTGCCGCGCCAGTTCGCGACCGTCGTGCGCAAGATCGTCAGGCTGGCCCTGCCGGGCTGAGCGAAATCGGCTTCGAGACTACGGTCGTCGACGGGGAAATCGCGAAACTGTCGAGAACCGTAGTTTCACCAGATCGAAGCGGCTCAGGTCTGGCAGACCGGACACCAGTAGGAAACCCGGTCGCCGGGGTTGGCCGGGCCGTCCGACTCGATCGGTGTGCCGCACCGGCGACACGGTCTGCCGCGGCGGCCGTACACCCATAGATCGCGGCCACTTCGCGTGTCACCCGTCGTGGTGCGATTGATGCGAGACCGGTTCAACCACAGCATGTCTCGGGCCCGTTGCACCATGCGCAGCGGGTCCTTGACGTTGCTCACCGGGGTGGTGGGCAGATAACCGGTCACGAAGCACAGTTCGTTGGCGTAGACGTTGCCGACGCCCGCCATCACCCGTTGGTCGAGCAGGGCCTCGGCCAACGGCCGGTCGGGGTCGGCGATCAGGTTGGCCCTGGCGATGCGGGGCTCCCAATCGTCGCCGAGCAGGTCCGGCCCGAGGTGCGCGACGGCCTCCATGTCGTGGTCGCGTTTCAGGATCTCCAGCACACCGAGGTCCACCCCCGCGGCCCGAGAGTCGTCCGTTGCCAGCAGGATTCGAATCTTGTATTCGGGTACGCGACGGATCTGCCCGCCGATCAGCCAGGCGCCTTCCATCTTGAGGTGGGAATGAATGCTGACCCCGGCCTCCCCGCCGACCCGGATGAACAGATGCTTGCCCCGGCTCAGCACCTCGTCCACGACGCAGCCCGAGAGGTCGACGGTCGCGAACTTCGGCACCCGCACATCGCAGCGGGTGAGCACCTTCCCGACCAGCGCCTCGCGGAGCTTGGTCGCGGCGCGAAATACGGTGTCGCCTTCGGGCATGGTTCAGCGTATCCGGGTCACCGCGGCATCAGCGCAGACGCAGGCCGCGCGGTGTGCGGGCGAACCCGGCGCCGAGCAGCGCATCGTGCACTTTGGCTCGTTCACCGGCCCCCTCGCCCTCGGCGCCCGGTTCCAGTACCGGCACGCCGTTGACCTTCTCCACCAAGAAGGACCCCACCCGCCCAGTGCCGACCAGGTCGGCCAGCGCGGCCGCCGCGGCGGCGTGCGCATCGGCGTCGCCGGTGAAGCTCAGCAGCGAGCGCCCGCCGCGTTCCAGGAACCACGCCAGTTCACCGTCGACGATCGCCACCAGCGCGCCGGCCTTGCGGCCCGGGCGGTGCGTGACGTCCTCGTCGGCCGACCGCTTCGTCGGCCACGGCAGCGCGGCGCCGTACGGGTTGGCCGGATCGGCCGCGGCAAGCACCACCGCGTGGTACTCCCGACGGTCCGGGTCGACGCCGTCGAGGTAGGTGCGCAGGCGGTCCACCGTGGACGCCACCGCGAACTGCGCGCCGCCCAGCGACTCGACGAAATAGCCGCGCTGGCACCGTCCCGCATCCTCGAACGCGGTCAGCACCTTGTAGAGCATCGCGAAGCCACCAGGAATGCCTTCGGCGCCGACCGCCCCCTTCGTCAGGACCCCGTGGCGGCTGAGCAGCAGGTCGGCCTGGAAGTGTGCGCGCACCGTCGACTCCGGCTCGGCCGTCGGCAGTACCGACCAGCGGCCCGCCACCGTCGGATCCGGGGTTCGCGCCTGGGCGTGCGCGACGCTGTACCGGCTCAACCGCGGTGCTCGCTGCTTCTGCTTGTGTGCCGGTGCGCCGCGCCGACCCGTCTGGCTACGCGTGCCCATCAGCATGGCCCGCACCGGGGCGAAGGTGTCCCCGGTGACCCAGCCTGCCCAGATCAGTTCCCAGAGAGCCGCTTTGAGCTCCTCGCCGGGGTTGTCGGCAAGCTGACGGAAAAAGTACGCACCACCCGCCCCCAGGGTGTCCAGGATCGCGCGGTGGGTGTCGGTGAACTCGATCTCGGTCGGGGCGCTCAGCGTCAACGGCGCCGACTCCGAGACGTGGAACGCGATCCACCCGTCTCCGCCGCCGATCTGGCCCGCACCGGACCAGGTGACCTCCCCGGAGGCGAGCAGCTCGTCGAGCATCGCCGGCTGGTAGTCGCGCACCCGCTGGCCGAAGACCAGCGGTTCGACCGCCGACGCCGGAATCGGCACGCCCGCAAGCTGATCGATCACCGAGGCCAGGCCGTCGATGCCGGTGTTGTGCGCCGAGCCGACCTGCTGCCAGGCGGGCAGGAATCGGCCGTAGGCGGTCGTGCTGACCGGCTCGATCTGGGCACGCAGCGCCGCCAGCGACCGCCGCCGCAGGATCTTCAGCACATCGGCGTCACACCACTGCTCACCTGCTCCGTGGTCCGACACGGGGATGTCAGTGAACTCGCCCCGAATCAGCTTGCCGTCGATCGCCATTCGGCTCAGTACGTCGGCGGTCACCCGCAGGCCCAGGCCGAACCGGGCGGCCGCATCGTGCGTGGCGAACGGTCCGCGGGTACGCGCATAACGGCCGAGCAGCTCGCCCAGCGGATCCTCGACCGATTCGGTGAACGCCGCCGGTACGCCCACCGGCACCGCGACTCCCACGCCGTCGCGCAGCAGGCCGATGTCCTCGACGGCCACCCACCAGGTCCGGTCGGCGTAAGAGACCGTCAGCGCCCGCTTCGTGGCGCGCAGCCCGTCGAGCCAGCCCTCCACCTCTGATGTGGTGCAGCGCTCGCCGATCTCGGCCTCGGTCAACGGGCCCAGCAACCGCAACAGGTCGGCGATGCCCTCGGCGTCGCGGGCCAGGCGGTCCTCGCTGAGGTGCTGCAATTGGCTTGTGGTGCCGGCGATCACCTGCGGGTCGAGCAGCTCACGCAGCTCCACCCGGCCCAACAACTCGGCGAGCAGCACGCTGTCGAGGGACAGTGCCGCCGCCCGCCGCTCGGCGAGCGGGCTGTCGCCCTCGTACATGAACGCGCCGACATAGCCGAACAGCAGTGACGCCGCGAACGGCGACGGCGTGGTGGTCTCGACCTCGACGATACGAAGCCGCCGCTGCGCGACACGCTGCATCAGGTCGGTCAACGCCGGCACGTCGTAGACGTCCTGCAGGCATTCCCGCACCGCCTCGAGCACGATCGGGAAGTCCGGGTACTTGCGCGCGACGTCCAACAACTGGGCGGCGCGCTGGCGTTGGTGCCACAGCGGCGAGCGCTTGCCGGGATGACGGCGCGGCAGCAGCAGGGCGCGGGCAGCGCACTCGCGGAACCGCGACGCGAACAGTGCCGAGCCGCCCACCTCGACGGTGACGATCGGTTCGATCTCGTCGGCGTCGAACACGAACAGATCCGCTCCGGGAGCGGCGTCTTCGGTGTCGGGCAGCCGCACGATGATGCCGTCGTCGGAGGCGGTCGGCTTCTCCTCGATGCCGTAACGCTCCCGCAGCCGTCGCGATACCGCCAGCGCGAGCGGCCCGTGCACCCGCAGCCCGTACGGCGAGTGCAGGATGACGCGCCAGTCGCCGAGCTCGTCGCGGAACCGTTCGACGACGAACGTCGTGTCCGAGGGCACCACACCGGTGGCCTGCCGCTGGTCGTCGATCAGCCGCCACAGGTTGTCCGAGGCGAACTCGTCGAAACCCATTGCGCGGCAGCGGTCGACGAAGGCGTCCTTGCCGAGCCGCGCGAGCTCCCCGGTGAACGCGCCGACCGCGGCGCCCAACTCGGCGGGACGCCCGACGCCGTCGCCGCGCCAGAACGGCAGCCGCGCGGGCTGGCCCGGCGCCGGGATCACCAGCACCCGGTCGTGGGTGATCTCGGTGATCCGCCAGCTGGTCGCGCCCAGCGAGATGACATCGCCGGGCCGCGACTCGTAGACCATCTCCTCGTCGAGTTCGCCGACCCGGGAGGGCTTTTCGGACTCGGAGGCCAGGTACACCGTGAACAGGCCGCGGTCGGGTATGGCGCCGCCGCTGGTCACCGCCAGTCGCTGCGCGCCGGGGCGGGCGGTCAGTGTGCCGGCGTCGCGGTCGTACACAAGACGCGGTCGTAACTCGGCGAACTCGGTCGACGGATACTTGCCGGACAGTAGGTCCAGTGTCGCCTCGAAGGCGCTGCGGGGCAGCGTGGCGAACGGTGCGCTGCGCCGCACCGCGTCGAACCAGCGGTCGGCGTCGAGCGGTTCCAGCGCGCACGCCGCCACGGTGTGCTGGGCCAGCACGTCGAGCGGGTTCGTGGGCACCCGCATGGTCTCGATCTCGCCGGCGAGCATCCGTGTCACGGTCACCGCGCAGCCGATCAGGTCGGTGCGGTGCTTGGGGAACAACACGCCCTGGGAGATCTCACCGACCTGGTGGCCGGCGCGGCCGATGCGCTGCAGGCCGCTGGCCACCGACGGCGGAGCCTCGACCTGGATCACGAGATCGACCGCGCCCATGTCGATGCCGAGTTCGAGGCTCGACGTCGCGACGACCGCCTTGAGCCGGCCGCTCTTGAGGTCGTCCTCGACCAGCGCCCGCTGCTCCTTGCTGACCGATCCGTGATGCGCGCGGGCGAGCAGCGTCGGCGCACCGCACGCCTGCCCGCTGCCCATGATGTGCGCGGGTGACCCGCCCGCGACGCCGTTGTTGGGGCCGGTCTCCAGTTCGACGCCGGATCGCTCGGCGTGGATCTCGTTGAGCCGCGACGTGAGTCGTTCCGCGAGCCGTCGCGAGTTGGCGAACACGATCGACGACTTGTGCGTCTCGATCAGGTCGACGATGCGTTCCTCGACGTCCGGCCAGATGGTGTTGTTCTCGAGGTTCGCCATGTCCGGCACAGGCACCTGGACCGACAGGTCGAAGGTCTTGGCCGCCGGCGGCGCGACGATGGTGGTGCGGGCCTGCCCCGACAGGAAGCGCGCCACCTCCTCGGCGGGCCGGACGGTCGCCGACAATCCGATCCGCTGTGCGGGCGTGTCGAGCAGCTCGTCCAGGCGCTCCAGCGAGAGCGCCAGGTGAGCGCCCCGCTTCGTGGCCGCGACGGCGTGCACCTCGTCGACGATGACCGTCTGCACCTCGCCGAGCGTGTCGCGGGCCGCCGACGTCAGCATCAGGAACAGCGACTCCGGGGTGGTGATGAGGATGTCCGGCGGGGAGGTGATCAGCGCGCGGCGCTGCGCGGGGGAGGTGTCACCCGACCGCACGCCGACGCTGATCTGCGGCGCGGGCACTCCGCGCCGCTCGGCCACCCGGGCGACGCCTGTCAGCGGGGTGCGCAGGTTGCGCTCGACGTCGACGGCCAGCGCCTTGAGCGGCGAGACGTACAGCACGCTGGGGCCCCAACTTGCGAGGGGAGTACCCGCCTTGGCCGGCCGCGGCTCGCCGGCCGCCAGGCGGTCGATCGCCCACAGAAACGCCGCCAGCGTCTTGCCCGACCCGGTCGGCGCTACGACCAGGGTGTTGTCGCCGTCGGCGATCGCCGACCAGGCCTGTGCCTGGGCGGGCGTCGGCTCGGCGAACGTTCCGGTGAACCACTCCTGGGTCAGCTCACTGAAGCGGGCGAGGGCGGTGGTGCTCATCGCTACCCATACTGCTCCCGCCCACCGACAAGCCGGGGGTCACCGGTGTTCGGATGCCACCGCTTCGCTCAGGGCGGACGGAATGCCCGGTACGCGCCCGATCGCGTCCAGTAGCGCGTGGGCACACGCGTCGGCGACCTGACCGGCGTCGATCGACGGGTCGATCAGCCGCCGTCTGCACATCTCGAACGTGAAGGCCAGCCAGCCGTAGACGGTGATCCGGAGGTCGCGTTCGACCTTGGCGTCCAGCCCGTCGCCGAAGGCGCCGAAGATGCGGTGGACGATCCTGTCGGCCTGTCGGTCGGTGTCGACGTCCTCGATGCCGCGCAGGACGGGATCCGACCGGCCCACTCCCACATACGCCGCCCATGCGCCGTGCGGATGGTCCTCGTCGTAGCGCAGGTATGCGAGCACGCCCTCGCGCAGCTGGTCGAACAGGCTCTGCCCGGGCTCGGGCGGCGTGTTGGTGGCCGCGAACAACCGCTCGCCCTCGGCGCGCACGACAGCGGCGAAGAACGCGCGTTTGTCGGGGAAGTAGTGGTACATCAGCGCGCGGGACACGCCGGCGCGTTCGGCGATCTCGTCGATGCGCACGTCGTCGTAGGGCCGCTGACCGAACACCTCCGCACCGAGCGCCAGCAGTTCGTTGCGGCGGTCGTCGGGCGACAGGCGTCGTCGCGTCTCAGCCATCCCGCCATCGTAATTGACACATGTCCAACAGTGGGTTGGGGTCACGTCGGGCGGGTACCTTTACCCAGTTATCCGCATACCGAGGCAGGGATGACGATGGACATTGCTCGAGGCGCGACCCGATTGGCCTGCCAGACCGTGAACGCCACCACAGCGAAAGGCACGTCCTCGCGCGCCCGCGGGTCGTCGCCCCGCAAGACGACGAAGGCGACGCGTCGGTAATCCGCCGGGTGCCTCGGTGACCGCTGCGGCGAGCACGCAACTCGAATCCTTCTACTGAACACGGCAACACAGGCATGGAGTGGTTCAGCGCCCCCGAATACTGGTTCGCCAGAGAGGTCCTGCAGTGCGGGATCGCGGCGATCTATGCGATCGCTTTCCTCGGCGCCGCACGGCAGTTCCGGCCGCTGATCGGCGAGCACGGGATGCTGCCGATACCAGAATACCTGTCGCGCAGCTCATTTCGAGCGGCACCGAGCATCTTCCACCTCCACTACTCCGACCGGTTCTTCGCGATCGTCTGCTGGCTGGGTGTCGCCGCTTCGCTGGCGCTCGTCGCCGGCGCAGCCGATCTGGTGCCGCTGTGGCTGGCCATGCCGGCCTGGCTGCTGATCTGGTTCATGTACCTCTCGATCGTCAACGTCGGCCAACAGTGGTACGGGTTCGGATGGGAATCGCTGCTGCTGGAGGCCGGCTTTCTCGCGATCTTCCTCGGCAACGAGCAGATCGCACCGCCAGTGCTGGTGATCTGGTTGATGCGCTGGTTGTTGTTCCGGGTGGAGTTCGGCGCGGGATTGATCAAGCTGCGGGGCGACCGCTGCTGGCGGGATCTGACCTGCCTGTACTACCACCATGAGACTCAGCCGATGCCAGGTCCGCTGAGTTGGTTCTTTCACCACCTGCCCAAACCACTCCACCGGATCGAGGTTGCCGTCAACCACTTCTCCCAGTTGCTCGTTCCCTTCGCGTTGTTCGCGCCCCAACCGGTGGCCGGTACTGCGGGGCTGATCGTGATCGTCACCCAGGCGTGGCTTGTGCTGTCCGGTAACTTCGCTTGGCTCAACTGGCTGACGATCGTCCTGGCTTTCAGCACGGTGGACCACACATCCGCAGCGCTGCTGTTGCCCTTGCCGGATCCGCCGTCGACTCCGGCGACACCGACGTGGTTCATCGGTGTCGTGATCGCAGCCGCGGTCTCGATGCTGATTCTCAGCTACGCGCCGGTGACGAACATGGTGTCGCGAAGCCAACGAATGAACGTCGCTTTCAACGCCCTCCACTTGGGCAACACCTATGGTGCGTTCGGTGCCATCGGCCGCACGCGCGATGAACTGGTGATCGAGGGCGCCGCCGCCACCGATCTCTCGGGCGAACCGGAGTGGAAAGAGTACGAGTTCAAGGGCAAGCCGGGCGACACGCGTCGGCTTCCTCGGCAGTGGGCCCCGTACCACCTGCGCCTGGACTGGCTGATGTGGTTCGCTGCGCTTTCCCCCGCCTACGCCCAGCGTTGGCTGATTCGGTTCCTGGCCAGGCTTCTCGAGAACGACGAGCGGACCCTGAAGTTGCTGCACCACAATCCGTTTCCCGACTCTGCACCGCAATACGTGCGGGTTCAGCTGTACCGGTACCGGTTCACCACCTGGCAGGAACTCCGGCGTGAACGTTCCTGGTGGCATCGCGACCTGCTGGGCGAATTCGTTCCACCGATCACGCATGAGATCGCCGAGCGTGGCGCCCGCAGGGGTTGACGGCCCCTACGCCCGAATGCCGGCTCGGTAGCGCCCGAGCCCGGTCGCGTAAGGCGGCGAAGTCGGGGTAACCCAGCACATGCAACCGCAACACCGCAGCGAGTAACAGCACACGAAGGATGAGGATGAGTTTTCCACAGCAGCAGCAATCGCCGCCGGGGGTGCAGTCCCAGATGCAGCCCGTGCCCGACTGCGGCGAGACCAGCTACCGAGGTCACGGGCGACTGGAGGGCAAGCGCGCGATCGTCACCGGCGGTGACAGTGGCATCGGCCGTGCCGTCGCGATCGCGTTCGCGCGCGAAGGCGCCGACGTGCTGATCGCCTACCTCAACGAGGACGAGGACGCCCGCGATGTCGAGCGTTACGTGACCGAGGCGGGGCGCAAGTGCGTGCTGGTGTCAGGTGACCTCTCCGATCCCGCGCACTGCCGGGCGGTGGTCGACAAGGCGGTCGAGGAGTTCGGCGGCATCGACATTCTGGTGAGCAACGCCGCGTACCAGATGACACACGACAGCCTCGACGAGATCACCGACGAGGAGTGGGATTACACCTTCCGCCTCAACATCGGCGCCTACTTCTACCTCGTCAAGGCAGCACTGCCGCACATGGAATCCGGCGCGGCCATCATCGGCAGCTCGTCGGTGAATTCGGACATGCCCAACCCGAAGCTGGCTCCGTACGCCGCGACCAAGGCGGCCATCGCGAACTTCTCGGCCAGCCTCGCTGAACTTCTCGGCGAGAAGGGCATCCGCGTGAACAGCGTTGCGCCGGGTCCGATCTGGACGCCTCTCATTCCGGCCACGATGCCGCCGCAGAAGGTCGAATCCTTCGGCGAGAACGTGCCGCTGGGACGCGCCGGTCAACCGGTGGAGCTGGCGCCGGTGTACGTGATGCTCGCGTCCGACGAGGCCAGCTATGTGACCGGTGCGCGGGTGGCGGTGACAGGCGGCAGGCCGATCCTCTAGCCGAAGTGGACGCCCTGGGCGAGCGGCAGTTCCGACGAGTAGTTGACGGTGTTGGTCGCGCGGCGCATGTAGCCCTTCCAGGCGTCCGAGCCCGATTCGCGGCCGCCCCCGGTCTGCTTCTCACCGCCGAACGCCCCGCCGATCTCCGCGCCCGACGTTCCGATGTTGACGTTGGCGATGCCGCAGTCCGACCCGTCGGCGGCAATGAACCGTTCGGCTTCCCGCACGTCGACGGTGAAGATCGACGACGAAAGCCCCTGCGGAACAGCGTTGTTCAGCGTGATCGCCTCGTCGAGATCGGTGTAGGTCATGACGTAGAGGATCGGGGCGAAGGTCTCGTCGTGCACCACGGCGGTCTGGGCCGGCATGCGTACCACCGCGGGTGCGACGTAGTAAGCGCTCTCGTCGCCGAGGTGGTGGCGTTCGCCCCCGATGACCTCGCCGCCGTCGGCAGCGGCCCGTTCGAGAGCCCGCACCATGTCGCGGTAGGCGGTCTCGTGGATCAGGGGCCCGACCAGGGTGCCGTCCACCCCCGGATCCCCCAGGGGCAGTTGTCGGTACGCCGCACCGATCCGGTCGACGAGCTCGTCGGCGATCGAGGTGTGCACGATCAGCCGGCGCAGCGTGGTGCACCGCTGGCCCGCCGTTCCGGCGGCCGAGAACACGATCGCGCGCACGGCGAGATCCAGGTCGGCCGACGGCGTGACGATCGCCGCGTTGTTGCCGCCCAGTTCCAGGAGTGCCTTGCCGAACCGCTGCGCCACGCGCGGTCCGACCTGCCGACCCATCCGGACCGAGCCGGTCGCCGAGAGCAGCGCCACCCGCGGATCGTCGACCAGGCGCTCGCCGACGTCGCGGCCGCCCTGGATGAGGCGGCTCACCCCTTCGGGCGCGCCGACATCGCGGGCCGCGCGCTCGATCAGCGCCTGGCATGCGAGCGCGGTCAGCGGCGTCAGCTCGGACGGCTTCCACACCACGGTGTCACCGCACACCAGCGCGATCGCGGTGTTCCACGCCCACACCGCGACGGGGAAGTTGAACGCGGTGATCACCCCGACCACACCCAACGGGTGCCAGGTCTCCATCAGCCGGTGCCCCGGCCGCTCGGATGCGATCGTCTTGCCGTACAACTGGCGAGACAGGCCCACCGCGAACTGGCAGATGTCGATCATCTCCTGGACCTCGCCGAGCGCCTCGGAGGTGATCTTGCCCGCCTCGATGGTCACCAGCGTCGCGACGTCGGCCTTGTGGGCGACCAGGAGCTCGCCGAGCCGGGCCACCAGCGCGCCGCGCACCGGTGCCGGCGTGGTGCGCCACGTCGAGAACGCCTGCGCCGCTTGGGCGATGGCCTCGTCGGCTTGTTCCGGCGTGGTCTCGGCCATGGTGAACAGCACATCGCCGGTGATGGGTGTGCTGGCGTGCAGGCCCCAGCCTGATGTCGCCGGCCCCCCGGCTCCGTGGACACCCGGTTCGCCGAGTTCGCCGTGCCACCCGACGGCGCGCAGTGCGTCGAGGACTTTCGTCCGCAGGGCATCCGCGGTCGGGAGCGCCGAAGTAGTCGTGGTGGTCATGATGCCGCCTTCTCGTAGAGTGCGTAGGGGTCGTGGATGTGATGGCCGATCTGACCGGCCATCCAGTCCTGGCTGTAGTGCGTGTCGTCGCTGCCCGCTCCGGCCTGGGCGTCGGCGTCGAGGTTGGAGCGGAAGATGCCCGCGGCCGAGGCGGGCAGGAAGTCCTCGTAGACAACGGGTTCGGCGGGGTTGCCGCCGCGGTGGTACGCCAGGCCCGACGCCGCGAGTTCGACGTAGGTCGATGGGAAGTAGTCGGACCACACCGCGGCGGGGTCGGGGGTGGCCATCGCCCGGTCGTAGCGCGCGCGACCGGCGGGAGTGAGCGCCACGCCGCGCTGTTCCACCTCGCCGAAGCGCACCCGTAGCGTGCCCTCGGACACGGTTCCGTCGGCGTCGCGGAACCGGCGCGGTTCAGCCAGCGCACGAAACGATGTCTGCCGCAACAACACTGCCGGCCCGTCGCACCGCGGCGGCCCCTGGATCGCGTCGATCATCGCGACACCGCGCTCGACCATCCGCCGGTACAACTCGTCGATGTCGAGCACCCGCGGTGTCAGGTGGTTGAGGTGGGTGGTGCTCACCCCGGCGATGTCGGCCGCGACCGCCGAGACTCGGGTCAGCTCGTCGTACCACGCCCGATCGATCGGCTCACGGGAGAGAGCGAACGCCGACACGGCGGCTCCGACGAAGTGTCGCGCGCGTTCGCGGTCGGCGCCACCCTCAGCGGCGATGCGTCGCGCCTCGGCGAGCAGGGCCGGGTCGAACAGCCCCCGTCGCGCCACGAATGCGTCGACCCGGGCGCGCAGGTCCGCAGGGAAGAAGCGCCCGTCGGCACTGGCCAGCATCGAGGTGAACACCCGGAACGGGTTGCGCGACAACTCTTCCGAGTCGATCGGCCGGAAGGCGGTGGAGACCACGGGGACCGGCGGGGTGGCGTCGCGCAGGTCGTAGAAGCCGACGGGGTACATCCCGAATGCGGCGAACAGGTCGGCGACGTCGGCGAGTTCGCGCGGGCTGCCGACCCGGATCGCGCCGTGGCGCTCGGCGGTGACCCGCGCCAAGGTGCCCAACCGCTCGGTGCCGGGGGTGGCGGCGACGCAGTTGCGGTTCACCTCGGCGCTGACGTCGACGAGTGTGGTGTAGGCCGGCACCTCCGAGCCGTACATCCGCGACAGCGCGGCGGCGAACTCCGCGCGCAGCTGCCAGGTCTCCCAGCGGTCCGAGCGTTGACTCATCGCGGCTCACCCACTCGGATACAGTGCGGCCATGGGTGAAGCCGAGGACCACCCCGTCGCCGCGCATCTGGACGAGGTCGACCGCATCCTGGCGCGTGAGCTCGTCGCCGACGGCCGTGCCACACTGGCCCATCTCGCCGCGACGGCCGGCCTGTCGGTTTCGGCGGTGCAGTCGCGGGTCCGGCGCCTGGAGTCGCGGGGCATCGTCACCGGATACCAGGCGCGGCTGAATCCCGAAGCGGTCGGCCACCAGCTGTCGGCGTTCGTCGCCATCACCCCTCTCGATCCGTCTCAACCCGATGATGCGCCCGCGCGCCTCGCGCACATAGCGGCCATCGAGTCGTGCCACTCGGTCGCCGGCGAGGAGAGCTACGTGCTGCTGGTGCGGGTCGCGTCGGCACGAGCTCTGGAGGACCTGCTCCAGCAGATCCGCACCGCGGCGAACGTGCGCACCCGCAGCACGATCATCTTACAGACGTTTTACGAAGGAAGGCAGTTCGTACCGTAATTATTCCGGCCTATTGCCGCTAGGCAGTGGTTTTTCCGGTTAGCGGCGGCCGACCGCTGCGACCGCTAGCGCCGCCAAACAATCCGGGTCCGGGGCAGGGGGCGGGTGGGCTCGGAGGCATGGGCATTGCCGGTCTCGCGGCATCGAAACCGGAAATCTTCCGGTCTGGGTGGAATATGAAGGGAATTCTTTCGGTTACCATGGCGTCATGACCGATGTCTTGACGCGCCTCGACATGGCCGGACCGGCGACGCACATCCACCCCGACGACGTGCACGCCGTACTGGCACGCAGCATCCTGGCCGACGGTATTGACCTGGTGCTCGACACCGAGCGGTCGGCGGGGTCGTGGCTGGTCGACGCCCGCAGCGGCGAGCGCTACCTCGACATGTTCACCTTCTTCGCCTCCTCGGCGCTGGGCATGAACCACGCCGCGCTGGCCGGCGACGAGGACTTCCTGGCCGAACTCGCGAGAACCGCGGTCAACAAGCCCAGCAACTCCGACATCTACACCGTGGCGATGGCGCGGTTTGTCGACACCTTCGCCCGGGTGCTTGGCGATCCGGATCTGCCGCACCTCTTCTTCGTCGACGGCGGAGCGTTGGCCGTGGAGAACGCGTTGAAGGTCGCCTTCGACTGGAAGAGCAGGCTCAACGAGTCCCGCGGGGTCGATCCGCGCCTGGGCAGCAGGGTGCTGCACCTGCGTGGCGCCTTCCACGGTCGCAGCGGCTACACCATGTCGCTGACCAACACCGACCCCAACAAGGTGGCTCGGTTCCCCAAGTTCGACTGGCCCCGAATCGACGCTCCCTACCTTCGCCCCGGTGCCGACATCGCCGCATTGGAAGCCGAGTCGCTGCGGCAGGCCCGCGCCGCGTTCGAGGCGCACCCCAACGACATCGCCTGCTTCATCGCCGAGCCGATCCAAGGGGAGGGCGGGGACCGTCACTTCCGGCCGGAGTTCTTCGCGGCCATGCGCCGGATGTGCGACGAGTTCGACGCCCTGATGATCTTCGACGAGGTCCAGACCGGGTGCGGCTTCACTGGGACGCCGTGGGCGTACCAGCAATTCGGCGTGACGCCCGACGTGGTGGCGTTCGGCAAGAAGACGCAGGTGTGCGGGATCATGGCGGGCGGCCGCGCACGCGAGGAGCACAAGAAGACAAGGGTCGACGAGGTCGCAGGCAACGTCTTCGCCGTCAGCTCGCGGATCAACTCCACCTGGGGCGGCAATCTCGTCGACATGGTGCGGGCCCGGCGGATCCTGGAGGTGATCGAGCGCGACGGCTTGATGGTCCGCGCCGCGACGGCGGGCCGCCATCTGCTCGACGGGCTGCACCGGCTGGCCGAGGAGTTCCCCGGCGTGGTCCTCGACGTGCGCGGGCGCGGCCTGATGTGCGCGTTCAGCCTGCCCACCGCGGCCCAGCGTGACGCGTTGCTACGCGAGCTGTGGCGGCGGCGGGTCATCATGCTCGCCAGCGGTCCGGACAGCGTGCGGTTCCGGCCGGCGCTGACGGTGTCGTGCGAGGAGATCGACGCGGCCGTCGAGGCCGTCCGCGACGCGCTCAGCTGACCTCCGCCGACGGTTCGAGCAGCCGCCGGATCGTCGACCGCAGGCGGGGCAGCTCGGCGCCGCCGACCAGTTCGCATCCGTGCAGCTCGGCGAGTCTGCGTGCGGCCGGGGTGAAGTCGTGGTTGGTCACGACCATCGTCTTGGTGCAGTCCTGCATCGGTGCGCCCGCCACCACCTCCTGCACGGCGCTCGCCCCGACGGGGCGGGACTGGCGCTTGCACTGGATGGCCAGCCGGTTCGGCCGCCTGCCGACGATGATGTCGACACCCCAGTCGCCGGTGACGGCCGTCATGATGACGGGCACTGCGCACGATCGGGCGATGCGCGCGACGTGGTCCTCGAACTCCTCGCCGGACATCGCGGCGGTGGCATCCTCGCGGCTGCGCGCAGTCGTGGCGCCGACGACCGTCCCGACGACGAAGCGCGGCACGGCAACGATCGCCAGGGGCGCGACGAGCCCGATCGCCAGGCTCCACTGCGGCGCGACGCCGAGCAGCCAGGCCGCCACCGCTGCGGCGACGGCGGTCAGCGCATACCGTTTCACCGCCACGCGGCGAATCGTAGAGGTGCGCACCGACTCCGCAGCGTCGCCGCGCAGCGTTGTCCGAGAAGCGAAATGCTCCACGCACGGTGGACCTTGCGGTTTGCCGCGCTAATCTTCCTTTCGTGACCGATGAGCTGGCCGACGTCGAGGGGCAGACGCCCGTCGAGCAGGCGCTCGCGGGGGGTGACCCCCAGCGGGTCGGGTGGTTCCGGTTCTATTTCGCCGACGAACGGTGGGAGTGGTCGCCGCAGGTCGAGCGGATGCACGGGTACGAGCCCGGCTCGACGGTGCCGACCACCGATCTGGTGCTGTCGCACAAGCATCCCGACGACTACGGGCAGGTGGCCGCGACGCTCGACGAGATCAGGCGCACCTCGGGCGCGTTCTCCACCCGGCACCGCATCATCGACACCCGTGGCGACGTGCACCACGTCGTGGTGGTGGGGGACCAGCTCTACGACGACAGCGGGGTGGTCGTCGGTACGCACGGGTTCTATGTCGACGTCACCCCGTCGACGGTCGAGCGTCACGACAAGATGATCACCGCGGCGGTGGCCGAGATCGCGCAGGCCCGCGCCGCGATCGAACAGGCCAAAGGCATGTTGATGCTCGTCTACCGCATCTCGGCCGAATCGGCGTTCGAACTGTTGCGGTGGCGCTCGCAGGAGACCAACACCAAGCTGCGCGTGCTCGCCGAGCAGATCGCCATGGACTTCCTCGAACTGACCTACGACGAGGAGCTGCCACCCCGCTCCGTCTACGACCGGTTGCTGCTGACCGCGCACCTGCGCACCGACTCCTGAGGTTTATCCAGCGAACCGTTCGGGAACCCTGCCGCCCGTCACAACAGCGGTGTTCCAGCAACGATTTCGGGGAGAGAACCTTCCGTGTACGACAGTCCTGGCGACCTGCGAGACGTCGACGCGGCCGTCCGAGACGCCGTACGGTTCGCTCTCGGCGTCGCGGTGCTGGGCGCCGTTTTCCTGCTCACCGCCGTGGTCTGGGTCAGTACCTGCCAGGGTGCGACCGCCGACAGTGTCGCCTGCGGCCCGCCGCAGCGGACGTTGTTGGCGCTGGCGGCGCCGGGCGTTCTGCTCGCCGGTGGCGTGCGCGCCTTCGTCCGGACGCATCAGACGTCGCGAGAGGGCCGGACGTCGTGGGCATGGCACGGCGCCGGGTGGTTCCTGCTGACCCTGATGCTCCTGGCTCTCACCACCAGCATGCCCGCCCTGGCCGGCATCACGGTGCTCGGCGCATGACGGCCCCGGCCGACACCGGCCGCCCGTTGACCGCGGTGGCGCTGGTGTGCAGCCTCAAGCCCAGCCCGGCCGAGTCGAGTAGCGCGTTGATGGCCGAGCATGTGTGCGAGCAGCTGCGCGCCGCCGGGGTGACGACGGAGTCCGTGCGGTGTGTCGACCACGCGATCGCGCCGGGCGTCGAGGCCGACATGGGCGACGGCGACCAATGGCCGCATATCAGGGAGAAACTGCTCGGCGCTGACATTTTGGTGCTTTCCACGCCGATCTGGCTCGGTCACCCGAGCAGTGTCACGCAACGGGTGCTCGAACGCCTCGATGCTGAGCTGTCGAACACCGATGACGCGGGCAGGCCGATCATGGTCGGCAAGGTCGCCGTGGTCGCCGTCGTCGGCAACGAGGACGGTGCACAGAAGGTCATCGCCGACTGTTTCCAGGGGCTCAACGACATCGGCTACACCATTCCCGCCCAGGGTGGCACCTACTGGACCGGTGAGGCGATGGAGAGCACCGACTTCAAGGACCTCGATCGGGTGCCCGAGGCCGTGGTATCGACGAACGAGGCGCTCGCCCGCAACGCCGTGCACCTCGCAAACGTCCTGCGGGACGACGAATATCCGCCCTACCAGTGATGTTCGGCGCTCCTGCGGTTTCTGTCCCGGCGCACCGGGGTAGTTCTACCGTTGACATCAGCCCATCACCACGGGGCGGAGGTATGCCGAGAGAGGAGTACCGATGAAGAGCCCGAAGGATCCCGTCGACCACGCGAGGACGACGCGGCCGCACGCCGGGGAAACGATGAAGGACACCAAGAACTTGCCGGCGCTGGTGCTACTCGGCATTGCGCTGGTCTCGTTCGTCGGCGGCCTGGCGGCATTCGGCAGCGGACATCCCGACGTCGGGACCATTCTGGTGGTGATCGCCGCCGTTGTGCTCGTGATCTCACTCGCCTGGTTCCTGATCGAGCACCGTCGCGTGCGCAAGATCGAAGAACGTTGGTACGCAGAGCATCCCGACACCGAACGGCAACGGCCGACGAGGTGAGCGGCGCAACGAAAAAGCCCAGCCGACCGGCTGGGCTTTCTCGTTGTGTCAGTCCGTATTACTGCTCGGACTCCTGACGCTTCTCGGCAGCCTTCGCACCGGCCCGCGCGGACTCGGCCTCGGCTTCCTTCTTCGCGGCGTCCTGCTGCGCGTCGGCCTTGTCCTGCTGGGCCTTGCCCTCGCGGACCATGTCGTCACGTCCGGTGACGGTGCCGACCGTTTCCTTCGTCTTGCCCTTGACGTCCTCGACGACACCCTTGATGCCTTCTTGGGGGCCACTGTTCTTCTCGGTCATGCTTACCTTCCCGCTTGTGCGTGGACTGGTCTGCCCCGGGGGACCTCCCCGTGCATGCAACGTGTTCCCGAGCCCCCGAAGCGCTAAACACGAGGGCGGGGGCGGCGGCGGTGGTTAGCGTCACTATCGGCCGGGTGGACCCCCGGCGGCGATGCTGTCTGAAGTCGCCATTGTTCACCTAAATTGATTGCCTACGAACATCTTTGGTTTGCGACACCGCCTTGGGTGCGGGAATGCGGCCAGTTCACCGTCCGGACTCGGGGCCAACCGTGCCCCCGGGCACGCATGACGGAACGTGCGTCAGTCCTCGGCCACGTCCTCCTCGGGGTCCAGATCGACCGTCTCGAGCTGCTCCTGCCAATCGGCGGGAGGCGCCTCCAACGGAGGATTGTCGCGCGGCTCGGCGGACACTTCCTCGTCGAAAACCGGTTCGGTCGCCGCGCGCTGTTGCTCGATCGCGTCGGCCACCGGCACATCGTCGGGAAGTCCGTCGTAGTCCTGCATGCCGGTCGAATAGCCAACCGTGCCGGGGCCGAAACGGCGCGTATAGTCGCATCGGCGATCGGGGGACTGGTCGACAGCGTCGTGCACGACGTCACCGGACGGCTGGTGCGACCGAAGAGCCCCTGCGAACTCGTCACGGCGATCAACCAGTTGATGCGCAACGACTCCCGGCGTCAGAGCCCCCAACGTCCACAGCCCGGCCCGACCGCCATCGGCGGCGGGATTCTCGTCGTAGTGACCCTGCCGGCCGACATCGGGCTGACCTGACTTGGTAACGGGCGGGCTATTGATTCTTGGCGACCCGGCGAATCAGCCGGGCGGTGCTGCGGTCGAGCACCTCCCGGCGCTCGGCCAGGGCCTTCATCCGGTCCGCGCGACGGACGGCCGCGGCGATCGTCAGATTCGACTGGTATCCCTCGACGACGCGGGGATCGACGTAGGAGGCGCGAGCCACCGCGGGAGTGTTGCCGAGTTCCTCGGCCACCTCTTTCATCACGGCCGACTCGACGCGCTTGACGACGGTCTTGTTGACCGGCGGATCGGCGTCGACGAAGGCCGTCGCCGCCAGCACCGTGCCGTGCCAGGTCCGTAGATCCTTGACCGAGTACTGCTCGCCGACGAGTTCCTTGAAGCGGGCGTTCAGGTCGTCGGCGTTGACGTCGGCCCAGCCGGAACCATTGCGGCACACCAGCAACCGCTCCGTGCGCTCCGGGCGCCGCAGCAGCGCGCGCACCGAATGCACGGCCGTGGGGTCGTCGATCGTCAGCGTGCGGCGCACTCCGCTCTTGGCGGGAAAGTCGAACTCGATGGCGTTGCGCTGCACGGTCACGTGCTCCCAGAGCAGGGTGGAGATGCCGAACGAGTTGTTCTCCTCGGCGTACTGCTCGGAGCCCGCGCGGAAGTAGCCGAGGTCGAGCAGGTGCAGGGCCACCGCGACCACGCGGTTGCGGCTCAGTCCGCGACCGCGCAGGTCGGCGGCGACCTGCCTGCGCATCTCCGTCAGCGCGGCCGACATCTCCAGCACCCGGTCGAACTTCTCCTCGTTGCGGTCCTGCTGCCAGCGCTGGTGGTACAGGTACTGGCGCCGGCCCGCCGCATCGGTGCCGACCGCCTGGATGTGACCGTTGGGATACGGGCAGATCCAGACGTCCTTCCACGCCGGCGGGATCACCAGGTCCTTGATGCGCTGCAGAGTGGCCTCGTCGGTGACCGGTGTGCCGTCGAAATTCTCGTAGGAGAACCCGCGGCCGCGGCGGATCCGGCGCATGCCGGGGCCGCGCACGGCGCTACGCCGAAGTCGCATGTTTGGCTTCCGGGGGTCGCGGGGTATTGATCCAGCACCATGGACATGTGTGAGTCGAGCGCGCCTTCTGAGAGTTCGTCGTCACCGGTGCGTTCACTGCATCATCGGCGCAAGCATCAGGAACGCGGCGGCGTATATCGCCACCGCGGCGAGGATCACGGCGATCAGAACCACCGCGGCGGTCACGATGATGCGCCGCAACGTCTGGTCACCGGCGTGATCGAGGGGGCTTCGCGGCTGCAACTGCTCCATGCCCCGGTGGTACCCCGGCTCGGCGTGTGCCACACGTCCGCGAGGACAGGTTGCCGGAGTCCTCGTGGTTAGCTGGGAATCAACCTGGGGTAGTCTCGCTTCGATATTGCCGGGAGGTCAGATGGCCGACGTCGCCAACAAGAACAACGGGCAGGATCACGGCGGTCGGTCTGTGGAACTGAGAGTCGCAGCCGAGCTCGAGAATCTCGCCGTGTTGCGCACGCTCGTCGCCGCCGTGGCGACGTTCGAGGACTTGGACTTCGACGCCGTCGCGGACCTGCGGCTGGCCGTTGACGAAGCCTGTACCAGGCTGATCCGCAGTGCGGTCCCGCATTCCGTGCTGCTGCTCGCCATCCACCCGCGCGACGACGCCGTCGTCATCGACGCGTCGACGACGTGCAAGAGTCCCGACATCCTCGCGCCGGGCAGCTTCAGCTGGCACGTGCTCAGCTCCCTGACCGACGAGGTGCGTACCTTCGAGAATGGCCAAGGGCCCGAGAACGCCCAGATATTCGGGATCTCCATGACGACGAGACGAGCGAGCACGCTGCAGTGACGCCCTCGACGTCACAGGGTTCGTCATCGCGATCGAACTCTGAGTACGCGGATGTCGCCGACATGTTCCGCGAGCTGAAGGATCTCGGCGAGGACTCGCCGAAGTTCCAGCGGCAGCGGGACCGCATCGTCGAGCGCTGCCTGCCGCTGGCCGACCACATCGCCCGTCGCTTCGACGGCCGCGGTGAACCGCGCGAGGACCTGGTCCAGGTGGCCCGCGTGGGCCTGGTGAACGCGGTCATCCGATTCGACGTCGAGGCGGGCTCGGACTTCGTGTCGTTCGCGGTGCCGACCATCATGGGCGAGGTGCGCAGGCACTTCCGCGACAACAGTTGGTCGGTGAAGGTGCCGCGGCGGCTCAAGGAACTGCATCTGCGGCTGGGCTCGGCGACCGCCGAACTCTCGCAGCGGCTGGGCCGCGCACCCACCGCGTCGGAGCTGGCGGCCGAACTCGACATGGACCGCGACGAGGTCGTCGAGGGGCTGGTGGCCGGCAGCTCCTACAACACGCTGTCGATCGACAGCGGTGGCAGCGGAACCGAGGACGCGCCTGCGATCGCCGACACCCTCGGCGACGTCGACCTGGGTCTGGATCAAATCGAGAACAGAGAAGCGTTGCGGCCCTTGCTCGCTGCGCTACCGGAGCGGGAGCGGACCGTGCTGCTGCTGCGCTTCTTCGAATCGCTCACCCAGACGCAGATCGCCGAGCGGGTCGGCATCTCGCAGATGCACGTCTCGCGGCTGCTGGCGAAATCGCTAACCCGCCTCCGGGACCAACTGCAGTAACGGCTTCGGTGCACGCTGCACCGCCGACAGCGCCGCCTCCACGCTGGGGCAGACGGGCAGCGCCGAATCAGGATCGCAGAGTCGAAGCAATCGGGTCACCGAGACGCTGGGCGCCAACGCCCACTCGATGCCCTCGCCTGCGGCGCGCACGTTCAAGGTGTGCAGCGCGGAAAACCCTGCGGTGCCGAAGAACTCGACCCCGGACAAGTCGATCACCAGGCACTTGACCAGGTCGGCGTGCCGCAAGGCGTAATTGACGAATTCCTGAGCGTTGGCGGCGTCGATCTCGCCATGAGCCGAGACCACCGAGGTGTCAGGCTGCGGCTGACGGGTCTCGAAGTGCGCGGTGTGGCAGTCGGTGGGTTCCAGTGAAGACGCCACCGAAGTGGGCGGCGAATGCGAAATAACAGACATTGTGACTCCATCAGTTGAATACGGGATTCGTACTGTGGTTCACGTCAAAATTTTGGGGCCCTGCGTCTCAAAGCCTTCGCTACAGGGGTCGGGAGTTCCTCTGTGCGTCAATGACGCTTCCATGCGGCTGTTGAACTCAACCTGTCTTGACCCTACGCCGCATCGTGCCCGCTGACAATTGATATCGAGAGTCCGTCATACCCGCAGTTCAGCCCGGCGATTCGGGGATCCGCACCGCTTCGGACCCACGTCCGGCAACGTCAAGTTTGTCGAAACGCGCGCCGCGGCCCCAAACTGGTGACATGTCGACAACCGCCGCTGGTGTGGTGCTTGCCGCTGGCGCCGGCTCTCGGTTCGGTATGCCGAAAGTGCTTGCTGGGCAGGGGAAATGGCTCAAGGCAGCGGTCGAGGCCCTGTCGGACGGCGGCTGTGGTGACGTGGTGGTGGTGCTGGGTGCCGCGATCGTCGAGGTGCCGCCACCCGCGCGCGCGGTCGTCGCCGAGGACTGGTCCGACGGACTGTCGGCGTCGCTGCGGGCGGGCCTGTCGGCGGTGGACGCCGACTACGCGGTCGTGCACACCGTGGACACCCCCGATGTCGGCGCCGGGGTGGTGCAGCGGGTCATCGCCGCCGCCGGCGCGGCACCGTCCGGGCTGGCCCGGGCGCGCTACGGCGACGCGCCGGGACATCCGGTGGTCATCGCCCGCAGACACTGGCCGGCGGTCCTCGAGGGGCTGCGCGGCGACCAGGGCGCACGCACGTTCCTCGCGGCGCGCGACGACGTCGTCGAAGTCGGCTGCGCCGACCTGGCCACCGGGCGCGACATCGACCTCAGGTGAGGTCCAGCATCGCCGCGGCGAACCGCCGGACCGAACCCTCGGCCACCGCCGCCGCGTCGGCGTGCCCTTCGCGCGCGCGGGACCGGATCGCCGCGGTGCGCGGGTCCAGCGTCACCTCGGCCAGCATCTCGCCGGTGGTCGGTTCGCACACCGCCCATGAGTAGACGGCGTCCGACTCCCACTGCGCCGCCCGCTTCTGGACGTATTCGGCGTCGGGCTCGCCCAGGTCGGACAACGCGGGCCGATCGTCGATCTTCTCGTCGGCCCGCAGCGCGCGCAGATACCAGGCGCCCGCGTTGATCTCGACCGGCTCCATCACTACCCGTCGGTGGCGCGAACGTGCATCACCGCTCGATGATTCGCTGATTTTTCGAGCACAAGTGCACGTTCGGCAAGGGGAGGGCTACTTGATCTCGGCGAGGACGGTGCCCTGGGTGATGGCGGCGCCGGGCTCGACGGCCAGACCGGTGATGGTGCCGTCCTTGTGCGCGGTGACCGGGTTCTCCATCTTCATCGCCTCGAGCACCACCACGAGGTCGCCCGCGGAGACCTCCTGGCCCTCCTCGACGGCGACCTTGACCACGGTGCCCTGCATCGGGGCGGTGACGGCGTCGCCGGACGCGGCAGCGCCGCCCTGCGCACCCCGCTTGCGCGGCTTGGGCTTCTTCCGCACGACGTTGCCGCCCGCCGCGGGGGCGCCCCCGCCGCCGAGCGCCAGGTCACCGGGCAGAGACACCTCGAGCCGGCGGCCGCCGACCTCCACCACGACGGTCTGCCGCGGGACGGTGTCCTCCTCCTCGATGGGGTCGCCGCCGGTGAACGGCTCGACGGTGTTGTCCCACTCGGTCTCGATCCAGCGGGTGTGCACGGTGAAGCCGTTGTCGTCGCCGATGAAGGCGGGGTCGGACACCACGGCACGGTGGAACGGGATGACCGTCGCCAGGCCCTCGACATGGAACTCGTCCAGGGCGCGGCGCGACCGCTCCAGCGCCTCCTCGCGGGTGGCACCCGTGACGATCAGCTTGGCCAGCATCGAGTCGAACTGCCCGCCGATCACCGAACCGGTCTCCACCCCCGAGTCCAGCCGGATACCGGGACCCTGCGGCGCCTCGAACTTGGTCACCGGGCCGGGCGCGGGCAGGAATCCCCGGCCGGCGTCCTCGCCGTTGATGCGGAACTCGATCGAGTGACCGCGCGGCGTCGGGTCCTCGGTGATGTCCAGGGGTTCGCCGTTGGCGATCCGGAACTGCTGGCGCACCAGGTCGACGCCCGAGGTCTCCTCGGTCACCGGGTGCTCGACCTGCAGGCGGGTGTTCACCTCGAGGAACGAGATGAGGCCGTCCTGGCCGACGAGGTACTCCACGGTGCCCGCACCGTAGTAGTGGGCTTCCTTGCAGATGCGCTTGGCCGACTCGTGGATCTCCTTGCGCTGCGCGTCGGTCAGGAACGGTGCGGGCGCTTCCTCCACCAGCTTCTGGAAGCGCCGCTGCAGCGAGCAGTCGCGGGTGCCCGCGACGACGACGTTGCCGTGCTGGTCGGCGATCACCTGCGCCTCGACGTGACGCGGCTTGTCGAGGTAGCGCTCGACGAAGCACTCACCGCGACCGAACGCCGCGACGGCCTCGCGGGTCGCCGAGTCGTACAGCTCGGGGATCTCCTCGATGGTGCGGGCCACCTTCATGCCGCGGCCACCTCCGCCGAACGCGGCCTTGATTGCGATCGGCACGCCGTACTCCTTGGCGAACGCGACGACCTCGTCGGCGTCCTTGACCGGATCGGGGGTGCCGGGCACCAGCGGCGCCTGGGCGCGCGCGGCGATGTGGCGGGCGGTGACCTTGTCGCCGAGGTCGCGGATGGACTGAGGGCTGGGCCCGATCCAGATCAGGCCCGCGTCGATGACGGCCTGGGCGAAGTCGGCGTTCTCGGAGAGGAAGCCGTAGCCGGGATGCACGGCATTGGCGCCCGACTTCTCGGCGGCGTCGAGCAGCTTCTCGAAGACCAGGTAGGACTCCGCCGAAGTCTGGCCGCCGAGGGCGAACGCCTCGTCGGCGAGCCGGACGTGCGGCGCGTCGGCGTCGGGTTCGGCGTACACGGCCACGCTGGCCAGCCCCGCGTCCTTGGCGGCCCTGATCACCCGCACGGCGATCTCCCCGCGGTTGGCGACCAACACCTTGGAGATCTTTGAGCTGGCGTGACTTGCCACTGCGCCTCCTGACGGCATGTTCTCTAAGAAACGTCTTTAGGAATGTATCGGAGGGCAGTTTAGGCGGCGCAGCTGAGGTCTCGCCGAGCCGGTTCCCTTACCCGTCGGTAACCCCGCCCGCCTCGGTGAGCGCGCACCTACGTACGGTATCGACGCGGAATTTCGTACAAGGCTGAGCGCTCGGCGCTGATCGTGTCAGCGCAGCCGTTTCTTGATGCGAGCCAGCATCGCCGACATCCCGCGCAGCCGCAGCGGGCTGATGAGCGCGGCGAGCCCCAACTCGGAGTAGAAGTCGTCCGGCACGGCGAGGATGTCGTCGGCCGGATTGTCGTCGAGCCCGGCGGCGAGGATCGCGGCGAACCCGCGCGTCGTGGGCGCCTCGGCGGGTGCGCTGAAATACAGCCGGACATGCTCGCGGTCGTCGGCGTCGACGTGCAGGAACAGCGGCGACTGGCATTCCGGCACCGGCTCCATCGCGGCCTCTTCGAGGTCGGCGGGCAGCGGCGGCAACTCGTTGGCGAACTCCAGCAGCAGCTGCAGCTTGTCCTGGCCCTGCACCTCCTTGAAGTCGGAGACCACTTCGGCCAGTGCGGCCGGCATGGCGGTCATGGAGAGCCGGGCGCCTCTCCGGGCTCTTCGCCGACGGCGACCGGGACCCGCACCGCGTTGCCCCATTCGGTCCACGAGCCGTCGTAGTTGCGCACTCCCGGCAGGCCCAGCAGGTGCGTCAGCACGAACCAGGTGTGGCTGGAACGCTCGCCGATGCGGCAGTACACGATCGTGTTGTCGTCGGCGCGAAGGAAGCCGTACAGCTCGTCGAGTTCGGCGCGTCCGCGGAACCGTCCGCTGTCGTCGGCGGCCTTGGCCCAGGGAATGGACCGCGCGGTGGGCACGTGGCCACCCCGCAGGGCGCCCTCCTCGGGATAGTCCGGCATGTGGGTGCGTTCGCCGGTGTACTCCTGCGGCGAGCGGACGTCGATGAGCGGCTGCGAACCAAGCGTGGCGAGCACGTCGTCCTTGAAGGCGCGGATCGGCGCGTCGTCGCGTTCGACGACGGGGTAGCCGGTGGTCTGCCTGGTCGGCACGTCGAGGGTGGTCTCGCGGCCGTCGGAGATCCACAGGTCGCGCCCGCCGTTGAGCAGGCGCACGTCGGGATGGCCGAACAGGGTGAACACCCACAGCGCGTAGGCCGCCCACCAGTTGCTCTTGTCGCCGTAGATCACCACGGTGTCGTCGCGGGAGATGCCCTTGCGGTTCATCAGGTCGGCGAACTGCGCACCGGTGATGTAGTCGCGCACGTGGGGATCGTTGAGGTCGGTGTGCCAGTCGATCTTCACCGCCCCGGGAATGTGGCCGGTGTCGTAGAGCAGCACGTCCTCGTCGGACTCGACGATGGCCAGCCCGGGACGGCCCAGGTTGGCCGACAGCCAGTCGGCGGTCACCAGGCGTTCGGGGTGGGCATACGACTGCAGGGCGGGGTCGGGATCGGCAGGCAGCGGCACACCGCAAAGCCTACAATCTCGGCGTCGGGGAGAATCGTTGTCGGCAGGTCATCGCCTGACAATTTTGGGACGGCGTGGACTATTCAGCTTGATAGGACGATCCGCCAGAGCGAAAGCAGTTAACGCAACCAGAGGTACCAACCAAAAGGCGCCCTCCCAATGCGGATAGGCGTATCGGAGCATCTGATACCCATTGGCCAGAGCCATGGGGATCAGCATCACCGCACAGAACACGGTAATGCCGCTCACGACACTCAGGCGACTACACACGAGTGCCAACACAGCGGAGAGCATGATCATTGTCACAACAGCCGCGGCTTGATCGATGCCGGTGCCGGTCATGACTTCGACCTTCCCTATGACGTGCATGGGACCCATGGCGACGTAGCGCTCCGCATCGACCACATAGAGGAGGGCCCAGAATGCGACGCTCGCTACTGTCGTGAATGTCGCTGTCCTCAGCCCTAACAGGCGTCCATCGGCATTGCGCCGCAGAAAGATTGCGGCGGGCAGGCCTGCGAATGGCAACCGAAAGTGGGCTACCAGGAGCGACGCAGGAATCGCGACTCGCCGCAGAGCCGGACTCGTTGATGTGGTGACCGCGGCGAAAGCGGCCGTACACAGGCCGAAGGTGAGAAAGTCGCTTCCGACAATCAGCGATAGCCATGTCGCCGGTGTCAGTGACAACATGACGAGCAGCCTGGACGTGGTCGCCCATCCGTTGAGGAAGCCGATGACCATAAGCGCCCCGATCATGATGGCGCCGAACGCGACTGAATACCCGGTTACCGCAGCCGGCCAATGGGTGATCAGCCACAGCGGTCCGCAGCTCATCGGATTCCGTTTCGACATCTCTGTTGCGTCGTAAGGCCATTGACCGCGCGACAGACTCGTCAAGCCGACGATGATGCACTCCGCCTGATCGCTACCACTGGTGGGGTTGCGCATACTGGCGGCCACAAATCGCGGCTGTGCCACGGCAACGGTAAGCACCATGGCGAGGCCTGCCACGGGGCCGAGTGTTCGATGAAAACGCAAGAAGATCGGGTAGAGCAACGGCGGCAGCGTCGAGGCGACTAGCACTGCGAGCGCGACGATATCAGGAATTCCGAATCTACTGGCCAGCCGGCCGTGCAGGCCGATGACGACGGCCCCGGCGGCCAGCGAGCTCACGACGAAGCAGCCAGAGATCAGCCGTGAATCCAATCTCGGCGAGGCCCGCGCCGCTCCGACGAACACACAGGCAAAGTACATCGGCGCAGTGGTCCGAGATGCTCTTCGGACCTCTCAACTGACGGGGTTGGTTGCCCATAGCTCGACGATCGACAGCTCGGCGCGTTCGAACAGCCGGCGCAGCAATGGCAAACTGATGCCGATCACCGAGGACGGGTCACCGTCGACGCCTTCGATGAACCAGCCGCCCAGCCCGTCTAGCGTGAAGCCGCCAGCGACCGCGGTCGGCTCGTCGGTGTCGACATAGGCCGCGAGATCTGCCGGCGCCGGCACGCCGAACCGTATCGTCGTCACCGAGGCCTCGCTCACCTGATGCGTTACCGCGTTGTGAGACAACCGGATGAGGCAGTGGCCGGTGTAGAGCTCACCGGACCGGCCCGCCATCTCTCGCCATCCGGCCAGCGCCGCTTCCGGCGTCGGCGGCTTGCCCAAGAGCACGCCGTCTCGGAAGAGCATCGAATCGCAACCGATCACCACGCAGTCGACGGCCACGGCGGCGTCGAGGCAGGCGACCACCGCGTCGGCCTTGGCGGCCGCGAGCGCGACCGTCACCTCGGCCGGGGTGGCGGACGGGTCGAGGCCCGCGACGACGGCATCCTCATCGACGCCTGACACGACGACGAGCGGATCGATTCCGGCCTGCCGCAACACTTTCAGGCGACCGGGTGACGCTGACGCGAGGACGACCCGCGTCACCGCCGGCGCATGTGGGTCCGTTCCACCAGCGTGACCCGCTGCCAGCTGAAGCTCGCGTAGCGCAGCCGGTCCACCGGATGGCCCCACAGGTTCTCTTCCTGTTCGCGCGGCTCGGCGGGTGCACTCGACGCGGCGGCCAGCACGGCCATCATCGCCGCCATCTCCTCGGCGGTCGGCTCGCCCCGGAGCACCTGGATGTGCGCCTCGTGGTCGGCGGGCACGCCGGCCGCGGTGGCCTCGTCGTCGGTCACGATGACCTCTTCCCCGCTCACAGTGGCTGAATCGTTCGCCCCGCTCACAGTGGCTGAATCGTTCGCCCCGCTCACAGTGGAATGTTCCCGTGCTTCTTCGGCGGCACCTGCGTGATCTTGCGTTCGAGCAGGCGCAGGGCGGTCGCGACGTAGCCGCGGGTGTGCGACGGCGGGATCACCGCGTCGACGTAACCGCGCTCGGCCGCGATGTACGGGTTGACCAGCGTGTCCTCGTACTCCTGCTGCAGTTCCAGGCGCAGGGCGTCGACGTCCTCGCCGGACTTGGCCGCTTCCTTGAGCTTGCTGCGGTACACGAACCCGACGGCGCCCGACGCGCCCATCACCGCGATCTGCGCGGTCGGCCAGGCGACGTTGACGTCGGCGCCCATCTCCTTGGACCCCATCACGCAGTACGCGCCGCCGTAGGCCTTGCGGGTGATCACGGTGATCTTGGCGACCGTGGCCTCGCCGTAGGCGTAGAGCAGCTTGGCGCCGCGCCGGATGATGCCGTTGTACTCCTGGTCGGTGCCGGGAAGGAAGCCCGGGACGTCGACCAGCATCACGATCGGGACGTTGAAGCAGTCGCAGGTCCGGATGAACCGCGCGGCCTTCTCCGAGGCGTTGATGTCCAGGCAGCCGGCGAACTGCGTCGGCTGGTTGGCGACGATGCCGACCGGGCGACCCTCGACGCGGCCGAACCCGACGATGATGTTCTGCGCGTAGCCGGCCTGCACCTCGAGGAACTCGTCGTCGTCGAGGATGCGGGTGATGACCTCGTGCATGTCGTAGGGCTGGTTCGGCGAGTCCGGGATCAGCGTGTCGAGTTCGAGGTCCTCGTCGGTGAGGTTCTCCTCGATCGCGCCCTCGGGCACCGCCGCGGGGTAGCGCGGCGGATCGGCGTAGTTGTTGGACGGCAGGTACGACAGCAGTTCACGGACGTAGTCGAAGGCGTCCTGCTCACCGGAGGCCACGTAGTGCGCCAAGCCCGACTTGGCCATGTGCGTGTGTGCGCCGCCGAGTTCCTCCATCGTCACCTCTTCGCCGGTGACGGTCTTGATGACGTCGGGCCCGGTGATGAACATCTGGCTGGTCTGGTCGACCATCACCACGAAGTCGGTCAGCGCGGGGGAGTAGACGTGCCCGCCCGCCGCGGCCCCCATGATCAGCGAGATCTGCGGGATGACGCCCGAGGCCAGGATGTTGTTGTGGAAGATGTTGCTGTACAGGCCGAGTGAGACCACGCCCTCCTGGATGCGGGCCCCGGCGCCGTCGTTGATGCCGATCAGCGGACGACCGGTCTTGATCGCGAGCTCCTGGACCTTGACGATCTTCTCGCCGTACACCTCGCCGAGGCTGCCGCCGAAGACCGTCGCGTCCTGGCTGAAGATGCAGACCTCGCGGCCGTCGATGGTGCCGTAGCCGGTCACCACGCCATCGCCCAGCGGCCGGTTGGCCTCGAGGCCGAAGTTGGTGCTGCGGTGCCGGGCCAGCGCGTCGAGTTCCACGAACGAGCCCTCGTCGAGCAACCCCAGAATGCGCTCACGAGCGGTGAGTTTGCCCTTGGCGTGGGTCTTCTCGACGGCCTCCTCACCGACCGGGTGCAGCGTCTCCTCGGCGCGCCTGCGCAGATCGGCGAGCTTGCCCGCGGTGGTGTGGATATCGATCTCGTGCTTGCCCGAGGGCTCGACCGACGACTCGTGAACGCTTGTCATGGTGGTCGATGGTATCGACCACCCGGTCGACCCTCGCGAACGCGCCCGCTTTCGGCGTCTTCAGCTGGCCCAAACGGCGGTCAAGGTAGCTGGCACCTGCCCGACATTTTGTTCGTAGAGCTGCCAGTAAGCCCACGGTCCGCTCCACCGCGCGATTCGTGCGTCGGCCGTGGCACGCATGGTGCCGTCGGGTAGGCGGATCGTGACAGTGTCTCCGTACCGGACGACTTCAAACGCGTGCCCCGTTCCGTCGGCGGGCAGTGCCAGGGCGCCGTGAAGCAAAACATGCATCTTCTTCGCAACCCCGTCCCAGACACTGAAGTGCCAGCTTCGGTTCGTTGCGGCAAATAGCATGCCGCTGCTGGGAAGTCGGTCGCGCACACCAGTGCCGCTGTCATCCGCCAGCGAGTCGGCCGACGAGATCAGGGCGATCGCACCTGAGTTTGCGGAGTGGAACTCGGCGACAGCCCCTATGCGGGTGACCGGCGCGTCAATACGAGCCTGAAGGTATCCCGCTGCATTGGCCTGTTTCGGGCTTCCGTGCGTCAGCTCGCTGTCGACGACCGCCAAACCAGAGATGTTCCGACCACTGTCGAGAACCGTCAGCGGCGTTCCGTCATTGGTGACGTCGAGTTGCCGCGACGTGAAGTCCGCGAACACTCGATCCCGTTCGTGGTTCGGCGTCTCGGGTCCGACCAGCATGTCGACGAGCCCGACAACGGCCGCAGCCACGATGACGACCATGGCTAGGACACCCACAACGTGACGTGCCCTTGCAGCCCGACTCCGCAATCTTTCAGAGCCGCTTCGCGACGAAATCCGTGGCTCCCTCGACCAGTCCCAACATCAGGTACATGCCGTGCACGATGATCAGCCCGCCATCGGAACAGATGGGGTCGTAGGGGATGCACACATCGATGGTCTTAGAACCGTACAGGGGGCTGAGTTCGGTCAACGGGCCCCCGGCCCACTTGATCGACGGGTTGCCGAACACGGCCACTGCGGCGACGTGATCGGCGACCTCCGGCGGCATTGGTGCAGTGAACCCGTACATCGGCACGGATACAGCGGTGATCAGATCGATCACGGCTGCACCCTGGGAGAAGCCTCCGAGCACGATCCGGGTATCCGGACAGTTGGCCACCGTCTGCTGCACATGGGCGCTGGCGTCATTGGCACCGTCCGCCGCCTTCGTGAAGTCGTTGCTGGCCGGATAGTTGACCGCGTACGACGAGACGGACCGGCCGCCGACCTTCTTGCGCAGCGAATCGACGAACGGTCCGCCGATCGCGCCGGGGCCCGGTGCCTCGCCGGTGCCTCGCGCGAAAACCACCTCGATGTCGGGGCAGCGCTCGACGGAGGTGTAGGTGGTGTCCATGTTGGGAACTCGCGCACTACAACCAGCTAATACGGCAGCCAGCAGGATGGCCGCTGCGACTCCTGCGCTGACGGTCCGTTTCACACCGCCGACTCTAGTGTCGATGCGGGGCGGCGGACGTGTCATCGGGGCCGGACCGCCCGCCCGACCTGCCGAAGCTGTAACAATGAGCCGGTTGAAGCGATCAAGAGAAGATGGGGCGTACGACTGTGGGGCGTAAGACTGTGATGAAGAAGTTCGGTGCCGTGGGCGCCGCAATTGCGTGCGTGCTGGCGGTCCTGACTTTCGACGGTGCACCGGCCGCGACCGCGGTTCCGGTCGCTGGCGACAACACGGCCGCCCTGCAGGCTCGGTTCGATCAGCTCAGGCCCGGTGACACGCTCAACCTAGAACCGGGGACCTACCAGCACGGCGGCATGCTCTACATCCGGGCCTCCGGCGTGCAGATCAACGGCAACGGCGCCACCCTGGAAGCGACCAACCCCGGCACGGCCGCACTCGTGATTCACGGCGACAACGTCGCGCTGAGCAACCTGAACCTCATCGCGCCGGTCGGCCTGCCCCGCCAGGATGGAACCAACCAGACCATGCTGGTATTCGGCGGCACCGGTGTGACGGTCAGTGGAGTCAACATCACCGGAGGCTCCTCGGCAGGTATGTACGTTCCGAACGCGAGCAACTTCCGGATCGAGAACGTGACCATCCGTGACACCGCCGCCGACGGTATTCAGCTGACCGCGGGGTCGAACAATGGGCAGGTCAACAACGTCACCACGGAGGGCACGGGTGATGATGGCATCGCCGTCGTATCGCACACTTTCGGGCCGGCGGTCGGCATGTGCCATGACATCGTGATCAATTCGCCGAGGGTGTTGAGCAACAGGCAGGCTCGGGGCTTGGTTGTGGTCGGGGGCGAGCGCATCACCTTCAACGACATCAACGTGTCGAATACGAGCGCCGCGGGCGTCTTCATCGGCTCCCAGGCCACCTTTGCGACAGGTTCTGTCCGCGGGGTGACCGTGAACGGGGGGGTGATCACAGCTGCCAATTTCACCGCCTTCCCGATGGGGGCGGTCACGGTGTACAGCGGTACTCCCGGCCAGACCGTGGCAGACGTGACCGTGTCAAACCTTGCCATCACCGATACCCAGCCGGTGGCGGGGCAGAATATCGGCGTCGGGACGGCGGGGGGGACCCTCAGCAACATCAACTTCAGGGATATCGCGATACAGCAGGCCGGAGATCTTCCCGTGCTAAAGACGCTGGACGCGCCGCGCGAGACGTATACGGCGACGGGGATCACGCTGAACGGGGCCCCCTACACGGCGCCCTGACGAAGACCCGCACGCCCCGGTTCCGCCGACCTGAAGCTTGCTGGATCGTGCTGATGCGCGTCGCCGACATTTGCCGGAGATGCTCTACGATGTCCACATTCGAGCTCACCGGCGCGAGCGGCGCCTAATGCAATTGCGGTTTGCAGGCCATACCAGCTGAAAGGCGGCAGATGGAAATCCAGGAACTGTGGCGAATTCTGCGGGAGCGTTGGCTGATCGTCGTAATCGTGACGCTCCTTTGCGTGATCGGGTCACTTGCCTGGTATTTCCTTCGCCCGCTCGAGTATCGAGCGCAGACACGGGTGGTGGTGTCAACCAGCGGCGGCACCGGAACCGCAGTCGATGCCTACGCCGGCGAACGGGTCGCCCAACTCCGGGCACCGAGCTATGCCGAACTCCTCAGGGGTCCCGAGGTCGCGCTTCGCGCCTCGCGCAAACTCGATGGACAGATCAGTCCGAGCGACATTCAGGGTGCGATCGGCACGCGAACGGCACCGGACCAGCCCCTGATCACGGTCACCGCAGAGGCTTCCGACCCGGGCACGGCAATCAGAATCGTGGAAGCCGTCCAGAACGCATTTCGTGAGTACGTGGCCGAGATCGAGCGGCCAGGCGCCACTGGTGCGCTCACCTCCGTCCAGATAACCACCGACGAGCCGACAGTGCGACCTGAAGGGCACTGGAAGCGGGACACTGTGATCGCCGGTCTGATCGGATTCGTGGTCGGCACGCTGATAGCCGTCGTGCGTGACCGAACTGACCCCGTGATGCGCAAGTCGGGGCAGTTGTCGTCAATTGAATTGCCGTACTTGGGAACGGTGGGAAGTTCGACCGGCTCCTTGGACGAATTCCGCCGCATTGCGCTCGAGTGCCTCATCAACGCGGAGCCCCATCTCGGCAGCCGGCTACTCGTGGTCAGCGTCGATGCGGAGTCTCCTTCGTCGACCATCGCACGGGGAATGGCCGAGGCGTTAGGTTCCTACGGCAAGAAGGTCATGCTCGTCGACGTTGCGGACTCGACTGACGCATCAGCCGGGCCTGGCTGGTCGGATTATCTTGCCGGCATTGTCGAATGGGGCCAGGCCGGCACGCCCAGCGGGATGCCGAATGTCACCGAGGTCCGCGCGGGCAGCGACGGCCAGCACCTCGATGCCTACTTCCTCGCCGGTCGACTTCCCCAGACACCGTTGCCCCTCCGCCGCGGTGAGTACGCCGTCCTCGCGGGGCCGTCGATCGTCCATACCCCCCTTGCGGTCGCGTTGACGTCGGTTGCCGATGCCGCCCTGCTCGTTGCCACGACCAAATCGACACGGTTAGCCGACATCGAGGAGGCCAAATACACGCTCGAGGCGATGAAGCTGCCTGCCCTGGGCGTGGTGTTTCTGCGTCCCGACAAGAAGAAGACCGACGAGACGGTCGTCGACGGCGAACTGGAGAAGGACGAGGTCGGTTCCGCGTCATAGCGCTTGCTGGGACCACAATTGTCGGCCGACGCTGGTGAGGCATTTACTTTGAATCTGTCACTGATCGGGTTGCGCGCGCGGAAGTTAGTCTGGCTGGCCCGGCGCCCAGAGCGTCGGGGCCTACTCCGGCACCGCATCGCACCGTCGATCGAGCACAACGAGCTCCTCGAAGGACGGAGTTTCCGTTCGGTCGTCGACGTGGGAGCCAATGTCGGCCAGTTCGCGATCTGGGCCGCCGACGTCCTGGCCGCCGAACGGGTCGTGTGCATCGAGCCGCTGCCTGCCGCCATCGAGCTGCTTCGAAAAGTCGTGCCGCGCCTGGCCCCTTGCCGGGTCGAGGTGATCGCCGGCGCACTGAGCGCGGCGCCAGGACACCATACCCTGCACGTCACCGCCGCAATCGACAGCTCTTCACTGCTGCCGACGACGGCCACGGCGCAGAGCAGGACGGCCCTTCACGAAGCCGGCACACAAGAGGTCGAGGTTTTCGTCGGCGACGACGTGCTGCCCAACAATCTCCCAAGGCCTCTGCTCGTCAAGCTCGATGTGCAGGGGACCGAATTGGACGTTCTCGCCGGAATGCCCAAGCTGCTCTCAGCGGCTGACGCGGTGCTCGTGGAAGTGTCCTTCGAGCCCTTGTACGAGGGTCAGTCCGATCCGTCCGCCGTCGTGGCGCACCTCCTGGACGCCGGCTTCTCGCTCACCGGCGCCGCCCGCGTACCCGGTGCCGACTCCTCGTGGAGCTTGCATCAGGCCGACCTCCTTTTCGAGCGGCGGTAGCGGTCAGTTCGTTGGACATCCTTCTAGTCGGACCTGTACCGCCGCCCGTCGATGGACGCGCGGTGGCAACGGGCTGGCTGGTCGACGCGTGGCGCGCGGATGGTCATGCCGTGACCGTGATCAACACGCAGGCAGGGCGATTGGCGAAGCTGCGCCGCTGTCTGAAGGCCTTCTTCGTTCTGCTGATCGGTCCCCGCGTCGATCGCACTGTCGTGGTTGCCTCCGGCGGAGCGGGCCTGGCCTTCGAGGTGATTCCGCTGCTCGGGGCCCGTCTCCGACGTGTGGCCACAACGCTGACTCACCACTCCTCGCGGTATGTGCGTGAATCGTCGTGGACGCTGCGCATCGTCCTTGCGGTGGCGAGCGGGCGCCTTCGCCACGCCGTGCTGGACGAAGCGATGGGGGCGGAGCTCTCCTCGCGGTACGGAATCGAAGAGCACCGCATAGTGGTGGTCGACAACGCCGGCCTGATGCCACTGCCGCCGGCACCCGATCCCGACTTCCAGCGGCGCGGGGTCGTACACCTGTCGAATCTCAGCGCCGAGAAGGGTCTGGCAGCTGTGCTGGAAGTCGCGAATCAGACCGGTATTTGTGTTCGGCTCCTGGGAGCGCCCTCCGAGGATGCCGTGGCGATACTCGACGATGCCCGCCGGCGTGGGGTGCCGTTTGCAGCCGGGGGGCCGCGCCGCGGCGAAGACAAGTTCCGGGAACTGGCCACTGCTCGGTGCATGGTGTTTCCCTCGTCTTACCGACACGAGGCCCAGCCCCTTGTGCTCTACGAGGCCGCCGCTGCTGGGTGTGTGCCGATCGTCTGGCGTAATGGGTGGATCGGCGAGCAACTCGACCGCCTCGGACTCGGCCAGTACGTGTTCGATATCGGTGACGTAAGTGGTATCGCCGCCGCCGTAAAACGGATTGCGGAGCTCGACGACCATACGTTTGCGGCATGCTCGGCCGACGTGCGCGCTGCATTCGAAGCGCAACACAACCGCACCCGCCTCCAGTTTCGGGCGGTGGTCGAGTAACAGGCCGCTTCAACCGCGCCCACCGCTGTGTCCCAGAGCTTTCAGGGGCTGCCCGCTGTAACGGATGCGGCCTCGCCAACGATCGCACCCATGAAAGCATCCAATTCTGCGACCGTCCACGACCGCCGAATTCGGAGGATTGAGGGTTTGCTATCGAACCGAATTCATTTTTGCTGAAGTTGGGACGAATAGGTGTTACAGTGCGGGTTCCGGTCTCTCGCGCGCCGCGTGTGGATGACCGAGTTGCGATCCATAGCCAGACTGAGGGGAAGCGTGCCGTGACGACAGAAGCGGTCCTGTCGCGGGAGTTCGACGGTCGGCGTCGCGCCGGACGTGAATACGCAGCCACACCAGAATTGCCGCGCGCCAACTGGCAGCGGAAATACGCTCGATGGCTCTTGGCTTCCGACACCGCCGTCGTATGCGGCGCCGTGCTTCTAGCGCAGATCGTCCGATTCGGAACTTCGCCGCGAGCGCTTCTTCTGGCGGGCCTTTTCTCGGCCGCACTGATCGCAGTGTGGTTGTGTGCTCTGGCGATCTTCCGTACCCGCTCGCCGCGCGTGATCGGCGCGGGGCTCGAGGAGTATCGCCTTGTCGTCAGCGCGACGGTGTGGACTTTCGGCGCGGTGGCCATCGTCACGTTGCTGGCCAGGGTAGACGTGGCAAGGGGATATCTTGCGGTTGCACTGCCGCTGGGATTGCTGGGGTTGCTGGTCGCCCGAAATCTCCGACGGGTCTATGTGGCACGTCAACGGGCCCACGGCAAGTACCAGACGGCCGTGCTGGCCATCGGCGATCGTGACGCGGTGGCGGTTCTCGCCGAAGAACTGATGCGGGACGCCGCCAACGGGTACCGGGTGGTGGGCATGTGTGTGCCCAGATACGGTGAGCTGGTCGGCGACAGCATCATGGTGCAGGGACGCGATATACCGATCCTCGGTGATGAAACCGAAGCGCTGGCGGCTGTCCACCTGACCGGTGCTGACACGGTAGCGGTGACCGCGACCGAGCACCTCGGCGTCCACGGTATTCGCAAGCTGACGTGGGACCTCGAGTCGATGAACATCGACCTTTTCGTTTCCCCTGGTGTACTCGACGTCGCCGGTCCGCGCCTGTCGATGCGGCCCGTGGCCGGCTTCCCACTGATTCACGTCGAGAAGCCGCAGTATCACGGGGCTCAGCGGTTCCAGAAGCGGGCGTTCGACTTCTGCTTCGCCGCGGCGGCGATCATCGGTATGTCGCCGCTGCTGATCTTCACCGCGCTTTCGATCAAGTTGACCAGCAAAGGTCCGGTCTTCTATACCGCCGAGCGAATCGGATACGACGGCAAGCCGTTCAAGATGTTGAAGTTCCGCAGCATGGTCGACGGCGCCGATCGCCTGCTGCAGCCGTTGTTGCTGCAGAACGAGAACGAGGGCGGCGTGTTGTTCAAGATGCGCGACGATCCTCGTGTGACGCGGGTCGGTCGATTCATCCGGCGGACCAGCATCGACGAACTGCCGCAGTTCTTCAATGTGCTGAAAAAGGACATGAGCGTGGTCGGTCCGCGTCCCCCGCTGCGTCGCGAAGTCGAGACCTACGATGGAGACGTCAAGCGGAAATTCCTCGTCAAGCCCGGGATCACCGGCTTGTGGCAGGTGAGCGGACGGTCGGACCTGTCGTGGGAGGACTCGGTACGGCTCGATCTGTCCTACGTGGAGAATTGGTCGATGGTCGGTGACCTGATCATCATCGGAAAGACGCTTAAAGCGGTGCTGACCAGAGCCGGAGCGTACTGAGCACACGCTCGACGCAGCGGCCCCAGGCTCAACGAATATCATCGTCCCGATTGAACCGTCGGGGTTTCAGTCGCGGAAAAGAGGGGAGTCCTCGCGGTTAACGGGTTCACTGACGAGATCGCGCCGCCGCGACCGAAGCGCGGTAACTCCACGCTGACAGCGGTTGACCAAGTGTTATCCAGTGCGAGCAACGCACTGATGATCTTGGCCCTGGCACAAGTGGCAAGCGTCGGTCAGTTCGGTGTCGCGGCGCTCATGATGGCGGTCATCACGATGTGCCTGGGTTTCAATCGTGGTGCCATCGGCACTGTGCTGTTGCTGCTCGGCAACTACCCCCACCGGCAGATCAGGATGGAAGCCGGCTACGCGCTGACATGGGCGTTCGGGACGCTGGCGCTGGCGTCTGTCGTGGTCGTGGTCAGCTCCGCTGCGCTCGGTTCCATCTGGCTCGGCATCGCTTTCGCGGTGGCCGCCCCGGTGGTGGCGCTGCAAGACACCTTGCGCTTGACGGCCATAACGATGGGTAATGCGTTCGCGGCGGTCGTTTCCGACGGGTTGTGGACGGTATGGGTGGCCGTGCTTTTCGTAGTCAATTCGCTGGATCTCTGGAGTTCGACTTCGGGGACGATCTATTTGTGGGGGCTCGGCGGAGCCGTCGGCTGGATCGTATTGACCATGGCCACTGGGGTGACGCCGAATTTCCATCGGATTTTCGACTGGTGGAGTTACTACTGGCGGTCCCGGCTCCGATTCGGGTTCAATTACTCGCTTGACCAGCTAGGCGCAGTCGCGATGACGGCGATCGCGACAGTGGTGGTGGGAACCGCGGCGGCCGCGAGCCTGCGGGGGGCGTACACCTTATTCGGTCCACTCGCCATTCTCATCACGGCGTCTTCCCTGATTTTCGTTCCGCAGGCGAGACGCGCAACCGATTCAATCAAGAATCAATGGCGCCGGATGCTCACGGCTTCGGTATTCATGTCTTTTCTCGGCCTAGGCACCGTTGCAATCCTCCTGAGCCTGCCCGATTCCATCGGGAAAATGGTTCTCGGCGACGTTTGGCAGCCCGCGATGACGGTTGTCCCATTTATGGGAATCAGTTGTGTCGCTATTGCCTGGTTGGTGAGCGGCTATAATATGTTAGCTGCACAAGGAATGAGCGCGACGCTATTGAGGGTGCACACCAGCCAGGTTGTGTTGATCGTGCTTCTGAGCACAGTCGGGGGGCTGATCTTCGACAGTGCAGCCGGAATTGCACTCGGCGAAGCTGCGGCGAGCTGGGTTGCGGTAGGGATCGTGTTGACGGTCGTGATCGGTGTGGTGCGGCGGCTCGCCGCCGAGGAGGCGGTACCGAATCGCGACCATGAAAGCAATGCTTCATCGAGGCAGGTAGTGACGTGAAAAGCATCCGGCGGACCACCATCGTCGGCATTGTGGCGGTCGTCGCGCTGGTCGGTCTCGGCGCCGGCCTGGCGCTCGGGGTCAACAACAAAGTCGCGGAGAGCGTGTCGGCGCCGCCGAGCGCGCCCGCTTCCGCTCAACCGACTGTGCTGCCGGTGCCGGCTTCGAAGAAGGTGGTTCTCATCGGTGACTACACCGCGGAATCGGAGGTCGGCGGAAGCGGGCCCCGCAATTGGACGGCGTTGGTCGGCTTGGCACTCCAGACGAATCAACCCACTCAAGTTGTGCGAGACAACGCCGAGGGCTCTGGGTATGTGGCCGCGGGGGCGTACAACCAGACATATCTCGATGCGGTGAAAGTTCTCGTCAAAAGCGACACGAGCGCTGTGGTGATCTTCGGGAGTCGTTTCGACATGTATGCCGCACCAGACGCCGTCCGGTCGGCCGCGACAGAAACCTATGGCGTTGTCCGGGAAGCGGCGCCCGATGCAGTCCTGGTCGTGGTCGGTCCGGTGTGGCCGGGCGCCGCGGCGCCTTTGGAGCTTCTCAGAACGCGTGACATGGTGCGCGACGCTTCGACCGAGGCAGGTGCCGTCTTCATCGATCCGATTGAACAGGGTTGGTTCGCGGACGATCCCGGCAAACTGATGGCCCCGGACAACATCCACCCGTCAGATGCAGGACACGAACGGATCGCTCTCGCGATCTATCAAGCCACTCTGCAAGCACTCGAACCGCAAGCTTGATGGTCAGCCGTCAACGGATGAAGGGTCGATAACGTGAAACGAATCTTCGATGGGTTCTCGCGGCGGGTATGGGCCGTGGTGCTCGTATTCGCATTGATCGGCGCCGGCCTCGGCCTTCTGCGGATGTACTTGAAAGACTACCCCTACAGCGCGACGGCGACGGTGTACGTGACGCCGCCCATCAGCAGCAGCGCATCAGATGCGTTGACCGCGGACCAGTATGCCGCGAACCGCACCCAGCTGTACCTGTCGTTCATCGAAAGCCCGGAATTGGCCCGCGCGGTGACCGAACGGTTGCAGGTCAATCAGCCGCCCGAGGAGCTGGCGGACAGAGTGGAGGGAAAAGCGACACCCTTGACGTCCCTGCTCTCCATCACCGCCAGCGGTAGTTCGCCCAGTGACGCGAGAGAGTTGGCCGTCGCTTATGCCGAGGCTCTGCCCTCGTTCGCGAGGTCGATCGAGGGATCCGGTGGCCTACGCGGGGCGCCAAGCGTGGTCACAGTTGCCCTTCCGCTCGCAGAAGAGCCCGGTTTCGTACAACAGTACGGGCTCTTGATCACGTTGATGGTGGGCCTGGGACTCGTCGGTGCACTGTATTCCTTCGCCTATCGACGTCGCTTCCCGAATGTCCGATCCGCCGACCAGCTGCGGAGTGAGTTGCATATCGCGCTGGCCGAGAAGGTCGACCCGAAGTGGTCCGATCGCGAATTGCGCCGACTCCAAGCCGAACTCGTCACCGAGGCTGCCCACGATGGTTGCCTCCTGGTGGTGGGTGCTAAGGCGCAGGATCACGCTGAACGGTTCAGCGAGGTGTTCAGACAATCGATCGAGGAGTCCGGCCGCACCGGCGTCGACATCGTCGACGTACCGGCGCTGCTGGAGAGTAGTGCGTCTGCCGCGGCGCTGAACCGGTCGAATTGCCAGCAGGCTTTGATGGTGACGCGCTACAACGTCACGTCGCTGCGCGACGCCAAGGAGGTCCGTGATCTGCTCGCCATGAATAACGTCGCGGTACGCGGGGCGATCATCCTGCGAAGCAGATCGCGGCGGCGCCGCGAGTCAACGCCGCCTGCTCAGCCGACGTCCGGCGACGGCGACTCCGAGATGCCTTGGCCGACCATCGATGTACTTGATGCCGAGAAGCGCGGAAGGCCGGTTCGTGCCGACTGACTTCGGCCCGTCACTTCTCACCAACACGTCTCTCGCGACGATCGCGCTCCTGACTACCGCTGTCGCGATATGGGTGTGGATGAGGCGTTCCTCGGCCGCCCTGGGACCCGTCCTGCTGGCCGTGCCCCTGTTGTTGATTGCGTTGTTCGGGGGTCCTCTGTGGGAGTGGTCGAAGCACTCCAAGGGCGCCGGCCTCGGACCCGAGATCCGCGCGGTGCCGTTCGCCGACTCCATCGGTGCCACGGCCCTGCTCTGGGCTTGCATCGGGGCCGGATTGTCGGCGCTGCTGCTGCCGTCGGTCGGCCGGATGAATCAGCGGGCAGCCGACGGCGCTGTTACTGAATTCCATTCCCGGACGGCGTCTATCGTCTGTGTCTGGGCGACACTGGGTGCCCTCGCGTTATGGCTGATCGGTAGCGGCCCGAGCACGTTGGCCAGGGACTACTACCTCCAGAGCGACGGCATCAAGTTCTTTCTGCTGGTGGGCTGGCCACTGTGTTTCCTCGCGGCGATCATCACACTGGTGTTGAGCGTCTTCGAGCGCGATCCGCTCTTGAAGTTGTCGATGTGGGTCACCGTCGCCGCGGTATACATCGTCATGACAGCGGTCGGCACTCGGATGGCGATTGCCTTCCCGGCGGTGGCTGCGCTGGTGTTGATCGCGAACATGGTGCGCAACAGGAGGCTTTACGTCGCGTCGCTGATGGCTGCGGTTGTCTTACTTGGGCTGGCCGCGTTCACCTTCAGCGTGGTGTACACCGCTCGTGCGGTTCCGCACGGCCTGCTGAACCTGCCCGGCATCGTCATGGCGGTCATCGACAGAGGCGGCAGTTTCGCAGATCTCATTCTGATGCCGGTCAAACAGCTTGTTTCGTCAATCGTCGTCGCGTACCCGCTCGTTGAGCGGTCGGCGCAATACAACCTGCTCGATATCCTTCTGGCCAACGCCAATCCGCTACCCGGGACCTCGGTGGGACGGGGGTACGAGGTCTATTGGCCGTACTCCTGGGTGCCCCTGGCTTTCGTCGGGACCTGGTTCGGCGCGACCGGCTGGATGGGACAAGTCCTGTTGTACTGCTTCATGGGGTGGACGACCGGATACACCATGGCGAATTTCCTGCGGAGCAGGTTGCAGTACCTCTGGCTTCTCACGGTGCCCATCGCCTTGGCACTCGGGGCACTGTCGATCCAGTACACCTCGCGCAACGTGTGGCGAGTGCTGTCGATCGCGGTGGTGCTGCTGGTGGTGTCCTTTCTTGTCCGACGAAAGCGCCCGGCCGGCTCATTAGCCGGCGAACCCACTCCGGCGCCACCCCCGCCACCGCAACAGACGTTGGCCACCGGTGTGCGAGAGCCGGTATGAGGCGGTATCCGGCCGGAAGAAGTGAGATCATTCCGTGAATCATCCTCGAACACAAGGCCGCAACCCGTGGATCGTCGTCGTCGCGGCGGTGATCGCACTGCTGGTCGGTGCCTGCCAGACCCGGGCACCGGTTGCCGCGCCGCCGTGGAATGACGACATGGCGCCGGGGCCCATCACCACGCCCCTTCCCGTAATCGCGCCCGACGTGTGGGCGGACCGCGGGTCGGTGATCAGGGAGGAGCCGCTGCCCGACGATCTCGATCGCGCGTTGATCGGTGCGATGGGCGCAGGCACCCGCGCGGTCTATGCGTCCGTTTACGGACTCGACGGATCGGCTACCGAGGTGTCTGGGGCCTTCTTCGTTCCGAAAGGCGCACCGCCGGCGGGCGGATGGCCCGTCGTCGCCATGGCGCATGCGACCGTCGGAACGACGACGGATTGCGCACCGTCCGTCCGGTCGGATCTGTTGGGTTACTCGCCGGGTGTCGTCGAGATGCTCAAGAAAGGTTACGCCGTAGCGCTTCCCGACTATCAGGGACTCGGGATGCCGGGCTTCCACCCGTATCTTGAGCCACGAACGGTGGCGTTCAATGTCATTGATTCGGTGCGTGCGATTCGGCAGATCTATCCCGGTGTATCGACCCGTTGGCTGGCGTTGGGTGGTTCCCAGGGCGGACAAGCGGCATGGGCGGCCAATGAACTCGACGACTTTTACGGTGGTGGACTGGATCTCGTCGGTACCGTCGCCGTTGCACCGCCCGTCGATATGAGTCCCATGGCGCAGATGGCGTACGACGGGACCCTGAACACCGGACAGATCGGCCTGACTCCGTTGCTGCTGACATCCCTCGAGCAGATGCATCCAGACTTCCCGATAGCGAAGTATATGCACGGAAAAGCGTTGGAACTGAGGTACTCGGCAATCGGGTGCACCCTTGACGCGCAACGCACGCGCATTCAGGTTACGGCCGACGATGTGCGACCGGACACTCAGCAGGACGCCGACATGCTACGGGATATGCTACGCACACTGGCGCTGCCGGAGCGGCCGTTGTCCGCGCCGATGCTGGTGATCAACGGTCTGAACGACCTGTTGGTCCTGCCGACCTGGATTTCGACTGCAATAGCACGCGCCTGCCGCCTCGGTGGGCAGATCGCCCACTATCCGGTACCCGACGGAGGACACGCCAACTTGCGAGCCGATCAGAAGTTCGTCGAGGAGTGGGCGGCCGACAGGCTCGCAGGCAAATCTGCCCCGTCCAATTGTCCCCAGGACTCCGAGAAGTGACGCACTCGACTGCTCGAGTCGCGTGGCAGGACGTTCCATTCGCGAGAGGCGCGATATGGGTCGTCTGCGGCCCCGTTTCCCCGCTGACTCCCGATCTGGTGGCCCGAACCCTCAACAACATGGCCAGTCGGGGCCCCGGCACGCGGATCGGACTGATTCCTGCCGCAGGTACCAGGAGGTGGCGATTCGACAGCCGGCCCGGCGATACGGCCATCAATACCGACCTCGCCTTCGACACCGACGATGTCAACGAGATGCTCGAGCAGTTCATGAAGACATCGCCGCAGGTTCCGATCCAGGTCGTCTCCCCTGGGGGCGGTGACTACGTCTGCATGTACATAGATCACGGCGTCGGCGATGCGCACCTGATCATTGAGCTTTACGTCGCATTGTCGCAGGCCGCCAAGTTCGGCGATTTCGTCCCGCCCGTCCCTGGTTCGATGAGAACGCCCCTGCTGTCCTGCTTTTGGAACGCGACCAGATCTGATCCGAAGGGTATGTGGTCCGATGCGGTGGATCTGGTCAAGTCCGCCGTGTCTCGGAAGGGGTCCGGGAATCCGGTCGTGCAGATTGCCGATGTTGGCGAAGCACCCCCTCCCGACACCGGAATAGGTTCGGCGAGGGCTGTTTTCGTCAAGAGCCGAGTGGGGTACGTCGACGAATTGCGTGCCTACCGAGCTAGCACCAAGCAGACGGCCACGGTGACGACTTATCTGATCCGGTCGATATACCACGCTTTTCGCGAGGCCGGGATCGAAGTGAGTGACGACATCTTCGTCATGATGGATTTGCGTCGGCACCTGCCCAAGGGACAGTGGTCCTTGGCCAATCTGAGTGCGCCGGTCGTCGTTTCGGTGACCCCACAGATGTCCGCAGAGGACGTGACGACGGCCGCCTTCTGGCAGGTGGCTTCACGCAAGCCACTTTTGAGGATGATGGCGAGATCGGTGGTCGCCCGCCTGCGCGGTCTGCCCGCCGTTGAGGACGTGGTGAAAGCGCAGCCAGGTTCCGCGCGCTCGACGGGACCGCTCACCCTCTCCATCTCGGACGTGACGAAGATTCCGGCCAGTGAAAAGCACATCCTCAAACCCGGCCACAAGCCCGAGGATATAAATCTCGCGATCGCGCTGCAGGCGCCTGATCCGTCATACGTCAATATCTGCATGATCACTACTCCGGAAGACCGGGCCATTCACCTGACCGCGACGTTCTACGATTCGCGCGTGGACCCCGACGTCGTCCGCGCCGCTTTGACTAAGGCGCTCGAGACTCCGGCATCGCCGCGGCCGGAATAGTGCGACGGAGATTCGCCTTCGTGGCGATAACGGCGATAGTCGTAACCAATGCCCTTTTATGCGGAGTCGGCTATTTCGTGTTCAACCGCGCGGCCGTCGGCCCGCTCCGGCAGGCTGACGCCATCCTGGTTCTCGCGGGGGAACATGACGGCCGCGAAGAGTACGGCATCTCGTTGGCACAGAGGGGTCTGGCCCCGACGGTGGTGCTGTCCGATCCATACCCACGAGATGACTCGTCAATGCGCAGCTTCTGCCAGGGGCGGTACCACAGGATCGAGGTCATTTGCTCACGGCCGCCGCACACGACCACTCGGGGTGAAGCGATGATGGCCCGCGACTTGACTGCAGAGCGACAGTGGCAACGCGTCGTCGTCGTCACTTGGCGCTTTCACATCCCGCGTACCCGGCTGATCTTCAGCCGGTGTCTGCCGCGGTCGTCCGAAATCTCCTATGTCGCCGTCCCTAGGCGGTACGAGTATTCGCTCGCTGTATGGGAGTTTCAGTACCTCTACCAGTACGCGGCCCTGATGAAGGCCGTCGTGACGCCGTCCTGTGCCTAGTCTTCGGAGAGGCGCCCGCAGCGCCGACCAATGGCGAACCGGCTACCCGGTATGATTCGCCACGGTCGTCGGGCGGGTACTAATCGTGATTCTCTTGTGGAGGAGGCTTCGTGTCGTCGATTCTCAGCGAAGGTAAGAGATACGTACGAGAAATACGACGATACGGTTTCTTCTGGGCCCTGAATTTCGCGATCCGGATTCATTTGTATCCGCCCATCATGTCCGCTTACCTGAGGCCCCGCAGTCCCGAAGAGCTGGTCCATCTCGGGACGGGGTACGGCGGCTGGTGGATCCCGGCCTCGGTGTTGCGCCCAGGGGCGGTCGCATACTGCGCGGGAGCCGGTGAAGACATCTCCTTCGATATCGCGCTGCACGAGCGCGGGCTGCGCGTTGTGACCATAGATCCCACGCCGCGCGCGGTCGCCCACGTGACAGCCGTGGCGCCGGAGAGTGACCGCTTCACCTTCGTGCAGGTCGGACTGTGGGATGAGGCCGGGGAGATGCGCTTCTACGTTCCCCGCGATCCGCTCTCCGACAACTATTCGATAGTGAACCTGCAGCGGTCCTCCGAGTACGTCACCGCAGAAGTCACACCATTGAAGGCGTTGTTGGAGGAACTTGGTGACGCCACGATCGACATCCTCAAGTTGGACATCGAAGGTTCCGAGCATCGCGTCATCAAATCGTTCCTCGACAGCGGGATTCGGCCGCGCGTGGTGTGCATCGAATTCGACCAACCGGTGCGAATGCGCTTACTCACCGAATCGATCAGAAGGCTTCAACGATCCGGGTACCAGCTTGCGAGGATCGATGTATGGAATTACACCTTCATCTCCGTCGGCGATCGCCAAGCGGTTACGGATGAGGATTAGCTGCGCGTCATGCGGTGACCGAGCCGTCTGAGACCGCCCCGCCGGCTAATGCGTCGCGCGAATGTAGAAGAAGCTGCCGGCAATGATCATGTAGGTCACCGACGCGGCCGTCGCGCAGAAGAGGGCGCTGATGGCAAGCACACCCGCTGCGCGGCGAATGAAGCGCCACGCATCTGGCCCATCGCGGGGAGGCGCTTGCGACACCAGCACCGACGCGAACGGCGCCGCGGTGGCAAGCAGGCCGGAGCCGAGAAACGACGAGACGACGCTCTCCTGAGCGACGAAGTCCAATGCCCCCGCAACCGCTCCGGCGAGGGCTGAGACGGCAACGTTGAAGCCGAGTACCCGAAGCCGACTCCACCGGCGGTGCCAGCCCAGAATAGGCCCTACCGAGCCCGCCGCTGCGCCGAGCGCAACCAACACGAGATGGGTCATTCTGCAATGGATCCGTTGGAGACGGGCGCCCGTACCAATAGTGCCGAGTAGACCCCTGCGCTCAAGCCCGCCAGACCGCAGATCGGCGCTGTGATGAGCACCAGCAGGCCCGCGGCGGCGACCGTGCTGATCCCGATTACGGCGTACTGACTCAGGCTCGCAGCACCTGCGCAAACGCCCAGTGTGAACGTGCGGAGGTTACTCGGCTGCCAAGCCGTGAAAGCGAATCCGGCGACGAACAGTGATAGGCCCACGGTCACGGCCAGCATGACGACGCCGCCGACCGGGAAAGCGGCGGGTGACGGAAACGCCGGAGGAGCGGGCCATACCGTGTGCAACGCGTAACGCAGGACCGCACCGAGGATGATTCCGGACGCCGCGCACGCGAAGGTTTGCCTCGAAAGTTGCGACCCCTTGGGCACCCGCAGAGGCTACTTGACTCTACAAACCCCGGGCAAGGCGGTTAAAAGACACTGTGGCATACGTATGCTGCCGATCGTGCGCCGTGAACCGCTCGCTGCCCAATCGTTGGTCGACGGACTGACGCCGCCGTGGCGTCGCCTTGAGATCGTTGACGAAACCGGTTCGACCAATGCCGATCTGCTCGCGCGCTCCGCCGCAGGGGAAGACGTCGAGGGTGCGGTCCTCATTGCGGAACACCAGACAGCCGGACGGGGTCGGAGTGGACGTACGTGGTCAGCAGTCCCCTTCTCGCAGATCATCATGTCCGTCGGCGTGGCAGCGACGGACGTGCCTGTCGCCGGCTGGGGATGGCTGCCCTTGGCCGCCGGTGTCGCGGTGGTCGCCACGATCACTGATATCACCGGGGTGCGCGCGGAATTGAAGTGGCCGAACGATGTATTGGCGGGGGGCCACAAATTGGCCGGCATCCTGGTGGAAGTATCCCCGGTCGACTCGACCGTCATCGTGGGCATCGGTTTGAACGTCACGCTGCGCGCCGACGAGTTGCCCCCCGGGTTGTGTGCGACGTCGTTATTCGAGCTGGGAGCCGAGGAGCTGGACCGAACGGCTTTGACGAAACGCCTGCTGATGGAACTCGGAGCCCGAATCGAAGCATGGCGGGCCGCCGACGGTGCGGATCCTTCACTCGCCGCTGACTACCGAAGTCTCTGCAGCACCATCGGTTTAACTGTCCGCGCGAATCTGCCCGGGGGCCGTCAACTCGTGGGGATGGCGCAGTCGATCGACGAGATGGGCCGTCTCCTCATCGAAGCGGGGGGGCGGACGGTCGCGGTAGCGGCCGGGGACGTGGTGCACGTACGGCCGAAAGGTTGAGGGCGTCCCAGCACGAAATGCTAGGCGAACTCGAGCAGTGTGGTACTGGGCCGGATGCGGCGGTACCGCGGGATCCGGTCGAGCATGGGCAGGTATTCGAAGCGGTAGCGGCCACGTCCCCGTGGCATGCGGATGTCGTGTGCGGCCTTGATCCCAGTTATTTGCCGCCCCAGCGAAACGCCCTCGTCAGCGCTGAATCCGAACGGCATCCGGGGCGATTCGTAGCGGTCCGACAAATCGACCCCTCGAAGTGTCCGGCGACTCAGCCAGTGCGGGATCGAGTCGAAGAGCATTTGACCGCCCGGGAATCGCTTGGCGCAGTCCGCGATCAAGGACATCACGTCTTCCGGCTCGAAGTACATGAACAGGCCCTCGGCCGTGATGATCACACCGTTCGACGCGTCGACTCGATCCATCCAGCTTCGGTCCAGGGCAGACTGGGGCAACTCGACGACGCGCGGATCGCGCGGCAACAATTGCCGCCGCACTGCGATGACGGGCGGCAGGTCGATCGAGTACCACGTCACATCGTCGCAGACACCTGCGGCGTCCAGGCGCCAGAAGCTTGTTTGCAGGCCCTCGGCGAGTGCGACCACCGATGCCCTGGGATGGGACCGGAGGTAGGCCGTCGTAACGCGGTCGTAGAGCAACGCACGCAGGGCAAACGCTTGGTTGGATTTGCCGAATTTCGAGTAGTCGTATCTGATTCGCTCCGCGAGTTGGGTCGCCAACTCGTCGGCGATGACCGCGTCAGGCCGGTTGGCCTCCACCGCGCGGTTGTGCAGAGCCCACAGTGACGTCGCTGAAACGCCCTCCAAACTGCTTCCATCGATCCTGTCCACCGCAGAAACCTAACAAAACTACGCGAGCACCAAGACACAGAGGACTAGCGCCGGTGTCAAAGGTCTACAACCGTGCCGGACTATCACGAGTGGTTCAAAATTGCGGACGCGTAATTGCGTCCGTTGCTGCGGCTGGTGCCCTATGGCACAGGCGATGATTACAGTGGTGGGCACGCTAGCAAAGGGTTATCCGTGTATCCGAAGATGAAATTGTCGTCGATTACCGCGGCGGTCTGCGTTGTCGTCACACTCGCAGCGGTGGGCTGCCGGGCCGAGCCTGTTCCGCGCATTGATCCGGGGGTACCGGCGATCGGTGCGGAACCGGATCTCCCGCCGCCGCACGTGTGGCTCCCGCTCGACGGGTTCTACACACCGCCTGCGAATGTGCCGCGAAGGCCGGGCATCCTGATGCGTAGTGAACCCATGACCGGCCGCTTGCTTCCGCCGAGATCCCGAGCCTGGCGAGTCATGTACAGCTCCACGCTTCCGAACGGGGCACCCACGACCGCAGTCGCCACAGTGTTGGCTCCACAGCAACCTCCTACCGCGCCAAGCCCGGTGATCCTGTTCCAACACGGGACGGTCGGTATCAAGCAGAAGTGCATGCCCTCAGTGATCACGAGCCCGTTTGAGGGTGTACCCGGGCTGGAGGAGATCATCCGGAAGGGTTGGGTAGTCGTTGCTACCGACTACCAGGTCAAAGGCGACGGCGTGATTCCCTTCCTCGTCGGTGAAGGGGAAGCTCGCAGTGCGCTGGACTCCCTGCGAGCGGCGCGGCAGATGCCGGAGCTGAATTTGGACAGGCGCACTCTGGTCTGGGGCCACTCCCAGGGCGGCCATGCGGCGCTGTGGACGGGTATCGTTCGGCCGACTTACGCACCGGACGTCAACCTGCTCGGCGTTGTCGCGGCCGCTCCGGCCACCGATCTGGACGAACTCGCGCGTATACACGCCCAGGGCGTCGCCGCGGCCTTCCTGGGTCCGTACATGGCAACCGCCTACAGCCAGTACTACCCGGACGTGAAGTTCGACGACCTCGTGCCACTCGGCGCGCGCGAGATTTCACGGGAGATCGCCGACTTGTGTCCCGAACCTAAGGACATGCCTCGAATGCAGGAACTCGGCAGCCAGTTGGGGGCGGCGTCGGTAATGCCGGCGTCACCATCCGGCCCGTTCGCGACCCGCCTGCGGGAGAACACGCCCAACCAACCCGTCGCTCTCCCGCTGCTGGTCATCCAGGGGCTGACGGATCCTGTCATCCCGTCGTCCGTCACGGACGCCTTCGTCGAGCGGCAATGCGCGGCAAGACAGAATTTGGCCTATTGGCGCGTTCGCGAGCGGGATCACAATACTGTGCTGGCAGGGGACGGTCAGATACCGGAGATGCTCGTTTCCTGGACTGAGGACCGTCTGGCCGGCCGACTTCAGACCGGTTGTCAGACAACCACTTTGCGTGGCTAGACTCACCAGCCGACAGGAAAGGACAGGCAGTGCTCCAAACGTTATGCTGGCTGCTTCCGCCGTCTGCGTTGAAGAACCGGATCCTCGCCAGATTCGGCCACAGCATCTCGCCGAGCGCTCGGATCGGACCTGCGGTGGTTCGCCGGGTCGGGCGGTTCGAGATCGGTGACGGCGCGCGGATCAGCCTGTTCAACGTGTTCAGCGGTCTGCGCCTGGTTCACCTGGACCGCTATGCCGCCATCGAGTCCTGGAATTGGATATCGGCGCATCCGGCCTTTCAAGACGTGGACCCCCAAGCCGGCACTTTCTACCTCGGGTACAGCGCGAAGCTAGGCAGCCGCAACTACGTTGATGCCTCCGGAACGGTTGTCTTGCGCGATTATGCCGCCGTCGGTGGGCATCGAGTCTTTATCCAAACCCACGAACCCGATTTCAAGAAGTATCTACAGCGGGTCGGCCGGATCACGATCGGGCACCACTCGCTGGTGGGCAGTTGCGCCGTCATGCTCAAAGGCGCGTACCTGCCGGATCAGTCGCTGCTGGCAGCCAATTCGACCATGACGTCGGCCTCCGCACGGGACCGCAAACGGGGGCTGTACGCTGGGTCCCCTGCGGTATGGAAGCGAGAAACCATCGGGCGCTACTTCGACCGGGCCGAACGATTCATGACCGAATTCGTTGTCGACGGTCCGATGGGTGTGATTGCGGAGGACCTTGACGCGGCGAAGCGTCAAATACCTTCTGAGCCTGGCGGTTCGTTAGCCCCATAGTCATCCCTACACTGACGCCCATGAACAACGAAGAGCTGGTGCGCCGGTTTCATCCTGAAGCCAATGTCGGCGGGTTCAGCCATGTCGACGGCACGGTCGCCTTCTACACGCAGATCGCGTCGATCTTGCGGCCGACCGACGTCGTCCTCGATTTCGGTGCCGGACGAGGCGAGCCGATCATCGATGACGCCGTCGAGTTCCGCCGACACTTGTCGAACTTGAAGGGGCGTTGTGCGCATCTGGAGGGATGCGATATCGACGACGCCGTCCTGCAGAACCCGTACCTCGACCATGCCGAAGTGATCGCTCCTGGGGCCTCGCTGCCGTATCCCGACGAGCACTTCGACATCGTCCTCGCGCGTTCGGTTCTCGAGCACGTCGACGATCCCCACTTCGTCGCACGCGAGCTGATGCGTGTGACGAAACCGGGCGGTTTGATCGCCGCGATCACCCCCAACAAGTACGGCTACATCGCCACCGGTGCGCGACTCGTGCCCAACCGCATGCACGTGAAGGCGCTCGAGAGCGCTCAACCCCAGCGCAAGCCCGAAGACGTCTTCCCGACCCGGTACCGGATGAACACAGCGGCGGCGTTGCGGCGGGCCTTCGGGCCGGATGCCGAGGTCAATGTCGGCTACTGGGCGGCCGAACCGGCCTACCACTTCGGCCGCCCCGTGGTCTACCGGATCATCCGGTGGCTGAACAAACATGCCCCGGCGGTGCTGCAGCCGACCCTGCTGATCTACATCCGCAAGCGCGCGTAGCGTCCCTTTGGGCGGCTCATCTCATACGTGGGGGTCTGCGACGACTTCGAGCCAGATGGATGCCGGAAAGTCGCCCCCTGTGCCAGGCGCTGCGACGCCGCGGTCGGTCCTCAGTGGGTTGTTGTAGGTCGGGATGATCGCCTGAGCCCGCTCGAGCGCCTGATCGTGGACCATGGCACAGCCGAGTCGGATTTCGAACCGTCGGTTGTCGGCCAGGTAGGCGTGCAGCAGCACGCTCTCCGACCAGAAAAAGAGATCGCTCGAAAGCACCGACGGCATGTAGTCGTACGGCAGCGTCACGTCGTGGAAGTGGACGAAGACACCCCTTGCCAGTCGTGGCAAAATTTCGAGGATCAGGTAGTTGACGTCGCTGCCCGGCGACACGGTATGGGTGGAGTCGATGAACAACACATCACCCGGGCCGAGACCGGCGAATTCATCGGTTGGCAGATCCTGCACCGGAACGTCACGCAGCGTGATCTTGTGTTCTGAATGCAAGCGTTTGAGGTAGCTGGTGGGAAACGGGTCTACACACTCGAGGTCGATGTCTGTGCCGGTCTCGGCAGCTGCGCGCAGCACCACAGACGTCGACGCCCCCGCACCGATCTGAATCATCCGCCGTGGCTTTCGCGTCCGCACGAAGCAATACAGCAAATCAGTCTCAATCGGGCCGAAGCCGACTGCTCCGTTCTCCGAAGCGGCATACTCGTACAGGCCCAGCGACGGCAGTGTGGCGGCGAGGTCCGCTGGGCAAATCTCGCGCAACCACCCGAGTTGTTTTTCGATGTCGGTGCCCGAAACACCGGCCAACGAATACGGACGTTGCCAGCGCCGGTCGGCCTTCAAAGCGCGGATATCCGGAATCTCGCTGTAGAAATGCCTGGGCAGCACGTCGATGCCGACACGCTGGCCGACTTCAAAAAGGCCGCGGAGCCGCCCCTTTCCCCACTCCTTTACCGAACGGATTCGCTTATCACGAGTTGCCACCATCTTCTCAGTCTGTCACAGGCCGATGAGGCCGATGCGCCGTGCGTTGTCGTCACAAGAGGCTTGAAATGACTGTGTTGCCGGACTCGTCGCAAGACTGGATCTGAATTCGGAGCAAACCCGCGATATGCTTGTCGGCGATGTCGAAAAACTCGGACGACTCCAACCCTGACCGCCACCAGGTGTCGGCCTCATGACGACTACCCAGACCACCCAGCTGCCACCGGGCCCGGCCTGGCCGGTACACGCGCAGGGTGTCGCCTTTCTGGCCGCCCGCCGCAGGGTCATGGAGGCGGCCTGGAAGCGCTTCGGCACCGCTTTCACCGTGACACTCCCCTCGACCACAATGCTCGTGATCACCGATCCAGCGTTGATCAAGGAGCTGTTCCAGACCTCGACGACATTGGTGCAGGGTGTCGAGCCGAATCTGGACGTGGTCTTCGGTCCTGGCTCGACGTTCGGCCTGCACGGCGAGGCCCATCGCCGACGCCGCAAACTGCTCGTGCCCGCTTTCAACGGCAAGCGGATGCGGTCCTATGACGGCGTGGTCGAAGAGGAGGCGATGAGGGAGATCGCCACATGGCCTGAGGATCAGGAATTTCCGATCCTGGAGTCGATGATGCGTATGACGCTCAACTCCATACTTCGGGCAGTATTCGGAGCCGAGGGCGCGCAACTCGACGAATTACGCACTGTCATGCCCAAATTGATGAAACGGGCTGCCATCTTCGCCATTCTGCCGGGACTGCGCCACGACTGGGGGCCGCGCAGCCCGTGGGGACGCTACCTCGAGATTCGGCACCGGTTCAATTCCATCATCGATGCTCTGATCGCCCAACACCGAGCCGACCCCCACTTCGAAGAGCGCAGCGACGTGCTTTCGATGTTGCTGCGGTCCTCCTATGAGGACGGTACGGTGATGTCGAACAGCGAGATTTCCGACGAGCTGTTCACACTGCTGGCCGCTGGGCACGAAACAACAGCAACCGCGTTGGCTTGGACCGTGGAGCGGCTACGGCGCCATCCAGATGTATTGTCTCGTCTGGTCGACGAATTTGACTCCGGTGGTTCGGAATTGCTGCAAGCCACGATCGACGAGGTTCACCGCACAAGGCCGGTGATCGACGGGGTCGCCCGACAGGTGATAGACGAGCCGGTGCCGATCGGGCCGTGGGTCGTCGCCAAGGGGCAGATCATCCGGGTCGACATACCGTTGACCCACCGCAACGAAGCCGTGTATCCGGAGCCCGACCGCTTCAATCCCGATCGGTTCATCGACTCTAAACCGGACATGTATGCGTGGGTGCCGTTCGGCGGGGGAACGCGGCGGTGTATCGGCGCTGCGTTCGCGAACATGGAGATGAACGGCGTGCTCAAGACGATGCTCCGCGAGGTCAGCCTGGTACCGACGGACGAACCCGACGAACGGCCCCGCAACAAGGGCGTCTCGTTCGCGCCGCACCGTGGCGCGCGCATGGTACTGCGCCGCCGCGCCAGCGCAGCGAAGTAGTCGTCGATGTTGCGTAGTGAACACGTTATGGTCCTGTCATGGCGTTGAATTCGCTTTCAGTTGCGTTAGCGGGGGCGCGTCTCGCGGTGACCCGTCCGTTCGAGTTGGTCGACAGAATCGAGGGCAAGCGCGAGGTACGGCGGATGGGTCCGCACGTCGACGTCGCCGGTGCCCGGGCCGATGTCTACGATGCGATCCACGAGTTGTGCGGTGTCTCGGCCTGCTTTACCTGCGCCGAGGAGATCGCGGCGATGACGGCCGAAGTCAATGCGCGTCTACCGAGGGAGCACCTTCACGACGGAGGAAACACCCTCGCGCAATCGCTCTGGATCCTGATTCGGCATCGTAAACCTGCCAAGATCGTGGAAACCGGTGTGGCGCGTGGTATTTCGTCGGCCTTCCAGCTTGGCGCGCTGGCAGCGAACGGTGAAGGCCAGCTCTGGAGCATCGATCTGCCGCCGGTGCGCGGCGACTGGCAGGTGGAGACCGGCAGTGCAGTTCCGGACCGCCTGAAGGGCCGGTGGACCTACATCAGGTCCTCGAGCCGCCGGGCATTGCCGCCGCTGCTGGCCGACCTTCGCACCATCGACATATTCGTGCACGACGGCTTGCACACAGCCGAGACAATGACGTTCGAATTTCACCACGTATGGCCGTATCTGAAGGACGACGGAGTGCTGGTCGCCGACGACGCCGATGCCAACCCGGCGTTCGTCGAATTCTGTCAGCGCGCCGGACTCGAGGCCTTGCCTCTGATCGAAGTGGACAAGGGTTCAGTGGTCGGGGTCGTCAACAAGAAGTAGGCCGTAGACCTGCGCAGTACAGTACAGCGGTGGGTTATCCGGAGAACGTGCTGGCTAGAGACGAACAGGTGGTTCTGCATCGGCATCCGCACTGGAAGCGCCTGACAGTACCGGTGCTGATTCTCGTCGCCATCACTGCCGTGGCGGCGTTGGGCGCCGGCTACGTCAACAGCACGGATTGGGACAGCACCGCCAAGCAAATCGTCGTGCTGGTCATCCTGGTCGTCTGGCTGCTGGTGGTCGGCTGGCTAGTGCTCTGGCCGTTTCTCAGCTGGCTGACTACGCACTTCGTGATTACAGACAGGCGGGTCATGTTCCGCCATGGCCTGCTGACGCGCGCGGGAATAGATATCCCGCTGGCGCGGATCAACAGTGTCGAGTTCCGCCATGGTCTCGTGGACAGGATGCTGCGGACCGGCACGCTGATCATCGAGTCAGCGGCACAGGATCCTCTTGAGTTTCATGACATCCCACATGTCGAGCGCGTTCACTCGTTGTTGTATCACGAGGTTTTCGACACCCTGGGCTCCGAGGAGTCGCCGAGCTGACCCAGCCGCCGGGTCCGTCGACCGGGGCTGCGCAGGGGGGTCACGGTGCCGTCGTGCAGGCTGGGGTCGCGCTGGTCCTCGAGCACCTCGGCGAGTCCGCCGGCTGTGAGCGACTCGATCGCCTTGTCCGGGTTGCGCCCGAACTCGTCTGGGAAGACCCAGCGGCGGAATGCCCAGAACCGGAACGCCATCTGCAGCAGGTTGCCGATGATGTAGGCGGAGATGAAGTCGGCGACGTTTTCGACGGTCAGCGACACGTCGGGGACGCGCAGCTGAAGCACGTAGCTGGAGAACCACAGCGGGGCCATCGACAGCAAGACCCCGACACCGCTGAACGCGAAGAACATCAACGCCTCGTGGTGGCGCTCGCGGCCGCCGCGATCCCGGAAGCTCCACTCGCGATTGAGGATGTAGGACGCGATGACCGCGACGATGCCCGCGATGATCTTGGCGGTGACCGGTTTGGGCTCGAGCACGGTCAGCTTCAGCGTGTAGAACACCGTCGAGTCGATGACGAAGGTGGTTGCGCCGACGATCGCAAACTTGATGAGCTCGTGGTGTCGTTCGAAGTAGGGCCGGATCGGGCGTGGCAGCCTTGCGATCGTGGCATCGGTGAAGGACACAACTGCGCAGTCTACGGAAAACAGGCCGGTGACGCGTACTCGCGCAGATAACCACGGATATGTGGCCACTTCACGCATGACAACATAAGCGGGTGCCACGAGATCCGAGTGCGCCGCCGGTAGTAGCCATGATCGGCGGTGGGCAACTGTCCAGGATGACCCACCAGGCCGCGATTGCGCTCGGCCAGACGTTGCGCGTGCTGGCCGCAACCGCCGACGAAGCGGCGGCCCAAGTCACCCCCGACACAATCATCGGCGCACACGACGACCTCGAGGCGCTCCGCCGCGCCGCGGCCGGCGCGGACGTGGTGACCTTCGACCACGAGCATGTGCCGAGCGAGTTGCTGGCGAAACTGGTGGACGAGGGGGTCAACGTGGCCCCGCCTCCATCGGCATTGATCCACGCGCAGGACAAGTTGACGATGCGGCGGCGGTTGGCCGCGCTCGGCGCGCCGGTGCCACGGTTCGCGGAGATCACCGACGTGGCCGAAATCGATACATTCGCGGCGCGCGCGGGCGAAGCGCTGGTGGTGAAGGCTGCGCGCGGCGGCTACGACGGCCGCGGGGTAACGCTGGCTCGCGATGTCGCCGAGGCACGCGACGCCGTGCGACGATACCTAGCGGATGGTGTCGCGGTGCTGGTGGAGGAGAACGTCCGAATGCGCCGTGAACTGGCAGCGCTCGTGGCGCGCTCGCCGTTCGGGCAGGGGGCGGCATGGCCGGTGGTTGAGACGGTGCAGCGCGACGGAATCTGTGTGGAGGTCATTGCGCCCGCTCCGGACCTGGACCCGGGACTGAGCAGCGCCGCAGCGCAACTCTCGTTGCGGTTGGCCGACGAATTGGGCGTGGTGGGAGTGCTTGCCGTCGAATTGTTCGAGACTGTCGAGGGGACGGTTCTGGTCAACGAGTTGGCCATGCGACCGCACAATTCAGGTCACTGGACCATGGACGGTGCGCGCACCAGCCAGTTCGAGCAGCACCTGCGGGCAGTGTTGGACTACCCGCTGGGCGACACCGCGCCGATCTGGCCGGTGACGGTGATGGCCAACGTGCTCGGCGCGCCTCGACCGCCGGCAATGAGCGTTGACGAACGCCTGCATCACCTGTTCGCTCGGATGCCGGATGTCAAGGTGCACCTCTACGGCAAGGTCGAGAGACCGGGTCGCAAGCTCGGTCACGTGAATGTAAGTGGACCCGACGGCGCGTTGGCCGAGGTGCGAGAACGGGCACGGCGTGCGGCACGCTGGCTGGCGCATGCGGAATGGGACGACGGATGGGATGCGCATGGCTGATGAGCGGTCGCGGCCTCGGGTCGGCGTGATCATGGGCAGCGACAGCGACTGGCCTGTCATGCAGGAGGCCGCCGTTGCACTCACCGAGTTCGACATCACATTCGAGGTGGGCATCGTGTCGGCGCACCGGACCCCCGCCCGGATGCATGACTACGCTCGCGGCGCGGCCGCGCGAGGAATGGAGGTGATCATCGCCGGTGCCGGAGGTGCGGCGCATCTTCCGGGCATGGTGGCAGCGGCCACGCCTCTTCCCGTCATCGGGGTGCCTGTACCCCTGGCGAGGCTCGACGGGCTCGACTCCTTGCTGTCCATCGTCCAGATGCCCGCCGGTGTACCAGTTGCAACGGTTTCGATCGGCGGGGCACGAAACGCCGGGCTGCTGGCGGTGCGCATCCTTGCCTCGGCCGACCCGCAGTTGCGTGGACGAGTTGAGAAATTCCAGGCGGACCTCGAAACGGCGGTGCTGCAGAAGGACGCCGCGCTCCGCGATCGCTTGCTCGATTACTGAGCACCGCGGGGTCCACGGTAAAGTTACCGGTGAGTAGCGAGGAGGCAACGATGGCTCAATGGACTGGAAATTCGTCGTTCGATCTGTTCCAGTTGCCCGAGGAGCACCGAGAGTTGCGAACTGCGATCCGGGCCCTCGCGGAGAAAGAGATTGCGCCGCACGCCGCGGACGTCGATGAGAAGTCTCGGTTTCCTCAGGAGGCGCTGGAGGCGCTCAATACCTCCGGCTTCAACGCGGTGCACGTGCCAGAAGAATACGGCGGACAAGGTGCGGATTCCGTGGCGGCCTGCATCGTGATCGAAGAGGTCGCACGGGTGGACGCCTCGGCGTCGTTGATCCCGGCCGTGAACAAGCTGGGCACTATGGGCCTGATCCTGAAGGGTTCCGACGACCTGAAGAAGGAGGTACTGCCGGACCTCGTCCAGGGCAAGCTCGCGTCGTATGCGTTGTCCGAGCGGGAGGCGGGCAGCGATGCGGCGGCAATGCGGACGCGCGCCAAGGCCGACGGTGACGATTGGATCCTCAACGGTGCCAAGGCATGGATCACCAACGGCGGGAAATCCGCTTGGTACACCGTAATGGCGGTCACTGACCCCGACAATGGCGCCAACGGCATATCGGCGTTCATGGTTCACATCGACGACGAGGGGTTCACCGTCGGAGCGAAGGAGAAGAAGCTCGGGATCAAGGGTTCGCCGACGGCCGAGTTGTACTTCGAGAATTGCCGCGTCCCTGGTCACCGGATCATCGGGGAACCAGGCACCGGTTTCAAAACCGCGCTCGCCACGCTTGACCACACCCGACCGACGATTGGTGCCCAGGCGGTCGGAATTGCGCAAGGCGCGTTGGATGTGGCCATCGACTACACCAAGGACCGCAAGCAGTTCGGCCAGTCCATCAGCGAATTTCAGGCGGTGCAGTTCATGCTGGCCGACATGGCTATGAAGGTCGAGGCCGCCCGGCTGATGGTCTACACCGCCGCCGCACGTGCCGAGCGAGGCGAGGGCAACCTGGGGTTCATCTCGGCGGCGAGCAAGTGCCTGGCCTCAGACACGGCGATGGAGGTCACCACCGATGCCGTGCAGTTGCTGGGCGGTGCCGGCTACACCCAGGACTTCCCGGTTGAACGAATGATGCGCGACGCGAAAATCACTCAGATTTATGAGGGCACCAACCAGATTCAGCGCGTCGTCATGTCGCGTGCCCTGCTCAAGTAACAACCCCTCGAGACGATTCGATCAACACTCGAGGGGTGTGCCGTGGCATTCGGTTTCAGATTGCTTGGCAGTGATATACCCTGAGTTTGCTAGTCAATAAGTCGGTGGGGAAAAGGACGGCGATGAAACGCGACAACAAAGGCCATCCTGTGACGGTGGAGTCAGCAAGTGACGAGAAGTTCGGTGGGTCTCAGCGGCGGCTGATGACCATTCTGGCAAGCGCTGGGAGCGCCCTCCTTGCGACTGGCGGCATCGTTGCCGCGCTGACGATGTCCGCTGGCGCCCAACTACCTTTCTCGCCCGAAGCGGCGGCTTCGTCGGTGACTGCCACTCCTGGCTTCGGCTCCAACCGCGACAGCGGCTTCGATTTGCGGCGCCCGCAGTTCACGGCTCAGGCCCCGGCGACACCGGGGCAGGTGGAGTGCATTCCGAATCTGTCGCGGTCCGCGTGCCCCCCTTCGCGTAACGTCGCTGACTCGGCTGCTGCTGGATGGTTAAGAGCAGCGCAAGGGCCGTACACCGCCATTCAGAGTTCGCTGCAGACCGCGGCGAGTGAGATGCAGGCACAAAACATGGACGGGGTCCGCAGCGCCTGCCAACAAATTCTCAGCAACAGCCAACGGTTGCGCAACACCTTGCCGAGCCCGGACGAGGCACTCACCGCTGAAGTGGAAGGTGCGGTGAGTGAACTGATCACCGCGGCCAACATGTGTCTGGGCCCGGACGCCACCTCGAATGCGCAAGCGCTCATGTCTCACGTCGAGCAGGCCAATGCGCATTTCGCCAACGCGCAGCAGATCATGGAGAGCAAATCGCCGTAGTCGGCCCGCTCTGCATCTCATTCCAGAGTTCGGCTGACCTTTTCGGCCGTTCTGTGCTTGTCCACTGCAGCCGGTTCCGGATTGCTCACCTGCACCAACGAGGCGCCTGCGACTAGGGCAGCGAGAAGATTGTCGATCAGGTCGGTGCCGGTCGTCCAAGGCTTGCTCGACAGCACCCGGTCCTGCGCGGTGAGACCGCGCGCCGCCGCTGAATCACGAGCCGCCGCAAGGACTTCGGCCACCGATCGGCCGTCGAGTGCCGGCCCGGGATGCTGCTCGGGTGAGATCTGGTCGCCGTGCACGCGCACGGCGGTCGCGTAGTCGGTCAGCCCGACGGGCAGATCGGCCACCGGCTTGCCGAACGGATCGAGCGACAGCACCGCGATCTCGCCCATCCCGACGGCGTCGTCGGCGTCGACCAGCCGGTCGACCGTGCAGAGCGCGATGTCGGCCTGCCCATCGGGATCGGGGCCCAGCACGACTTCGGCGCCGATCCACCAGATCCCGAACAACACGGCGGCGGTCTGCCAGTGCGCGGGAAGTAACACCGCGACGCGACTGCTCGGGCCCGCGCTCAGTTCGTCGCGCAGCAGGTTGGCGGTCTTGGCCGCCCAGTTGGCCAGCGTGGCGGTCGACAGCTCGATGCGCTCGCCGGTGGCGTCGTCGTAGTAGGTGATCCGCGGGCCGGCGGGGTCGGACGCCATGAGCGGATCGAGGATCGCCGAACTGACTGTGGTCACGGCTAGTTGACGCACTCCGGGTCGGCGGCGCCCGCAGTCAGGATCGGCGACGGCGGCGGCGCGGTCCCGGTCGAGTCGGCGCCGACCGCGACGGCGTCGGTGGTCAGCATCGGATCGCTGCCGTCGAGGCCGGATCCCGGCCCGGTGTAGTCGTTGCCCAGCACCACCCGCACCGAGCCGGGTGCCACCGAGGCGTCCTCGACGACGGGCAGCCCGCCCAGGTCCTTCGCGACGGCGGCAGCGCCGAGGTCGTCGGCCTTGGCCACCCGCACCTGGCTTCCGGTCACCGGGTCACCCTCGTGGTTGCCGGTGCTGCCGGGCGTGAATCCCTTTTTGGTCAACACCTGTGACACCGCGGCCGCCAAGCCGTTGATGTCGGTGGCGTTCACCACGTCGGCGGTGGTCTTGTCCGGCGAGTAGGCGAGTTCTTCGGTCTTGCCCTCGTCCTGGTCGTGCAGCAGGCCCTCCACCCACGACTTGACCTCGCCGGCGTCGATGCGCACGACGCTCTGCATGCCGTCGTCGCTCCAGCCGGCCTCCTCGAGCACCGGAATGGTCGCGAACGCGACGTTGCCCGCTGCCAGCTTCTGCAACTGCTCGGCGAACTCCATGACGTCCCAGCCGTCGGAGAGCACGACGGAGCGCTGGACGGCGTCCTCCAGGCGGTTCAGGGTGGCCGGACTCGACAGCGTCCTGCTGGATATGACGTCGTGGGCCAGCGAGGCCATCACGGCCTGCTGCCGGGTCACCCGGTCGAGGTCGCCGCGCGGCAGGTCGTGGCGCTGGCGCACGAAGCTCAGCGCCTGCGGGCCGTTGAGCTTCTGCCAGCCGGCGGGGAAGTCTGCACCCGAAAGTGGTTCGTACACCGCTTCTTTCAGGCACACATTGACTCCGCCGAGCGCTTCGGTGATCAACGCGAAGCCCAGCAGGCCGATCTCGGCGTAGTGGTCGACGGTGACGCCGGTGAGGTTGGCGACCGTCTTGATCAACGCCTCGCGGCCCGCCTCGGTCGCCTGCGGCTGGGCCTGTGCCGGGTCCATGCCGTCCTGCTCCACGAGTTCGATCATCTTCTCTGCGTGCTCCGAGCCGTACACGCCGTTGATCTTCATCTTGCCAACACCGGGTGCCTCGACGTAGGAGTCGCGCGGGATCGAGATGGCCGTGGCCGACTTCCCGTTGTTCGGGATGCGGATCAGGATGATGGTGTCGGTGTTGGTGGCCTCGTCGTCGCCGGCCCGCAGGGTGGCCAGTTCGTCGGCCGACAGCGGGTTGCCGTGGGCGTCGGTGCGGCTGTCCAAGCCGACCAGCAGCACGTCGATCGCGCCGTCCTCGCCGCCCTCACCCAGCGCGATCGGCGAGATGTGGTTGATGCCCGACTCGAACGAGCGGATCTTTCCCCACGCGACTCCGGTACCCACCACGATCGCCAATGCCGTCGACACGGCGATGACACGAAGCATGCGAGCGGGCATCAGCCCAGGCTACTTGCGAGACGGGCGCAGACCCGGTAGCGCGGATCGGCGTGCCAGACTCGTGATCATGTCTGCCCGAATCGTTATCCCCGGCGCGGGCGGGATGGTCGGCCGGGCCCTGGCCGCCCGCGCCCGCGGCCAGGGCCGCGAGGTGCTGGCGCTGACGTCGTCGGACTGGGACATCACCGACGAGGCCGCCGCCCGCCGGTTCGTCGAACCCGGTGACGTGGTGATCAACTGCGCCGCCTACACCAAGGTCGACGCGGCCGAGGCCGACGAGGCCCTGGCGTACGCGGTCAACGCCGACGGGCCGGCCGCCATCGCGCGGGCCTGCGCCGACGCCGGCGCGGGCCTGGTCCACATCTCGACGGACTATGTCTTCTCCGGTGCCCAGCGTCACCCCTACGAGATCGACGACGAGACCGGGCCGGTGAGTGTGTACGGCCGCACCAAGCTGGCGGGGGAGTCGGCGGGGCGCGCCGCGCTGCCCGGCGCCTATGTCGTGCGCACCGCCTGGGTCTACGAGGGCGGCGACGGCGCCGACTTCGTGGCCACGATGCGTCGGCTGGCGGCGGGCGATCGACCGGTGGATGTGGTGGCCGATCAGATCGGATCGCCCACCTACGCGGGCGATCTGGTCACGGCGCTACTCGAGGTGGCCGACGGTGCGGTGCACCTGCCGGTGCTACACGCCGCCAACACGGGCGAAGCCAGCCGCTTCGACCAGGCGCGGGCCGTGTTCGAGGCCGTCGGCGCCGACCCCGGGCGGGTGCGGCCGGTCGGCACCGACCGCCATCCGCGGCCCGCGCCGAGGCCGCCGTACTCGGCGTTGTCGATCGAGCGGTCGGTCGCGGCCGGGCTGACGCCGCTGCGCCCGTGGCGCGAGGCCCTGGCGGATGCGATCGCAGCGCACGGCCCCGGCGGCCCGATACCCTCGACGCCGTGAGTGACGAATTGGCAGCCGTCACGTGAGTGACGAATTGGCAGTCGTCACGGTGACGTACTCACCGGGGCCGCACCTGGACCGGTTCCTCGCCTCGCTGTCACACGCCACCGACCGTCCGGTGACGGTGATCGTGGCCGACAACGGCTCCACCGACGGTGCCCCGGAGGACGCGGTCGAGCGCTATTCCAACGTCCGGTTGCTGCGCACCGGCGCCAACCTGGGCTACGGCCGTGCCGTGAACCGCGCGGTCGAGCAGTACCTCGCGGAATCGCACTACTCCGACTTCTTCGTGGTGGCCAACCCCGACGTGCAGTGGGGGCCGCGCAGCATCGACATCCTGCTGGAAGCCGCCGCGCGCTGGCCGCGTGCCGGCGCCCTGGGACCGCTGATCCGCGATCCCGACGGCTCGGTCTATCCGTCGGCGCGCCACCAGCCGAGCCTGATCCGTGGCGGCATGCACGCCGTCGTCGGCCCGTTCTGGAAATCGAACCCCTGGACGGCCGAGTACCGCCAGCAACGAGAGGAGCCCAGCGAACGCCCCGTCGGCTGGCTCTCCGGATCGTGTCTGTTGCTACGGCGCTCCGCATTCGAGGAGATCAAAGGCTTCGACGAGCGCTATTTCATGTACATGGAGGACGTCGACCTGGGTGATCGCCTGTCACGCGCCGGCTGGCAGAACGTATACGTGCCTGCGGCAGAGATTTTGCACGACAAGGGCCACGCGACGGGCCGGGACCCGGCCCGCAACTTGGCTGCCCATCATGTGAGCACCTACACTTTCCTCGCGGATCGGTATCCGAGGCGGTGGCAGGCGCCGCTGCGCTGGACGATCAAGGCCGCACTCGCCGGGCGCGCGGGTCTGGTGGTCCGCAACTCGCGGCGCAAGAGGGCGAAAGGACGGGCATAACGGTGAATCCTGCACAGGTGGACGCCGTCATCTTGGTCGGCGGGCTCGGTACCCGCCTGCGGCCGCTGACCCTGTCGGCGCCCAAGCCGATGCTGCCGACGGCCGGCCTGCCGTTCCTGACCCACCTGCTGTCGCGCATCGCCGACGCCGGCATCGAGCACGTCGTGCTCGGCACCTCGTATAAGGCCGGTGTCTTCGAGTCCGAGTTCGGCGACGGCTCCAAGATGGGCCTGCAGATCGAGTACGTCGTCGAGAACGAACCGCTTGGCACCGGCGGCGGCATCGCCAACGTCGCGTCGAAGCTGCGCTACGACACGGCGCTGGTGTTCAACGGCGACGTGCTGTCCGGCGCGGACCTGCGCGCCCTGCTCGACAGTCATGAAGCCAACAACGCAGACGTCACCCTGCATCTGGTGCGGGTCGGCGACCCCCGAGCCTTCGGCTGCGTGCCCACCGACAACGACGGCCTGGTCACCGCGTTCCTGGAGAAGACGCAGGACCCGCCGACCGACCAGATCAACGCCGGCTGCTACGTGTTCAAGCGCGAGGTCATCGAGCGCATCCCCAAGAACCGCGCGCTGTCGGTCGAGCGCGAGGTGTTCCCGGGGCTGCTGTCCGAAGGTCTGCGGGTGTGCGGTTACGTCGACTCGACGTACTGGCGCGACATGGGCACGCCAGAGGATTTCGTCCGCGGGTCCGCCGACCTGGTGCGCGGCATCGCCCCGTCGCCCGCCCTCGGCGGTCACCGCGGCGAGGAACTGGTGCACGACGGCGCGAGCGTCGCGCCGGGCGCCCTGCTGATCGGCGGCACCGTGGTCGGTCGCGGCGCGGAGATCGCCGGCGGCGCCCGGTTGGACGGCGCGGTCATCTTCGACGGCGCCCGGGTCGGCGCCGGCGCGGTCATCGAACGCTCGATTGTCGGCTTCGGCGCGCGCATCGGCCCGCGGGCGCTGATCCGCGACGGCGTGATCGGCGACGGCGCCGACATCGGTGCCCGTTGCGAGCTGCTGCGCGGTGCGCGGGTATGGCCGGGGGTCACGATCCCCGACGGTGGGGTCCGGTTCTCCACCGACATCTAGAGCTGGCGCGCGAAACAAGGTTCCGGTACAGATTTCGGGCGGCTTGTGTGTCGTAACTCTTATCTCGACACTCTTATCTCGACGCGATCACCGGGAGCGTGCCGCCGCCGCCAGTTGGGTGAGGCCGAAGTCGCAGTCGTCCGGGAGCGCGTCGAGCGGCCACCAGCGCAGGTCCAAAGACTCGTCGCTGACCGCGATCTCGGCGTCGGCCGGCGCGCGGACGAGGTATTGCATGTCGAGGTGGCGGGTCGGCACTCCCAGCGAGCAGGTGACCGGATGCACGTGCAGCGCGGCCGGCGTGGGGTCGATGACCAACCCGTCGACACCGGACTCCTCGGTGGCTTCGCGCAGCGCGGCCGAGACGACGTCGGGGTCGTCGGCCTCGCAGTGCCCGCCGAGTTGCAGCCACCGCCCGAACCTCGGGTGCAGGGTGAGCAGCGCATGCGTGCCGGTGTGGTTCAGCACCAGCGCCGACCCGGTGACGTGTCCGGGCACGCATTCGCGCAGACATCCGTCGGGACGGGCGGCCAGGAACGCCAGCAACGCGTGCCGCAGCGAATCCTGAGCCGGATCGGGCGCCTGCCAATTCGTGAGCGTCTCGACCGCCGATTCGTGCAGGCTCACTTGCGCACCAGCAGGTCGTCGGTCGGCACGGGATCGCGGGGTCCCGGCGGCGCCGCGCCTTCGTCGGGATAGCCGATCGCGATCGCGCCCAACGGTTCCCAATCGGCGGGCAGGTCCAGCTCGTCGCGCACCAGGTCGGCGGCGAAGATCGTCGAACCGACCCAGCAACTGCCGACCTCGCGCACGGCCAGGGCCACCAGCAGCGCCTGCACCGCGGCGCCGACCGCGACGGTGAACATGGTGCGCTCGGCGGCGGTGCGGTCGGTGTCGGGATAGTGGTGAGCACCGTCGGGCACCAGGAACGGGATGACGACTTCCGGTGCGTCGTAGAGGATCTGGCCCCGGGCGACGCGGCGTTCAACGGCGTCGGCCGGTCGGCCGTCGGCGATCAGGTCGGCGCGCCATTTCTCCTTCATCCGGTCCAGCAGTGCGACCCGTCGGGCACGGCTCTGCAGCCACACGAACCGCACCGGCCGGGTGTGGTGCGGTGCGGGGGCAGTGAGGGCCTCGGCGACAGCGGATTCCACGACATCGGCCGCGACCGGCTCGGCCGAGAACCGCCGTACCGACCGCCGCAACAGCTGAGCCTGCCGGCGGCCCAGCGCGATGGCCTCCTCGGTGCCGAGCCAGAACAGGTCTTCCTCGCCCGCCCGTACCAGCGTCTGCGCGGTCGACCCGTCGTCGGACAGACTCAGCCCACGTACCACCGCGACCGGTATGTCGGTCAGCTTGCCCTTCACCAGGTCCGCCGCAGCGGCGATCTCGTCGGCGACGGCGATCTCGGTGACGATCAACTCGTTGCCGTGACGGTCGACAGAGCCGCCGTAGCCGTGCAGCACGGTCAGCCCGGCCGCCCCGATCGCGACGTCGGTCTGGCCGTTGCGCCACGCGCGGCCCATGGTGTCGGTGATGATGACGCCGACCGCCACGCCCAGACGTTCCCGAAGCGCCGAGCGCAGCTGCGCCGCGCTGGCATCGGGATCGGTTGGCAGCAGGGCCAGTTCGGCCGCGTCCACGTTAGAGCCGTCGACGCCGGCGGCCGCCTGCACCAGTCCGTAGGCGTTCTCGGTGATCAGCGTCCGGCCCTTGCGCGCCAGCACCCGGACGGCCTCGGCGTCGATGAGCTTGCGCCGCAGCGTGTCCCGTTCCTCGGGATCGGCGGGAGCATCGACGATGCGGCCCTCGCACTTGGAGACGACCTTGCTGGTGACGACGAGGATGTCGCCGTCGCGCAACCACGGCGCCGCCGACGCGATCGCGGCCGCGAGGTCGTCGCCTGGCCGGAACTCGGGAAGTCCCGGCATGGGCAGCAGTTCGACGGCGGCGGCGGACCCGTGGTCACCGCCCGGCGGGCCGCTCACGGTTTCACCCCACCCAGTTCCAGTCCCGCCCGCACCATCTCGGCGGTGACCGCGGGCTCCGACATCAGCAGCGGCACGGATCGGACCTCCACACCGTCGATGTCGGCGAGGTCGTTCTCGTGGACGAGCCAGCCGTCGAGGATGCCGACGCCCGAGCGTGCACCGTAGTGCCGACCGACCGCCTCGGAGGTGCTCTCGACGCCGATCACCGAGAGGCATTCGTCGGCCATGCCGCGCAACGGCTTTCCACCGATGATGGGGGAGTAGCCGATCACCCGGGCCGGGGTCGACCGCAGCGCGCCCCGAATTACGGGCACCGCGAGGATGGCGCCGATGCTCACGACGGGATTGGACGGCGCCAACAGCACCACGTCGGCGGTCTCGATCGCCTCGGCGACGCCGGGCCCCGCGGTGGCTTTATCCGCTCCGACGAACGCGAAGCTGTGCGTCGGCACGCGAGCGCGGTGGCGCACCCACCACTCCTGGAAGTGGATGGCACGCTTCTGTCCGGCGTGCTCGCCGGGGCCGGGATCGGTGATGACGACATGGGTTTCGCTGCGGTCGTCACTGGCCGGCAGCAGCCGGGCGCCGGGCGACCACCGCCGGCACAACGCCTCGGTCACTTGCGACAGCGGATATCCGGCGCGCAGCATCTGGGTGCGCACCAGGTGGGTCGCCAGGTCCCGGTCGCCGAGGCCGAACCAGTCGGGCTGCACGCCGTAGGCCGCGAGTTCCTCTTTGGCGTGCCAGGTTTCGTTGCGATGGCCCCAACCTCGTTCGGGGTCGATGCCGCCGCCGAGGGTGTACATACAGGTGTCGAGGTCCGGGCAGATGCGCACGCCGAACATCCACGCATCGTCGCCGACGTTCACCACAGCAGTCACTTCATGCTCGCCTGCATCACCAGCGCCAAATTGCCCCAGTCCCAGCAGATGTTGCACGCCGAGCAGGAAGCGGGCGCCGCCGACGCCGCCGACCAGAACGGTGACCTTCACATCGACCGAGAGTAGGCCGTCACCGCGGGCGGGGGGCAGGCAGGACTCGGGCAGGACGGGGGGTGTGAGGGACACGCCGAACTGCGACTCGCCGAAATTGGATCACGGAATGGTATGAATTCCTGTTCTAGCGCTTGACCCCGGCAGCTAACGCGTGTGTAATCACACCAGTGTCATTTCCCGGTAGGCCATCCGGTTCCGGTGCCGCAGACCGAGATTCGATCACTTGTTCGAATTGAGATGGCCGCACGTCTGTGCTGTGCGGGCGTATAGGGGATTCACGAGACCAGGTGAGGAGGCGGAAGATGTCTTTTGAGCACAGCGATTTCGATCGCGTCGTTCGGTTCGACAGCCGGTTTTTCGGCTCAGTAGACAGCGCGCCGCACACCGATACCGGACTGGCACCGATCGAGACGCCACGGCGTCCCCAGTTAAGCCTGGTGCCCGATCCGATTGAGGTGGCGCCGGCGCTTACCCCGGAGGACGACCTCTGGCAGGAGAAGGCGCTGTGCGCCCAGACCGACCCCGAGGCGTTCTTCCCGGAGAAGGGCGGCTCGACCCGCGAGGCCAAGCGGATCTGCCAGGGCTGCGAGGTGCGCGACGCGTGCCTGGACTACGCGCTGGCTCATGACGAGCGCTTCGGCATCTGGGGCGGCCTCTCCGAGCGCGAGCGCCGCCGCCTCAAGCGTGGGATCATCTAGTCGTCGTATCAGTCGTCGTCGATCGCCGGGTCGATGACCGAAGGCTCGACGCCCAGATACGTGGCGACCTGAGCCACCAGAATCTCGTGCAACAGCTCCTCGAGTTCGACGGTGTCCTTCGCCCGTCGCTCGATCGGCTTGCGGAACAACACAATTCGAGCCCGGGTGGAGTTGCCGCGAACATCCACCCCGGCCGGTATCAGCCGGGCCAGGGCGATCGGCCCGTCGGCGATCACTTCGGGTGGCCACTGCACACTGTCCGGGTCCTTCGGCGAGATCCGGGGAATCTCATCGACCGCGACGTCGAGCGCCTTCAGCCGGTCCTGCCACCGCCGCTCGATCGGCTCGTACGCCTCGAGGACCACCATGTCGAACAACTCGGCGCGGCTTCGCCAGCCCGGCACCGTAGGCGGCAGCAGCGGCCCGCGCATCTCGCGGCCGCGGCGTGAATGCAGGTATCCCCGCTTGGGCACGGTACGAGGGTAACGGTTGGGGATCGGCGGCCCGCCGACTGCGCGTGTCCGGCGGCTCGCGGTGTTTGCGCACGATAACCTCTCGTTCGTGAACGTTCCCCGTCGCTGCTGCCGGCCCGGGTGTCCCCACTATGCGGTCGCGACGCTGACCTTCGTCTACTCGGATTCGACGGCCGTCGTAGGACCGTTGGCGACAGTGTCTGAGCCGCATTCCTGGGACTTGTGTGTATCGCACGCTCAACGGATCACCGCCCCACGCGGCTGGGATTTAGTTCGGCACGCCGGGCCGTTGCCGTCGATTCCGGACGACGACGATCTCGTCGCACTCGCCGATGCGGTCCGGGAACGACGAGACATGACGCCGCCGGTCAACGGCGTTCTGCCAGGTTTCTCCGATCCGGCCACGGGAGTGCAGGGCGGAGCCCTGGTTGCGCCGCCCGCCCGGCGTTCCGAGGTCAACGGCCGCCGGCGCGGCCACTTGAGGGTGCTGCCGGATCCGGTGGAATAGGGCCCGACGACTACCGCATCAGACCGAGGTCGAAATCGTGATCGGTCGTCCGTTCATCGTCACCCCGGTAGCGGTGTAGGCGCCGGGAGCGTTTGAGAAGAACACAGGTAGCTCCGGGAACTCCACGATCGTAATGCCGTCGAAGTTGATGTTCGACAGAGTGCCCTGCGGAGTGGCCAATAAAGCCTGGTCCCATGTCAACGCATTCCCTGCCGTAACAACGGTGATGTTGTGCGTCTGGCCCAACGTCGGCTGATTGATGGTGACGTTGCGGATCGTCACGTTCGACACTTCGACACCCGGGTTCTGGCTCAGAATCATGATGGCGCCGAACGGGAAGAACGAGGCCGTGTTCGAACGGCTTATGGTGCCGCCGTTGACCGTGATGTCTCTCGTGGCGCGGGTATTGAAGATCCCGCCCTGCGAACCGATGAAGAGACCGGCCTGGCTCGAACCGTTGACCGTGAAGTTGTTAATCGTTATTCGCTCACCGCCGACGACCGCGATGCCACGCGCCTGCAGATTATCGATGACTGTCGGATTGTTGATGACGATGTCGGTCACCGGGCCGGAGTCGGAGCTGTACGACACGACGGCAATGGAGTCGTCGCCGGTACGGGATACCGTTGCGTTGTTCACGACGCCGTTCTTCGACGCGCCGGTGATCTGGATGCCGTCGGCGGCGGTGTCGCTGACCGTGACCCGCTCTACAAGGAAGTTGCTGGCGCCGACGATGTAGATTCCTGCGGACGCGCTTCCGACGACGTTGACGTCGCTGATGATGTTGCCGTTCCCGCCGAACAGCAGGCGGCTCTGGTTGGTGCCGTCCTGGCGTGGAAGCCCAACGGGAGCATGCAGATTCATGTTCTTCAGCGTCACGTTGTTCGCCAGGATCTGGAATGACGCCAGCGCGGGATTAGTGGCGTACAGAGTAGCGCCACTGCCGTCGATCGTCACGCCCGACGTGGTGACGCGCAGCAGGCTGTTGTACTGATACGTGCCAGGTGCGAGCACGAGCGTGTCGCCGGATCGGAGGCCGCCCAATAACGCTTGCAGAGCGGCCGTCGTATCAACACCCGTGACGTCGACGGGGGCCATGGTGACGGTGACCGTGACGGTCTGCACGGATCCGGTGCCGTCATCGACGGTGACGGAAAATTGATCCGTGTCGGTTCCCGCCGTGATGCGGGCAATCTGGCGCCCGAGCTGGCTCGGTGTGTAGGTGAAGGTGCCGTTCGTGTTCATCACCACCGCGCCGTATTTCGGGGCAGTCGGCGTATATGCCACCGAACCGGCGTTGATGTCGGTGCTCACGGCTCCTGTGACCACGCCGCTCGTCGCATTGGGTTCAGAGACCGTGACAGTAAGGGTGTGGCCTCGCTGAAGATTCACCGTGCGGAGGACGTTGTCCGCCGTGTCCGTGACGAGCAGGCTTCCGTCGGCGGCGACAGCGATCATATGGAAGTTCGACTCGGGAGCAAGGTCGATTGTCAGGGTATTGATCACCGTCCGCGACGCGGTGTCGATAACGCTGATCTTGTCGTTGCCGTTGGCGACGTACAAGACGCTGCCGTCGGCACTCAGCGCCACGCCCACCGGCATGGAAGGCACCGCGGTCGTTCCTTCGACCGTGTTGGTGGCAGTATTGATCACCGACACACTGTTGCTGCCGTAGTTGCTCACGTAAGCACGAGTGCCGTCCGCGCTGACGACGACCTGCTGGGGGGTCGCGCCGACGCCGATCGCGCTGACTGTCACCTGGTTCGTGCTGGCGTTGATCACTGTGACGGTGTTCGAGGTCCGGTTCACCACGTACAACCTCGGCCCGTTCACCGTCTGCGCAAATGCGATTCCACGCGGATTCGCACCAACCGGAATGGTGGCTATCACCTTGTTGAAGTTGGCGCTCGTCGCATCGGTGTCGATCACTGAAACGGTGCTGCTGAAGAAATTCGCAACATACACTCGGGTGCCGTCGGTATTGATGGTTATCGACTCGGGCTGCGTGCCGACCTTGATCGGGCTTCCCACTACCTGATTGGTCGCTGTATTGATGACCGACACCGTGCCGCTTGTGCGGTTCGTTACATACAGGAGCGATCCGTTGGGAGAGGACACCAGATTGGTCGGCGCTGTTCCAACCGTGATGGTGCTCACCAGGGAGCCGTCCGTGATGCTGATCACGGACAGGGTGTTGCTGCCTTGGTTGGCGACATAGGCCCTGTCGCCTACGACGACGACGCCGTACGGATTGGAACCGGTGGTAGCAGAACCGATCTGGCTGGAGAAGGTGGCCGGCAGGATCGCCAGGCTTACCGTCGTAGTCGTGGTTGCCTGTCCGTCGCTGACCGCAATCGTGAACGTTGCGTAGTCGGCTAGCGGGGTGGCATCTGCAGCGAGTCGCGCCGACACGGTGGGCGTGAAGGTGAAGGTGCCATTGGCGTTGACCGTGACGGTGCCGCCTGCGGGCTGTCCACCCGACAACGAATACGTCAGCTGATCGCTGTTCGCGTCGGTCGCGGTGACGGTGCCCGTAATCGTCCCAGTGATCTGATTCGGTGAGCCTGCGGTGGTGCCCGTCACCACCGGAGGGCTGTTGCTCCCGGTGCTCGGCAGGATGGCGACGGTGACGGATACCGACGCGGTGGCTTGGCCGTCGCTGGCGACGACGGTGAAGGTGGCGGTCTTGGGTCCGGTGGGGGTGGCTGCGGCGTCGCGGGCGGCTTGGGTGGGGGTGTAGGTGTAGGTGCCGTTGGTGGTGATGGTGACGGTGCCGCTGCTGGGTTGGGTGGGCACGGTGTAGGTCAGTGGGT
>NZ_JBDPMF010000012.1:0-117234 GCF_039871645.1 Mycobacterium sp. B14F4 | reverse complement strand
TCGAGCACCGGAGTGCCGGCACACACCAGGTCGACGAACTGTCTCCGCACCGCCAATGGGACGGGGTATCCAGACGGCATTGCAACCTCCAAACGGCGATATTGCAGTGACCGTATGAATCTGCCACGGTTTCGGCCTGCATAAGTTCAGTTTCGCGACCCCCCCGGATCAGCGTCGCACGACCGCGGTGTTGGTGAAGCGGTCCTGGTAGCCGCGGAAGTCGCTGTCGGTGAACAGCGCCGGGATGACGAGCGCGATCAGCAGGCCGCGGACCGCAGCGCGGCCCACTCCGACGTGAATCCGCCGGTCGACCGACGCGACCCGCAGGCCGAGGACAAGCTGACCGGGCGTGAACCCGAACAGCCGGACCGACACCACGCCGAGCAGAAACCACACGACCAGCACCGCGGTGGACAGGGCGTTGAGCGACAGCAGTCCCAGGGACATCGCGAGCGCCGCCAACCCGTAGGCGATGAACCAGTCGATCAGCAGCGCGGCGATGCGCCTGCCGAACCGGGCGATGGATCCGGAACCGCTCTCGGGTAAGCCGAGGCGCTGACCGGGGTAGTCATTGGGTCCGGTGTCGCTGCTCGGATCCGAACCCGACATCCAGGACCCCAGTGTTCGGGCCATACTGTCAGGATAAGCGGGACTCGACGCAGTCCGTCCGGCCGCCATCGAGGAGGCACTGATCGCCGATTGCGTAACTTCGGCGCAACATACGGTTGACGACCGTGCAACATCGTGTCCTTAGCGTCAACCCGCGGGTTACCAGATAAAGGAGAGAACTTCAGTGGCAGAAAAGACCGCCGACGACATCCTCAAGCAGCTCAAGGACGAGGAAGTCGAATACGTCGACATCCGATTCTGCGATCTGCCCGGCGTCGTTCAGCACTTCTCGGTCCCGGCTTCGGCCTTCACACAGGACGTCTTCGAGGACGGCCTCGCCTTCGACGGCTCGTCGGTTCGCGGCTTCCAGTCGATCCACGAATCCGACATGATGCTGCTGCCGGACCCCGAGACCGCGCGCATCGACCCGTTCCGCGCCGCCAAGACGCTGAACCTGAACTTCTTCGTGCACGACCCGTTCACCCGCGAGGCGTACTCGCGCGACCCGCGCAACGTCGCACGCAAGGCGGAGAACTACCTGGCCAGCACCGGCATCGCCGACACCGCCTACTTCGGCGCCGAGGCCGAGTTCTACATCTTCGACTCGGTGTCCTTCGACTCGAGGATCAACGGCACCTTCTACGAGATCGACTCCGAGGCCGGCTGGTGGAACACCGGCGAGCCGGTGGAGTCCGACGGCAGCGCCAACCGCGGGTACAAGGTGCGCCCGAAGGGTGGCTACTTCCCGGTCGCGCCCTACGACCACTTCGTCGACCTGCGCGACCAGATGTGCACCAACCTGCAGAACGCCGGCTTCACCCTCGAGCGCGGCCACCACGAGGTGGGCACCGCCGGGCAGGCCGAGATCAACTACAAGTTCAACACCTTGTTGCATGCGGCCGACGACTTGGTGCTGTTCAAGTACATCATCAAGAACACCGCGTGGCAGGCCGGCAAGACGGTCACGTTCATGCCCAAGCCGCTGTTCGGCGACAACGGCTCCGGCATGCACGCCCACCAGTCGCTGTGGAAGGACGGCCAGCCGCTGTTCCACGACGAGTCCGGCTACGCGGGCCTGTCCGACACCGCCCGCCATTACATCGGCGGCCTCCTGCACCACGCCCCGTCGCTGCTGGCGTTCACCAACCCGACGGTGAACTCGTACAAGCGCCTGGTGCCGGGCTACGAGGCCCCGATCAACCTGGTCTACAGCCAGCGCAACCGCTCCGCATGCGTGCGTATCCCGATCACCGGCAACAACCCGAAGGCCAAGCGCCTCGAGTTCCGCTGCCCGGACAGCTCGGGGAACCCGTACCTGGCGTTCGCGGCGATGATGATGGCCGGCCTCGACGGCATCAAGCGCAAGATCGAGCCGCAGACCCCGGTCGACAAGGACCTCTACGAGCTGCCGCCGGAGGAGGCCGCCAGCATCCCGCAGGCGCCCACCTCGCTGTCGGCGGTGATCGACAAGCTCGAGGAGGACCACGACTACCTCACCGAGGGCGGCGTGTTCACCGAGGACCTGATCGAGACGTGGATTTCCTACAAGCGCGAGAACGAGATCCTGCCGGTGCAGATCCGTCCGCACCCGTACGAGGTGGCGCTGTACTTCGACGTGTAAGCGCAGAACGCACAACGCGGGGCAGAGGGTTTCTCTGCCCCGCGTTGTCGTTCGTCGTAAGGTCAGCCCATGACCACCAGTCTGGACGCCCGCTTCGCCCGCTACTCCTCGCCTGCGCTGAGCATCTTCCGGATCATCTTCGGTCTGCTCTTCACCCTGCACGGCTCGATGAAGCTCTTCGGTTGGCCCCTCGGAGAGTCGATTCCGGTCGGCACATGGCCGACCTGGTGGGCCGGCCTGATCGAGTTCGTCACCGGCATCCTGATCACCGTCGGCCTGTTCACCCGCATCGCGGCTTTCATCGCCGCCGGTCACATGGCTGTCGCGTACTTCTGGATGCACTGGCCACCCCTGGAAGGCCCGGCCGCGAGCTTCTGGCCCTACGACCAGGGTGTGGGCGGCAACGGCGGCGAGGCCGCGATCATGTACTGCTTCGCTTTCCTGCTACTGGCGGCAATGGGCCCTGGCGCCTGGTCCGTCGACGCCCGGCGCGGTGGGCGGCGTGTGGGCCGTGCCGCGCCGGGTGGCGTCGTCACCGGCACCGCGGCGCCCGCGGGCACCGCGGCGCCGGGGGGGTACGCGACCGGCCAACGGGTCCGGCGCGGCGGACTGCTCAGCCGCTTCCGCCGGCCCCGCTACTAGTCCGGCCCGAGATCCTTGCGGAAGCGCTTCATCCCGTCGATCTTCTCCGAGAGCGTCGCCTGCGGCCCCGCGTAGAACATCCACGGCATGGTGACGATGCCTGCGATGCCGCCCGCTTCGGCGCGGTCGTAGTGCTCGGGGGTGAACGCGTCGGTCAGCGGTGTGATGACGGTGAAATCGTCCATGGTCAAACCGTTTTCGGCGCGCAGCTCTCGTAGCTTACTGACCCGCTCCAACGCCCGGTCGGTGGTGATGAGGTCGCCGATCCACCCGTCATGGCGCGCCGCGCGGCGCAGCGCGATGTCGGACAACCCGCCGACATAGACCGGAATCGGGGGCGGCGTGGGCTCCATCTCCAGCTTCGGCGTGGTGTAGAACTCACCGTCGAACTCCGTCCACCCGGGCTTCCACAGCTCCTTCATCAGCTCGAGCATCTCGTCGGTGCGTCTACCGCGCCGCGCGAACTGCTGGCCCATCAGCGTGAACTCTTCGGAGCACCAGCCCACGCCGATACCGAGTTCGACTCGGCCGCCTGCCAGGAATGCCGCCGTGCCAATCGATTTCGCCGCCGAATACGGGTCGCGCATCGCAGGCAGGTACACCGTGGTGACGAACCGCACGCGCGAGGTGACCGTCGCCAGCGCGCCGATCAGCACCCACGGATCGGGCCAGTCGGTGAACGCCTCCCACCGCCGCCGTCCGTCCTTGGTGTACGGGTAGGGGGTGTTCAGGGTCTCCAGGTTGACGACGTGATCGGGGATCCCTAGGCCTTCGTATCCGAGATCGTCCGCGGCCTTGGCGATCTCGACCACCTCGTTGGTGTCCAGGAACGCCAGGCTGACATAGAACTTCATGGGCACTTCATCCCGCGTCCCTGGCCCAGGCCGGCCGGATGAAGACGCCCTCGGCCTCGACCGTGGTGCCGTCGGCGTCCATCAGGTAGCCGCGGGCGAACGTTTTGACGCCCTCGGACCTTTCGACGAAAGCCTCGGCGCGCAGCGGCCCCAACGGTGTGCCCCGCAGATAGCGCAGCGAGATCGTGCCGGTGAACTTGGGCTGGGTCAGGCCCTCGCTGGCCGCCTCGCCCAGCAGGTGGTCGAGCACCAGCGCGCAGATGCCGCCGTGCACCCACCCGGGCGGTCCCTCGTAGGCGCCGCTGAGTGTGAACTCGCTCCAGCACCGGCCGTCGTCGGTGTGATGGATGACCATCGGCGGGGCGATCGCATTACGCAGTCCCACAGCCGGATTCGCCCACGCGAGGGGTCGGCCGGTGCCTTCGTGGCGCAGGGTCGACGTCACCGCGCGCTGCTTGCCGCCCAGCATCTCGGCGACCGCCTCGATCCGCGCCTGCGCGTCCCGGACGGTGGCCTCGTCGACCTCGGTGTGCAGGCTCGCGTCGATGAGTTTGCGCACCGCCTCGGTCAGCGGGCCGTACAACGCCCGCTGACGTTGGTACTCGTCCTCGGTGATCACGTCGAACCCGAAATCCATACTCATGCGCTCATCCGCTCCGCCTCATCCCCCGAAAACCTTCTTCACCACCGCTTTAGCGCGCCGCGTCACCCGCAGGTAGTTGTCAAGGAACTCGCCGCCGTCGTCGGTGTCCCACCCGGCGGCCACCGCGACCGCGTTGAGCTGACGCCCCGGCCCGGGCAGCTGGTCGGTAGGCTTGCCGCGCACCAGCACCAGCGCGTTGCGCGCGCTGGTGGCGGTCAGCCAGGCCTGCCGCAGCAGCTCCACGTCCCCCTCGGCGATCAACTCTGCGGCACCGATGGCGTCGAGTGTCGCCAGCGTCGAGGTGTTGTGCAGCGTCGGCACCTTGTGCGCATAGCGCAGCTGGAGCAGCTGCACGGTCCACTCGATGTCGGCCAGGCCGCCGCGCCCGAGCTTGGTGTGGGTGTTGGGGTCCGCGCCGCGAGGCAACCGCTCGGCGTCGACGCGCGCCTTGATGCGTCTGATCTCGCGCACCGCCTCGACCGACACCCCGCCCGGTGGGTAGCGGATCTTGTCGATCATCAACAGGAACCGCTCGCCGAGGTCCAGATCGCCGGCGACGCGGTGGGCCCGCAGCAGTGCCTGCACCTCCCAGACTTGTGCGTATTTCGCGTAGTAGGCCTCGTACGAGCCGAGCGTGCGCACCAGCGGCCCGCTGCGGCCCTCGGGCCGCAGGTTCGCGTCGACCTCCAGCGGCGGATCCGCGCTCGGGGTGCCCAGCAGCGTGCGCACCTTCTCGGCGATGTTGACCGCCCACTTCACCGCCGCCGACTCCTCGACGCCCTCTTCGGGTTCGCACACGAACATCACGTCGGCGTCCGAGCCGTAGCCCAGTTCCCCGCCGCCCAGCCGACCCATGCCGATGACGGCGATGCGGGCCAGCGGCCCACGGTCGGTGGTGTTCGCACGGATGATCACCTCGAGTGAGGCCTGCAGCACCGCCACCCACACCGACGTCAGCGCCGTGCAGACTTCCGTCACCTCGAGCATGCCGAGCAGATCGGCCGACGCGACGCGGGCCAACTCGCGCCTGCGCAACGTGCGCGCCGCGGCGATCGCCCGCTGTGGGTCGGAATGCCGTGCGGCCGAGGCGATCAGCGCTCGTGCCACCCCGTCGGGATCGACGTCGAGCAGCTTGGGTCCGTCGGGTCCGTCGGCGTAGGACTGGATGACCTCGGGCGCCCGCATCAGCAGTTCGGGCACGTAGGCCGACGTGCCGAGCACCTGCATCAGCCGCTTGGCCACCGCGCCCTCGTCGCGCAGCGTCGACAGGTACCACCGCTGTTCGGACAGCGCGTCGCTGATTTGCCGGTACGCCAGCAGGCCCGCATCCGGGTCGGGCGTGTCCGACAGCCAGTCCAGTAGCGTCGGCAGCAACACCTGTTGCACCCGGCCGCGCCGCCCGCTGCTGCCGGTCAGCGCGGCCAGATGAGTCAGCGCACTCTGTGGGCCCTCATAGCCAAGGGCGGCGAGCTGACGCTGTGCCGCCTCGGTACTCATCCCCTCCGAAATACCAAGGGCCGGTTGGCCGACCGACTCCAGCAGCGGTTGGTAGAACAGCTTTTCGTGCAGCCGCGACACCCGCAGGGTCTGCCGTTTGAGCTCTTCGCGGAGCACGCCGAGCGCGTCGTGCCTGCCGTCGGGGCGCATGTGCGCGGCCCGGGCCAGCCACCGCAGCGACTCGTCGTCGTCCTCGTCGGGCAGCAGGTGGGTCCGCACCAGCCGCTGCAGCTGCAGCCGGTGCTCGAGCAGCCGCAGGAACTCGTAAGACGCGGTGAGGTTCGCGGCGTCGTCGCGGCCGATGTAGCCGCGTTCACCCAGCGCGGCCAGCGCGTCGACCGTCGACGCCACGTGCAGCGCCTCGTCGTTGCGGCCGTGCACCAACTGCAGCAGCTGAACGGCGAACTCGACGTCGCGCAACCCGCCCGTGCCGAGCTTGATCTCGCGCGCCCTCCGTTCGGCGGGCACCAGTTCCTCGACGCGTCGGCGCATGGACTGGACCTCGGACACGAAATGCTCGCGCTCGCAGGCGGTCCACACCATCGGCGTCAGCGCCTCGATGTAGGCCCGGCCCAGTTCGGCGTCGCCGGCGGCGGGCCGCGCCTTCATCAACGCCTGGAACTCCCACGTCTTGGCCCAGCGCTGGTAGTAGGCGAGGTGTGAGTCCAGTGTGCGGACCAGCTGGCCGTGCTTACCCTCGGGCCGCAGCGCGGCGTCGACTTCGAAGAACGCGTCGGCGGCGAACCGCATCATCTCGCCGGCCACCCGGGTGGCGACGGCGTCGGCGGTTTCGGCGACGAAGATGACGTCGACGTCGCTGACGTAATTCAGTTCGCGGGCACCGCATTTGCCCATCGCGATGACCGCCAGCCGGGGCGGGTTGTCGCCGCCCGCCGCCATCATCGCGAGACGCAGCGCGGCCTCGAGCGCCGCGTCGGCCAGATCCGACAGATGAGCGCCCACCTTGGTGAACGGCAGCACCGGCTCGTTCTCCACGACGGAGGCCAGATCCAGGCCCGCCAACACCAGCAGCCGGTCCCGGTAGAGCGCGCGCATCGGCTGCACGGCCGCGGTTGGGTCGCCGGTCTCCTCGGCCAGCCCGACGAACATGGCCCGCAGCTCGTCGACCGGCGGCAACGTCACATCGCCGGCCAGCAGGTGCCAGTTGCCCGGGTTCGCGACCAGATGGTCGCCGAGTGCCATCGACGAGCCCAGCACCCCGAACAGCCGGCCGCGCAGACCGCGGTCGTCGAGCAGCGCCTTGTTGAGCGCGTCCCACCCGGTGCCCAGCGACTCGGCCAGTCGCACCACCGTGCGCAGTGCGGTGTCGGAGTCCGGCGCGCGCGACAGCGACCACAACAGCTCGACACACGCATCGGTGTTCCAGCCGAGTCGATCCAGGTCCGCCTGCGCGGACGGTTCGACCAGCCCGAGCCGCCCTACGCTGGGCAGCTTCGGGCGCTGCGTCGCGGGTTTGGCCACCCCTGAAAGGTAGCGCAGCCCGTATCTCGACCAGTCACCTACAAAGACAGGTAGGCCTTGAGCTCGAACGGCGTGACGTGGCTGCGGTAGTTCTCCCACTCCGCGCGCTTGTTGCGCAGGAAGTAATCGAAGACGTGCTCGCCCAACGCCTCGGCGACCAGTTCGGAGTTCTCCATCTGCTCGAGCGCGACGCCGAGGCTGCCCGGCAGCTCCTTGTAGCCCATCGCGCTGCGTTCCTCGGGGGTGAGGTTCCAGACGTTGTCCTCCGCCTGCGGACCGAGCGCGTAATTCTTCTCGATGCCCCGCAGCCCCGCCGCGAGCAGCACCGCGAACGTCAAGTACGGGTTGCACGCCGAGTCGGGGCTGCGCACCTCGACGCGCCGGGACGACGCCTTGCGCGGGGTGTACATCGGAACCCGAACCAGCGCAGAACGATTCGCCGCACCCCACGACGCGGCCGTCGGCGCCTCGCCGCCGTGCACCAGCCGCTTGTAGGAGTTCACCCACTGGTTGGTGACCGCGCTGATCTCGTTGGCGTGCTCGAGGATTCCCGCGATGAACGACTTGGCGACGTCGGAGAGCTGCAGCACGTCGTCGGGGCTGTGGAAGGCGTTGGTCTCGCCCTCGAACAGGCTCATGTGGGTGTGCATCGCCGACCCCGGATGTTCGGCGAACGGCTTGGGCATGAACGACGCCCGCACCCCGTCGCCGAGCGCGACCTCCTTGACGACGTAGCGGAACGTCATCACGTTGTCGGCCATCGACAGCGCGTCGGCGTAGCGCAGGTCGATCTCCTGCTGGCCCGGCGCGCCCTCGTGGTGGCTGAACTCCACCGAGATGCCCATCTGCTCGAGCGCATCGATGGCGTGCCGGCGGAAGTTCGGCGCCGCGTCGTGCACGGCCTGGTCGAAGTAGCCGCCGTTGTCGGCCGGGACCGGTTCCGAGCCGTCGTTCGGACCGGGCTTGAGCAGGAAGAACTCGATCTCCGGATGCACGTAGCAGGAGAAGCCCAGGTCGCTGGCCTTGGCCAACTGCCTGCGCAGCACGTGGCGCGAGTCGGCCCACGACGGCGAGCCGTCGGGCATGGTGATGTCGCAGAACATCCGCGCCGAATGGTGCTTGCCGGAGCCGTCGGCCCACGGCAGGACCTGGAAGGTCGACGGGTCGGGGCGGGCCACCATGTCGGCTTCCGATACGCGGGCGAAGCCCTCGATCGAGGAGCCGTCGAAGCCGATGCCCTCCTCGAATGCGCCCTCGAGTTCGGCGGGGGCGATCGCGACCGACTTCAGGTATCCGAGTACGTCGGTGAACCACAGCCGGACGAAGCGGATATCGCGTTCCTCCAGCGTGCGCAGCACGAATTCCTTCTGCCGATCCATGTCCGCAGCGTATGCACCGGCTGTTAATTCTGTGTTACACGCGACGGTGAAGTTCGGACGGTCGGGTTACGGCTGCCGGGCCCGAGGGTTTAGCGCGCCGCGTCCACGGATACCCAACGCCTCGATCGGGGGGTCGCGGTACGGCCTAGGCCGTCCTTACCACGCAGAGCGCGAGGCGAAGGAGCGATCGTGAATCTCAGCAATCGGGCAGTGACAGCGAGTCTGGCAGGGGCAGTGGGCGGTTTCCTAGCGCTCGGCCTCGGGGCCGGCGCAGTCCAGGCCGATCCCAAGTTTCCCGTGCCGCCGGTGCCACCCGTACCAGGGCCACCGGCGCCCCAGGTCGAGGTGCCACGGGTCGAGGTTCCGCGGGTCGAGGTACCGCGTGGGCCGGACCTGAAGCTGCCGCCGGGGCAGTTGCCGCCGGGACCCGGCGTGAACGTGCCTCCGGTCGAGGTGCCGCGAGTGCCCGACGTCGGCCTGCCGCCGGGTCAGGTGCCGCCGGGACCACCCGTCAACGTGCCACCGGCGCCGGTCCCGGTGGTCGATGTCGACGTGCCGGACCTGCTGCCGAACGTGCCTGGGATAGGCGAGTACTTCGCCCTGCCCGGCGCCAGGATCCCGCCGGGGCAACTGAAGAACGCGGCCTTCATCAACGGAGTCCCGAACCCCTTCTACGGCATCCCGCCCGGGCAGCTCAAGAAGATGGCGACGGTCCAGGGATTCGAGAACCCGTTCTTCGACGAGGCGCCCGGCCACTGGGAGATCCCGGAGTGGGGCGTGCCCGACGTGTGGCCGAGCGTGCCGGAGGTCGACGACTACTTCGGCCTGCCGGGCGACCAGATCCGGCCCGAGCAGCTCAGGGTTTCCGCCACCATCAACGGCGTCCGCAACCCGTTCTTCGGCATCGAACCCGATGAGTTGAGGAAGCTGCCGACGGTTCAGGGCTTCGAGAACCCGTTCTTCGAGGGCACGCCGGGCCACTGGGTCATCCCCTGAGGTACCTCAGCAGCGCAGGCCGTCGGGCGGGACCACCGAGTCCACGAAGTAGTTCACCACTGCGGTGTCCACGCAGGCGTCGCCGTTGAACACCACCGTGTGCTGGGTGCCGTCGAAGGTGATCAGCGGCGCGCCCATCTGCCGGGCCAGGTCGACGCCGGCCTGATACGGCGTGGCGGGATCGCGGGTGGTGGACACCACGACGACCTTGCCGGGGCCGGGTGACGACGCGGGGTGCGGCGTGGACGTCGGCGGGACGGGCCACATCGCGCACACGTCGCGCGGCGCGAAGGCGGTGAAGCCGCCGTACGACAGGAACGGCGCGACCTCGCGCGTGCGGCGGTCGGCCTCGACCCATGCGGCGGGGTCGGTGGGGAACGGCGCGTCGACACAGCCGATCGCGGTGAACGCGTCCTGCTGATTGGTGTAGTGCCCCGCCTCGTCGCGGCCCTGGTAGTCGTCGGCCAACAGCAGCAGGTCGCCGGCGTCGGTGCCGCGTGCCAACCCCAGTAGACCGCTGGTCAGGTACTTCCAGAAGCGCTGCGTGTACAGCCCGTTGACCGTTCCGGTGATGGCGTCCTGGTAACTGAGTCCGCGCGGGTCGGACGTGTAGCCGGGCCGCTGCACCAACGGGTTGACCAGTTGGTGGAAGCGGTCGACGAACTGCGCCGGGTCGGTGCCGAGCGGGCAGCCGGGCGACAGCGCGCAGTCGGCGGCGTAGTCGTCGAACGCCTTCTGGAAGCCGCCCATCTGGCGGATCCGGCCCGTGATCGGGTCGAGCCGCGGATCGACCGCACCGTCGAAGACCATCGCGCGCACCCGGTCCGGATACCGCGCGGCGTACGCCGAACCGAGGTCGGTGCCGTACGAGAAGCCGAGATAGTTGATCTGGTTCTCGCCGAGTGCGGCGCGCACGACGTCCATGTCCTGCACCGAGGTCGCCGTGCCGACGTTGGCCAGGAACTCGGTGCCCACCCTGTCGGTGCACGCCTGCACGAACTGTCGGTACAGGCCCTCGATGTGGGCGACGCCTGCCGGGCTGTAGTCGGCCAGCGGTTCGGTGCGGAACGCGTCGAACTCCGCGTCGGTCCGGCAACGCAATTCGGGTGTCGAATGGCCGACGCCGCGCGGGTCGAAGCCGACCAGGTCGAAGCTGCGGCCGATCTCGGTGTCCGCCAGCGCCGCGCCCATCCCCGCGACGGTCTCGACCGCCGACGCGCCGGGACCGCCGGGGTTGACCATCAGCACACCGATCCGGTTTCCGGTGGCGGGTATCCGGATGACCGCCAACTGTGCTTGCGCCCCTTCGGGTTTCGCATAGTCGACGGGCACCGCCACGGTGCTGCACTGCGCGGTGGGGATGTCGGCCGTGTCGACGAACCGCTCACAGCCGGACCACTGCGGCGTCGCCGACGCAGCGGGGCACGCGACCGCCGAGGTTACGAGGATCGCGAGCGCGGCCACGCTGCCCACCCGCCACATGGCAGACATGGTGGCACGCCGATAGCCGCGCGTCTGCGGCCGCGACGCAACGGTGATCAGGCTGTGATCAGATCAGGAGCAGCGGGTGTCCGCCGACGGCAACGTCAGATCGACGAGATGGCGCGCGGCGATGTCGTCGACGCACTGGTCGCCCTGGAACACCACGGTGTGCTGGGTGCCGTCGTACGTCACGAGCGTGCCACCGAGTTGCTTGGCCAGTTCCACGCCGGCCGCATAGGGCGTCGCGGGGTCGTTCGTCGTCGACACCACCAGCACCGGCGGCAGCCCGCTGACCTTGATCTCGTGCGGTTCGCTGGTCGGCGGCACCGGCCAGAACGCGCAGGTGCTCAGCGGGGCGTGCCCGGTGAACTCGCCGTAGCTCATGAACGGCGCCGCCTCGCGGACCCGGCGGTCCTCCTCGGCGACCTTCGCCCGGTCCGTCACCGCAGGCTTGTCGACGCAGTTGATCGCGACCCGCGAGTCGGTCGAGTTGTTGTAGTGCCCCTGCTCGTCGCGGCCCATGTACAGGTCGGCCAGCGCCAGCATCGTGTCGCCCCGGCCGTCCTTCATCTCGCTCAGCGCCTGGGTGAGATGGCGCCACAAATTCGGCGAGTACAGCGGCAGGATGGAGCCGACGATCGCGTCGGAGTAGCTGAGCCCGCGCGGGTCCCGCGTCTCCAGCGGCGCGTCCACCAACGGGTCCACCATGCTGTGGTAGACGTCGTTGGCCTTGGCCGGATCGGTGCCCAGCGGGCACGACGGGTCCTTCGCACAGTCCGCGGCGTAGTCGTTGAACGCGGTCTGGAACGCCGCCGCCTGCCGGACGTTGGCCTCGGTCGGGTCGGCATTGGGGTCGACGGCGCCGTCGAGGACCATCGCGCGCACCTTGTCCGGGAACTCCTCGGCGTAGGTGGCGCCGATCCGGGTGCCGTAGGAATAGCCGAGGTAGGTCAGCTTGTCGTCGCCGAGCGCCTGGCGCATCGCGTCGAGATCCTTGGCCACGTTCACGGTTCCGATGTTGGCGAGGAATTCCTTGCCCATCTTGTCCTCGCAGCGCTGGACGAAGTCCTTGGTCTCCTTCTCGATCTCGGCGACGCCCTCCGGCGAGTAGTCGACCTGAGGCTCGGCGCGCAGCCGGTCGTTGTCGGCGTCGGAGTTGCACCACAGGGCGGGCGTGGAGTTCGCGACGCCGCGCGGGTCGAACCCGACGAGGTCGAAGCGCTGCCGGACCAACTCCGGCAGTGAACCGACGACGCTGGCCGCCGCCTCCACGCCCGATTCCCCCGGACCGCCGGGGTTGATGATCAGCGAGCCGATCTTCTCTCCGGTGGCCTTGAACCGGATCATCGCGATGCGGGCGACCTCGCCGTCGGGCTGCGCGTAGTCCACCGGCACCGACAACATCGCGCACTCGGCGCTCGCCGGCACGCGGGACTCATCGCTGGCCTCGGTCTGACACTGGGCCCACTCGATCGGGGTGCCCGGCGGTGGCACGGCAACCATTGCGCGCCCGGTGACCAGGTTGCTGCAACCGGCGACCAGAAGTAGCACCGTGGGCGCGAGGACGCCGATCTTGCGGTTCATGGCTCAACATGCTGCCATGAACACCCATCTGCCCTGGCTAGGCGGCTATCGCGTGGCGGCCAGCAACTCGTCGAGGGCCGCCGAGAAGTCGTCGGCCATGTCCCACAGGTCGGGCAGCAATTCCGGGCACGACACGATGCCGACGTCGAGCATGCCGTTCAGCGACATCACGGTGATGTTGAGGCCCGAGCCGTGGAAGATCGGCCCCAGCGGGTACATGGCCTTGACCTCACAGCCCACGTAGTACAACGGCACCTGCGGGCCGGGGACGTTCGAGACGACCAGATTGTGCACCGGCCTGGCGCCGCTCAACCGACTGGCGGCGTAGACGCGCATCGCGACGCCGAACACCGCGGGCGCGGCGAACTGCGTCCAGTCTTGCAGCAGTGTCGCGCCGATGGCCGAACTGTGTTGCTTGGCAACGGAATTGGCTTCGGCGATGGACTTCAGCCGCTCGGCTGGGTCCGCGATGTGGGTCTCGAGCCGGGAGAACATGCCCGACACCTGGTTGCGGCCGGGCCGGTCGGATTTGTCGTGAACCGAGACCGGCACCATCGCGACCAGCGAGCTCTCCGGCAGCTCGCCCCGGTCATGGAGGAATTTGCGCAGCACCCCGGACACCAGCGCCATCACCACGTCGTTGACCTTGACCCCGAAGTGGTTCTTGACGGTCTTGATGCCCTCGAGGTCGAGCTGGGCGAACGCGATGTTGCGGTGGCCGGTGACGTTGGTGTTGAAGGCCGTCCTCGGCGCGGCGAACGGAGGAGCCATCGAGAGCCCGGAGCGGGCGCGGCGGACCGTGTCGACCACCGACGACACCGTCACCGGCAGGGCGTTGACCAGCTTGAGCGGGCGGGTGGCGAACTTGACCGCACCGCTCACCGCGATCTCCAGCGAGCTGGCATCGCCGGGCCCGTCGACCGGATCCGGCGGAGGCGCGTCCGGTTCGGTGCTGCACAGCTGTGACATCAGGCTCGCGCCGGTCACCCCGTCGACCCCGGCGTGGTGCACCTTGGTCATCACCACGACCCGGCCGCCGTCCTGCGGGTCGGTGCCCGAGACGTTCTCGATCACCCACTTCTCCCACAGCGGGCGGGTCCGGTCCAGCGGCAGCGACGCGATGTGGCCGCAGATCTCGGCGAGCTCGCGGCGGCCGCCCGGCGCGGGCAGCCCGATCCGGTGCAGATGGCGGTCGAGGTCGAAGTCCTTGTCGTCGACCCACACCGGGTGGTCGAGGTTGAAGCGGCTGTCGGCCAGCTTCTCCCGGAACTCCGGCATCGACTTGATGCGCTCGTTCAGCGCGTCGCGGAAGCGGTCGAAGGTGTAGCCGCCGGGCATCGTCGAGGTGTCGAGTTCGAGGATCGAGCACACATGTAACGGCTGCTGTGCGGTTTCGAGGTACAGGAAGCTGGCGTCGAGTCCGCTGAGCCGTTGCATTCCGCCGATGTTATGCGTGCCGAGGTCGGGTGTGAGGAAATCCACTTAACGCGGCTTTCCACTTCGTTCGCCCGAAGTGGCAGACTGGTAGGCGTCAGACGAACCCGGGGACCGCAATCGGCCTCGAGGATTCGACCCGACTCACCCCTGTGGGAGACATCGATGTCTGAGCAGACCGTTTACGGTGCTGCCGAGCGTAACGGCGGGCAGGACCGAAGCGACCGGGGAATCAACACCGCGCGCAGCAAGGTCCGCACCCTGCATCTGCAGAAGTGGAAGGCCGAGGGCCACAAGTGGGCCATGCTGACGGCCTACGACTACTCCACCGCCCGCGTCTTCGACGACGCCGGGATTCCGGTGCTGCTGGTCGGCGACTCGGCGGCCAACGTGGTGTACGGCTACGACACCACCGTGCCGGTCACCCTCGACGAACTCATCCCGCTGGTGCGCGGCGTGGTCCGCGGGGCCCCGCACGCGCTGGTGGTCGCCGACATGCCGTTCGGCAGCTACGAGGCGGGCCCCCAGCAGGCGCTGGCCAGCGCGACCCGGTTCCTCAAGGAGACCGGTGCGCAAGCGGTCAAGCTGGAGGGCGGCGAGCGGGTGGCCGAGCAGATCGCCATGCTCACCGCGGCGGGCATCCCGGTCATGGCGCACATCGGGTTCACCCCGCAGAGCGTCAACGGGCTGGGCGGCTTCCGCGTGCAGGGCCGCGGTGACGCCGCCGAGCAGACCATCCACGACGCCATCGCCGTGGCCGAAGCCGGCGCGTTCGCCGTCGTGATGGAGATGGTGCCTGCCGAGCTGGCCACCCAGATCACCGGCAAGCTGACCATCCCCACCGTCGGGATCGGCGCGGGCCCCAACTGCGACGCCCAGGTGCTGGTATGGCAGGACATGGCAGGCATGACGAGCGGCAAGACCGCGAAGTTCGTCAAGCGGTTCGGCGCTGTCGGCGAGGAATTGCGCCGCGCCGCAACGCAGTACGCCGAAGAGGTGGCCAGCGGGGTGTTCCCCGCCGACGAGCACTCGTTCTAGCCGAACTCCGGCTTGCGCTTGGCCATGAAGGCGTCGACGCCCTCGCGGCCGTCGGCGGAGCGGGCACTGCGCGCGATCAATCGGCTCTCGAGTTCCATCTGCTCCTCGAGACCGTTCTTGAACGTGCCGAGCAGCAACTCCTTGACCGCCCCGTTGGAACCCGCTGCGGTGGCGGCCATTTGACCGGCCAGCTTGTCGGCCCGGTCGGCCAGTTCGGCGTCGGGCACCACCTCGGTGACCAACCCCCACTGTGACGCCTCCTGTGCCGACAGGGTGCGGTTGGTGAGCATCAGTTCCTTGGTCTTGGTGATGCCGATCAGCCGCGGCAGGTAGTACGACGAGCTGCCGTCGGGGCTCAGCCCGACGCGGGTGTAGGCCATCGTGAACGATGCGGACTCGTTCGCCAGCACCAGATCGCCGGTGACCGCGATCGAGAAGCCCGCCCCCGCCGCGGTGCCGTTGACCGCGGTGATCAGCACCGCGTTCATCCGCGCGAAGGTCGAGATCGCCCGGTGCAGATCGTCGGCGACGCCCTTGATGTGGGCCCCGCGGTCGGGCGCCGACGCGAACGACTTCAAATCGCCTCCGGCGCAGAAGAAGCGGCCCGAGCCGGTGAGCAGCACCACCTTGGTCGCATCCGTGTCGCAGCGCTTAGCGGCGTCGGCCAGTTCGCGAGTCATGGTGTCATTCATGCCGTTTGCCGCATCCGGCCGGTTGAGCGTGATGCGCGCGGTGGGGCCGGACTGCTCGAACCTCAGCGTTTCGTAATCGGTCACACGTGGACTCTAACGTCGCCCGGTGGTAAGCCCGCCCGGTACCACCCGTCTCCCCGACCCTCGTTGTTCACCGGGGTGTGGCAGTCTGTCCTCGCTATGGGCAAATCGAATGACCAGAAGTCGCGTCACCTGGAGGTCGAGCGCAAGTTCGACGTCGTCGAATCCACCGTGTCGCCGTCGTTCGATGGCCTGTCGGCGGTCTCCCGCGTCGAACGATCGCCCTCCTACCGGCTCGAGGCGGTCTACTTCGACACCGCCGATCACGACCTGGCCGCCCACCGGATCACGCTGCGCCGTCGCACCGGCGGTCCCGATGCCGGATGGCATCTCAAGCTGCCGGCCGGTCCGGATGCCCGCACCGAGGTCAGGCAGCCGTTGGGCGAGACCGACGAGGTGCCCGACGAGTTGCGCGACATCGTGTTGGCCATCGTGCGGGATCGCCCGCTCGCGCCCGTCGCGCGCATCACGACCGACCGCACCGTCGACATGCTCTACAGCGCCGACGGCACGGCGATAGCCGAGTTCTGCGACGACCAGGTGACCGCCGCGGCCGATCCCGAAGACCCCGAGCAGGCCTGGCGCGAGTGGGAACTGGAACTGGTCGAGGGCGGGGGCGGCGACCGCGACCTGCTCGACCGGCTGTCGAACCGACTGCTGGACGCGGGCGCGGTGCCGGCCGCCAGCGGATCGAAACTCGCCCGCGTTCTGGCCGAGACGTCGGCGCCCGACGAGGGCACCGAGCCGCTCGACCCCATGCACCGCGCGGTGGCCGAGCAGGTCGAAGCGCTGATCGAGTGGGACAGGGCGGTGCGCGCCGACGTGTGGGATTCGGTGCACCAGATGCGGGTGACGACGCGCAAGATCCGCAGCCTGCTGCAGTCGGCGCGCGAGGCGTTCGGCATCTCCGACGACGCCTGGATTCTCGACGAGCTGCGGCAACTCGCCGCGATCCTCGGGGTGGCTCGCGACGCGGAGGTGCTCGCCGAGCGCTACGAACGCGCGCTCGACGAGCTGCCCGCGGAGTTGGTTCGCGGGCAGGTGCGCGAGCGGTTGGTCGACGGCGCCAAGCGGCGCTACGCGTCGGGACTGCGGCGGTCGCTGATCGCAATGCGTACGGAGCGCTATTTCCGGCTGCTCGACGCCCTGGAGGGGCTGGTCGCCGCCGCGCCGACGGGGCCCGGTGACCAGGAGCGGGCGCCAGCCAGCATCGACTCGGCCTACAAACGCGTCCGCAAGGCCGCCAAGGCAGCGGCAGCGGCGGGCGCCGACGACGACAAGGACGAGGCGCTGCACCGAATCCGCAAGGGAGCCAAGCGTCTTCGTTACACTGCGGCGGCCACCGGAAAGGACAAGGTGTCGGATCGCGCGAAGACCATCCAGTCGCTGCTGGGTGACCACCAGGACAGCGTGGTCAGCCGGACCCATCTGAGCCACCAGGCCGAGGCCGCGCACGCCGCGGGCGAGGACACGTTCACCTACGGCCTGCTCTACCGGATGGAGGACGACCTCGCGCAGCGCTCCCGGGAGCAGTTGGACGACGCCCTGCGCAAGTTGCACAAGGCGGTGCGCAAGGAACGCTGACCGCCCGCCCCGGCGGGGCGGATGAGTCGGCCTGTAAGCCGGATTCTGTCACCTGGGCGTTTACAGCCTGAAGCTGCGTTGGCCGTGTTGTGTGTTCGCAGGTCACAGCGTGGCCGTGTTGGTCACCGACGGCCTTGTCGAATCTGCTGCGGACGGTCAGCCGGTGGCACGGGTGGTGATGGTTTGCCCTGCGGATAGGAGACCCTTCCGTGTCGGGATGGAAATCTGGCTTCCCGGCGATTACCGACTCGCTGCTTGGTCGCGACCATTGGCCTTATGAGCTGTTGACCCCGTCGAATCAAGAGGACTACCCAAAATGCACACGAACACCGCGGTGAAGCCCACCGCTAAACGCGCCGCACTGGCCGGAATTCTGTTCGCGGCGGCCGCTGTGTTCGGCTCTGTCGCAATCGATCCGGCGGAAGCCGGCGCCAGGCCGCCGCGTGATATCGAGGACCAAATCGCGAATGAAAAAGCCAACTGCGACTACGCCAACGGGACGTGGGCGCGCAGAGGCACGACCGTCGGGCCGGGCTATAGCTGCACGTTGCCCTTTGTCAACGGTCGCCAAGACCAGTGGCGATATAACAGCATCGGCACTAGGACCGCCGTTTGCTACAGGTTCAGCATCGACACAGCTTGGGTTTGCGTGTAGGTGGGTCACGAGCTGTGATCTTCGCGCCAGGCGACAACGTCAGGCGCTGCAAGAGCCCAAACTCGCCGACCAGCTGAATGTGCGAGTCAACGCGCGGGGCGGATGAGTTGGCCTGTAAGCCGGATTCTGTTCCTCGCCGCCGCGTTGACCACGGCGGCGAAGCGGCGACCATCCATCTGGACACACCGTTGCCGGGTGCCTCGAGCGGCCTACCCGCAGGCTCGGGCGAGCAACCCTCGGGCGCCTGCGCGACCGCAACCAGGTTGCGGCCTTCTTGGCCTTGCTTCGGGTGGGGTTTGCCTAGCCACTCCGGTCACCCGGAGCGCTGGTGCGCTCTTACCGCACCGTTTCACCCTTACCACCGTCACCGGTGGCGGTCTGTTTTCTGTGGCACTTTCCCGCGAGTCACCTCGGATTGCCGTTAGCAATCACCCTGCTCTGTGAAGTCCGGACTTTCCTCGAAACCGAGGTGAACCTCGACTCCGCGGCCGCCCAGCCAACTCATCCGCGGTAACAACGTATCGCGTGTCGCCGCTGTTCCGCGAGCACGACATACTTGTGGCCATGGCGCAGGTACCGCCGGCCCGCTATCTGCTGCGCGCGAAGGATCTGGTCGACGCCCGGTACGCCGAGGCCATCACCGTCGACGACCTCGCCGCCGCGGCCGGTCTGTCGCGGGCACACTTCAGCCGCATGTTCACCCGCACCTTCGGCGAATCGCCGCGCGCGTACCTCCAGACGCGCCGGCTCGAGCGCGCAGCCGCGCTGCTGCGCTACACCGATCGCTCCGTGGCCGACATCTGCATCATGGTGGGACTGCAGAGCGTCGGGTCGTTCACCTCCAGCTTCGCGCGGGTGTACGGGCTGCCGCCTGCCGCGTACCGGGCGAGCCTGCCGCCGGCGGCGATGACCGCCCCGGTGCCGAGTTGCATCCTCAGGCGCGACACCCGTCCGCAGGCCGACAGCCGGGTGCCGAAGACAGCACACGGGGAGAAGACGGGTCCCGGCCGGCGACCGTAACGTCTTGCTCATGATCAAAATCGCGAGCGCCCACCTATGGGTACACGACCAAGAAGTGGCACTGAAGTTCTGGACCGAGAAGGTCGGAATGGAAGTGCGACAGGATGTTTCGCTGCCGGATCTCGACGACACCTTCCGCTGGCTGACCGTAGGCCCGCCCGGCCAGGACGATGTGTCGATCGTCTTGATGGCGGTGCCCGGCGAGCCGGTGATGGACGAGAACACGCGCAAGCAGGTGCTCGACCTCACCGCGAAGGGCTTCGCCGGCACCGTGTTCCTGACCACGGAGAACTGTCAGGCGTCGTTCGAGGAGATGCGGGCGCGCGGCGTCGAGTTCACCGAGGAGCCGCACCAGATGCCGTACGGCATCGACTCCGGGTTCCGCGACCCGTCCGGCAACAGCGTGAGACTGACCCAGCTGGCGGAGCTCGGAGTCAATACTGGCTAGGTGAGGACTCCGACGGCAGCGCTGACGTCGGCGGCGTTCTTCGTGGTCGCCCCCGGCACGTTCGTCGGGCTGGGCCCGTGGCTGATCACCCATTGGGCGATCCCCGGGTCCAGCCCGCCACTGCGAATCGTGCTCGGGGTGTTGCTCGTCGTTCTCGGGCTCATCCCGCCGATTCATGCCTTCACCCAGTTCGTGAAGGCCGGCGGGACACCGATGCCGGTGGCGCCCACCGAGCGGCTCGTCGTGAGCGGCTTCAACCGCTTTGTCCGCAACCCGATGTACGTCGGCCTGCTCACGGCGATCCTCGGTCAGGCACTGCTGTTCGACAGCCTCTGGCTCGTCGCGTACGCGATCGTCGGATGGATCGCCACGGCATCTTTCGTGCGGTGGTACGAAGAGCCCACGCTGGCGCGCAGCTACGGTGAGCAATACGAGGAGTACCGGCGCAACGTGCCCGGATGGACACCGCGCCTCACGCCGTGGACGCCTTGAAGCGTGAGGCGTCGACACCCTGATCACCGTGCGCCGGACCGCGCCCAAGCTAGAATTTGCATCGCCGTCAATTCCGCGACGAAGAGCGTACCGTTGAAACCGGATCGTGGGCGACCGACCCGGGGCCAGCAAGGCGGACGGGCACATGGACGATCCACAATCGAACTCTCTCTATCAAGGTCACTTCATAGCGCCCGAAACCGTCTCGCGGTATCCGAGCCGACCCACGACCGAGCTGGACTGGACGCGAGATCGGCAGCGGTTCGCTGCCAACGCGCGCGAATCCGAGCGACTGGGTGGGTTAGCGGCACGGAGTTTCGGCTATCCGCTGGGCCCGTTGGCATGTCAGTTCGCCGAGTTGACCCGTTCCCTGCTAGACGCAGAAACCGTCGAAGACGTCCTCGACCAAATCGTCAAAGCAGCAGCCGCCGTAACTCCGCAGGCCGATGTAATCAGCGTGACTCTGAGAACACCCGACGGCGCGTTCCACACGCCCGTAGCCACCGATTCGGTGGCTCGGATGATCGACGAAATGCAATACGAATTCGGCGAAGGTCCGTGTGTCACGGCTGCGCAGGCTTCCGGGCCAGCCGTGGCTGAGTGTCCTGATCTCGGCGGGGAAGCCTCGCCCTGGCCCCGGTTAGCCCCGGCGGTGAGCAAGACGGGCATATGCGCGGTGTTGTCGCTGTCGCTTATTCCAGCGCCAATTCCCCCGCGGTTGGCGGGAGCGATGAACTTTTACTCACGGTCGGCCTGCGGGCTCGCCGACGTCGACAGAGATCTGCTCCTGCTTCTGGCGACGCATGCCTCGCTCGCACTGGCCACCACAGAGGCGGTGACCACTTCGAACTTGCGAGAAGCCCAATTGCACAGGGCGATCGACAGCCGCGATGTGATCGGACAGGCAAAGGGCATTCTCATGAGTCGACGAGGCATGTCGGCCGAGGAAGCGTTCGATACGTTGCGCCGCACCTCCCAAGAACTCAACATGAAGCTGGTGCAGATCGCCGAAATTCTCGTCAGGGAACCCGCACTCCTGGACTGAATAGCTGGGCGCTGAGGTGCAACTCCCCGAACGCCCGACCGCGCGCGGCGACGGTCCGACCTCAAACCTCACAAGTCGCCGGTCCGCGGCGTCTACCAGGTGTGTGCAAAAGGCGCGGCGACGAGCGCGAAGGCGCAAGGTTGACCTGATGACGCAGACCAAGTGGCTCAGCCGTGTGAACTCGGGCGACTGGGACGCGATCGCCGCCGAGCTCGACCAGTTCGGCGGCGCCCTACTCCCGCGTCTGCTCACCAAGGCCGAGGCCGCGAAAATCCGCCGCCTCTACGAGGACGACGACATGTTCCGCACGACGGTCGACATGGCCAGGTACCGGTACGGCGACGGCGAGTATCGCTACTTCCACCAGCCCTACCCCGAACCGATCGAGGAACTGCGCCAGGCGCTGTATCCGCGGCTGCTGCCGATCGCCCGGGACTGGTGGACCAAGCTGGGTCGCGAAGCGCCGTGGCCGGACACCCTCGACGAATGGCTCGACATGTGCCGCGCCGCGGGCCAGACCAAGTCGACGGCCCTGATGCTCAAGTACGGGCCGGGTGACTGGAACGCCCTGCACCGAGATCTCTACGGCGACCTGGTGTTTCCGCTTCAAGTGGTCATCAGCCTCAGCGAGCCCGGCGTCGACCACACCGGCGGCGAGTTCCTGCTCGTCGAGCAGCGGCCCCGCGCCCAATCCCGCGGCACCGCAACCCTTCTCCCGCACGGCCACGGATTCGCATTCACCACCCGCGAGCGACCGGTCAGCTCCGCCCGTGGATGGTCGGCCGCACCGGTGCGCCACGGCGTCTCAGTGGTCCGGTCCGGCGAGCGCTACACGCTGGGCCTGATCTTCCACGACGCGAAGTGACTAACGCCGCTGCAGGACGATCACGTTGTCGACCCATGTCGTCGCCTCCCCATCGGGATTGGTGACATCGCGACCGACCGTCTCCACCCGCGTCCGTTCCCATTCCGCGCTCTGGAGATCGAGCGCCGCAAGCACCTCGTCGAGGCTCATGAAGGTGTGGTGGTGATGGTCGAGTTTCGAGGCCCAGGGCGGTGGCCCGCTGTGGTCGACGATCACCAACACGCCGCCGGGCCGCACCGCTGCGGCCGCTTTCCTGAAGATCGCGGTCCTATCGAGCGCCAGCATCGAGTGCAGGAACTGCGCCGACACCAGATCGAAGGTTCCGTCGGGGAAGCTCTCCGACAGGTCGTGCTGCTGAAAGTCGATTCGGTCCGCCACCCCGCGTGCCTGTGCATCCTCGGCGGCGCGGGCCAGCGCGGTGTCGGAGATGTCCACGGCGACGACCCGCCAACCGCGTTCGGCGAGCCACATCGCATCACCGCCCTCTCCGCAGCCCAGATCCACTGCGGTGCCGAACGTCAACGTCGCCGCCACCTCCACGAGTCGGATGTTGGCGCGTCCGCTCCACACCCGTTTGCGTTCTGCGTAGTGCTCTTCCCAGTGCTGTTTGGCATCAGGCGTTGACACGATCTCTCCCTTCCGAGACGGCTCCATCGTCGTCGCCCAGCAGGCTCTGAACCACCGCGACGGCAGCCAGCGAGCCCGCGGCGATCGCCGCAGCCACCTGCGGCATCTGCGCGCCGGCGTCGCCGGCCGCGAAAACTCCCGGAGCGGTGGTGCGGTACAGCGCATCCACCTGGACCGGATCCTGCGCAATCGGGGTCGGCTCGGCGAAGGCCGCACCGAGTTGCTCGGCCAGAGCCGAACGTTGATGCAGACTCGTCGCGACGAGCAGGCCCGACCGCGGCAACCGATCGCCGTTGACGAAGACGACTGCCTCCAGTTCGCCGTCGCGGGAGACCAATTCGGCGATCTCGCGCCGGTCGATCACGATATCCGCGGCGGCCAACCGGGCGCGCTGGTCGTCGTCGAGATCGTCGGGCCCGTCGGTCAGCACCACAATGTCGTCGCTCCAGTTGCGCAACAACTGCGCAGAGTGCACCGCGCGCTCACCGCGGGCCAACACCCCCAACGGCCGATCCCTGACTTCCCACCCGTGGCAGAACGGACAGTGGAACACCGAGCGCCCCCACAGTTCCCGCAGCCCGGGCAGCACCGGCGGTCGGTACTCCATGCCGGTGGCCAGCAGCACCCGCCTGCCGCGCTCACGACGGCCGTCGGCAAGCTCCAGCACATAGCCGCCGTCGACCGGATCACCGCTCACGACCGCACCGGTGCGCACCTCTACGCTCGGATACACCGACAGTTCCCGCCGTCCCTGTTCGTATAGTTCGGCGGGCGGCCGGCCGTCGTGGCCCAGCAGGCCGCCGATGCCGTGCGCAGCCAAGTTGCTCTGTGCGCCCGCATCGATCAGCAGGGTTCGGCGCCGGGCCCGGCCCAGCACCAGACCGGCGCTCAACCCGGCCGCACCGCCGCCGACGATGATGCAATCCCAGTCGTCTCTCATGTCCACCACCTTGCAGGCGGGAGGGCAAACTGCCAAGCTTTCTTGCCATGCAGGCAAAAGACGACGACGGCGTCGACGCGAGAGTCCGGCGTCGGCTGCGCGAACTGCGCATGCAGCGCGGCCTCACCCTCGAGGAGGTCGCGGGCCGATCCAGCATCGACGTGTCGACGCTGAGCCGGCTGGAATCGGGTAAGCGCCGACTCGCGCTGGACCACCTGCCGCGACTGGCCGCCGCGCTGGCGGTCAGCACCGACGAGCTCCTTCGAGCACCGGAAGCCGAGGACCCCCGGGTACGCACGGGTTCGCACACCGCGAACGGCATCACCTACTGGCCGCTCACCCGGCAGGCCGGCGGCGGACTGCACGCGTTCAAGGTCCGCATCAGCGCCCGCCGCCGCACGCCACCCGTCGAACTGCCGGTTCACGAGGGCTGGGACTGGATGTACGTGCTGTCGGGTCAGCTGCGCCTGATCCTCGGCGAACGAGACTTCACGGTGAAACCCGGTGAGGCCGTTGAGTTCTCAACGTGGACACCGCACTGGTTCGGCGTGGTCGACGGCCCGGTCGAGGCGATCACGATCTTCGGGCCACACGGCGAGCGACTCCATCTTCACGGCTGATCGAGATACGCCGTCTGGTTGACCAGTCGCACCGATGCCGCGCCGTCGGGATAGAACTCGGCGATCGACAGCGACGCGAGATCGAGGTGGAGCCGGTACAGGATGCCCGCCCCGGCGTCCAGCGCCGTCCGCAGCAGCGTCTTGATCGGCGTCACATGCGACACGATCAGCACGGTCTCGCCTCCGTATTCGGCGATGATGCGCGCTCTGGCCCTGCCGACGCGCTCGGCGGCGGCGTCGAAACTCTCTCCCTGCGGCGGGGAAACGCTGGTGTCACGCAGCCATCGCCGGTGCAGTTCGGGATCCCGTTCGGCCGCTTCGGAGAACGTCAGGCCCTCCCAAGCGCCGAAGTCGGTCTCGATCAGATCGTCGTCGACGGAGACGTCCAGACCCAACGCCTTGGCCGCGGCGGCGGCCGTGTCGTAGGCCCGCTGCAGCGGGGAGGTGACAACCGCGGCGATGCCGCCCTTGCCTCCGAGATACCGTGCGGCGGCCTCGGCTTGGCGCCGGCCCAGGTCGGTCAGCGCCGGATTGCCGCGACCCGAGTAGCGGCGGTTGACCGACAGCTCGGTCTGGCCGTGCCGCAGCAGCAGCAAACGCGTCGGCGCGCCGACAGCACCTGTCCAGCCGGCGGGGCTGGCGGCCTGTTTGGGTTTGACTTCTTCTGTGGCCGTTGCCAGTTCGGTCGCCGCATCCATCGCCTCGTTCGCCAGCCGGTCGGCGTGGCTGTTCTTCTCCCGCGGGATCCAGCTGTAGGTGACGCGGTCGAACCGGGCCGCGATCGCTTTGGCCTGCTGGTGCATTGCGGCGAGGTCGGGGTTCTTGACCTTCCAGCGACCCGACATCTGCTCCACGACGAGCTTGGAGTCCATGAGCACGTCGACCTCGGTGGCACCCAGGCTCGCGGCCTCGGTCAATCCGGCGAGCAGCCCGCGGTACTCGGCGACGTTGTTGGTGGCGTGGCCGATCGCCTCCTTGCTCTCGGCGAGCACCACGTCGCGGTCGGCCGACCAGACCACCGACCCGTACCCCGCCGGGCCCGGGTTGCCGCGCGATCCCCCGTCGGCCTCGACGATCACTCTCACTCGCCGGTCCCCTTGACGCGCAGCAGGATCGCGCCGCACTCCGGGCAGCGCAACACTTCGTCGTCGGGCGCCGCCGAGATCCTCGCCAGCTCGCCCTTGTCGATCTCGATCCGGCAGGCGCCGCACCGTCGGCCCAACAACTGGCCCGCACCCGCTCCGCCGCCGGCCCGCTGGCGCTCGTAGAGCGCGACCAGGTCGGCGTCGAGTCCCGAGACCAGTTCGTCACGGCGGGACCTGTTCTGGTGACGAAGCTGGTCGAGTTCGGTGCGCACCCCCTCGCACGCGGCCTGGGCGACGCCCAACTCGTTCTGCAGCTCGTCGATCTTGGTCAACTCGCTGCCCTGGTCGCGTTGCAGTTCCTCGCGGCGCTCCATCACCTCCAACAGCGAGTCCTCCAGCGCGGCCTGCCTGCGCTCCAGCGTCTCGAGCTCGTGCTGCAACTCGGTGAGCTGCTTGGCGTCAACGGTTCCGCCGGCCAGCAGGTTGCGGTCACGCTCCTCTCGCTGGCGCACGCCGTCGATCTCGGATTCGAATTTTGCGACCTGGGCGTCGAGGTCCTCGATCGCGATCTGCAGCGCCGCCAACCGGTCGTTGGCCTCGCGGTGCGTCGCCTGGATCTCCTCGACCCGCTGCTGTTCGGCCAGGTTTTTGGCGCGGTGTTCGATGCGGCTCAGCCCGGCGTCGAGTTGGGCCAGCTCGAGCAACGAGCGTTGTTGGACTACTTCAGCTTTCATGCCTCATCTTTCGACGTTCCACGGGTCGGTGCGCACCGCCGACACCCGCACGGGCAGCGCATCGCCGAAATGCCCGCGCAGCAGGTCCGCCGCCTGTAGGCACCAGGGGTACTCGCTGGCCCAGTGCGCCACGTCGACCAGCGCCACCCCGGAGGCCCGACGGTGCTCGTCGGCCGGGTGGTGCCGCAGATCCGACGTGACATAGGCCTGGACGTCGGCGCGCGCGACGACATCGAGCAACGAGTCGCCCGCTCCGCCGCACACCGCCACCCGAGACACCGGTGCGTCGGCCTCACCCGAGGCGCGCACCCCCCACGATGTGCCGGGCAGCGCGTCGTGCACGCGAGAGACGAACGCCGACAACGGTTCCGGCCGCTGAAGCGAACCCACCCGGCCCAGCCCGACGTCACCGGGTATCGGGGCCAGCGCGAGGATGTCGAACGCGGGTTCCTCGTAGGGGTGCGCCTGGCGCATCGCGGCGAGCACCGGGGCACGCAGCCGGGCGGGCGCGATCACCTCCACCCGGTCCTCGGCGACGCGTTCCACCGACCCGACCGTCCCGATGGCGGGCGACGCACCGTCGTGAGCAAGGAACTGGCCGGTGCCGGTGGCCGTCCAGCTGCAGTGCGAGTAGTCGCCGATTCGGCCCGCGCCCGCGGCGAACAGGGCCTCCCGCACCGCGTCGGCGTTCTCGGCGGGCACGAACACCACCCACTTGTCCAGGTCGGGTCCGGCGCTGATTGGTTCGAGAACCTCCTCGACGGCCACACCCAACGCCTGCGCCAGAGCGTCGGACACCCCGGGAGATGCCGAATCGGCGTTGGTGTGGGCGGTGAACAGCGCCCGGCCGGTGCGGATCATCTGGTGCAGCAGCGCGCCCTTGGCGGTGCTGGCGGCGACGGTGTCGACACCGCGCAACAGCAGCGGATGGTGCGCCAGCAGCAGGCCACGCTCGGGCACCTCGGCGACGACGGCCGACGTGGCGTCGACCGCGACCGTGACCGTGTCCACGGTCTCGGCCGGATCCCCGCAGACCAGGCCGACCGAGTCCCAGGACTGCGCCAGCGCCGGCGGATACGCCGCCTCGAGGACGTCGATGATGTCGGAGACCCGAGCGCTCATCGCAGCCCTCGGCTCTTCGCGCGAGCGCTCATCGCAGCCCTCGGCTCTTCGCGCGAGCGCTCATCGCAGCACCTCGGCCATCGCCTCGACGAGCTGCGGCCATTCCGGCCTTACCGCGGCGCGCAGGAAATGGCCGTCCAGGCCGACGAACGTGTCGCAGCGTCGCACCGCGATGCCCTTGTGCTCGAGGTGTTTACGCATCAGCTCGGCGTCCGGTACGGAGAACAGCACGAACGGGGCGCAACCGTCGACGACACGCACGCCGATCCTAGTCAGCGCGGCCACCATCTCGGCGCGCAGTTCGACGAGCCGACGGGCGGCCAGGTCGGCCTCGTTCACCGCTGCCGGTGTGCTGCACGCCGCGATCGCATCGAGCTGCAGCGTCCCGAGGGGCCAGTGCGGACGCCGCGCGGTCATCCGCTCCAACACGTCGGCCGGGCCCAGGGCGTAACCGACCCGCAGGCCCGCCAGCGCCCACGTCTTGGTGAGGCTGCGCAGCACCACCACGTCGGGCAGGGCCTCGGCGCCCAGCGAGGCCGGCTCGCCGGGAACCGCGTCGGCGAACGCCTCGTCGACCAGCACGACGCGGCCGGGACGACGCAGCGCCAACAGCTGTTCGCGAGTGTGCAGTACGGATGTCGGGTTGGTGGGATTGCCGACGACGACGAGGTCCGCGCCCTCGGGCACTATGCCGGCGGCAAGGTGGTACGGCGGATCGAGCACCACGTGGTCGAACGGCACGCCGGCGGCCGCCAGGGCGGCTTCCGGCTCGGTGAACGACGGCGCGATCAGCGCGGCCCGTCGCGGGCGCAGGTTTGCCAGCAGCGCGAACCCTTCGGCGCCCCCTGCCAGCAGGGCGACCTGGTCGGCGGGGCGTGCGTGCCGGGCGGCGACCGCGGCGACAGCACGCTGCTCGTCGGCCGCGCTCGGGTAGCGGCCCAGGTCGGCCAGGCGGTCCGCCAGGCGCTCGACCAGCCAGGACGGCGGCTCGGCGGCGCGGACATTGACGGCGAAGTCCAGCATTCCGGGGACCGCGGCCTGATCGCCGTGGTAGCGCGCGGCCGCACGCAAAGGACTCGCCACATCACGACAGTAGTGCGCCGCGGGCGCCCGTTCTGCGATCGGGGACAATTAGGGCGTGACCGATGCCCTGGCCCCGACGGTTGCGGCAACTCGCCCGCAGCTGGTGATCTTCGACCTCGACGGCACCCTGACCGATTCGGCGCATGGCATCGTGTCGAGCTTCCGCCACGCGCTTGGCTCGGTCGGCGCGGTCGTCCCCGACGGTGACCTCGCGAGCATGGTCGTCGGCCCGCCGATGCACCACACGCTGCGCGAACTCGGTCTGGGCGAGCGCACCGACGACGCCATCGCGGCGTACCGGGCCGACTACCTCACGCGCGGCTGGGCCATCAACGGGCTTTTCGAGGGCATCCCCGAGCTTCTGGCCGACCTGCGCGCCGCGGGCGTCCGGCTCGCCGTGGCCACCTCTAAGGCCGAGCCGACCGCGCAACGCATCCTCGCCCACTTCGGCCTGGACGGGCACTTCGAGGTCATCGCAGGCGCCAGCGTCGACGGCTCCCGCGCCGCCAAGGCCGATGTGGTTGCACACGCGCTGGCCCAGCTCGGCTCGCTGCCGGAGCGGGTCCTGATGGTCGGCGACCGGTCGCACGACGTCGAGGGCGCGGCGGCGCACGGCATCGACACCGTGGTGGTCCAGTGGGGTTACGGCCATGGGGATTTCGACGGTCCCGACGCCGTGACCGCCGCGGCGCACGTGCCGACCGTCGCCGCGCTGCGCGAGGTGCTCGGTGTCTGAGGCCGCCGGCCGGGCGGTCCCGGTGTCTGAACAGCTGCATGTGACGTTCGTCTGCTCGGGCAACATCTGCCGCTCCCCGATCGCCGAGAAGATGTTCGCCCATCAGATCGAGAAGCGCGGCCTGGCGCAGGCGGTCCGGGTGACCAGCGCCGGAACCGGAGGCTGGCATGCCGGTGAGCCCGCCGACCGTCGGGCCAGTCACGTGCTGCGCGAACACGGATACCCGACCGCGCACCGTGCCGCGCAGGTCGACGAGGACCACATGTCCGCTGATCTGGTGATCGCGTTGGGCCGCAACCACGTCCGCATGTTGGTCGACCTCGGGGTGTCACCCGATCGGATCAGGATGCTGCGGTCGTTCGACCCGCGGTCGGGCGCGCACGCGCTGGACGTGGAGGATCCCTACTACGGCGACCAGTCCGACTTCGAGGATGTGTACCGCGTCATCGAAGCGGCCCTGCCCGGTCTGCACGAGTGGGTCGACCAGCAGCTCGCCACGCGGGGTATGGCCAGCTGATGCGACGGTGGGCGTTCCTGTTGCGGCCTGCGTGGCTGGCGCTGTTCGTCGTGGTCGTCGCGTTCGCGTATCTGTGCTTCACCGTTCTCGCACCGTGGCAGTTGGGCAAGAACACCCAGACCTCGCGCGAGAACGCGCAGATCGCCGACTCGCTGACGGCCGAACCTGTTCCGCTGACTTCGGTTCTACCGCAGCAGGATTCGTCGGCGCCCGATGCGCAGTGGCGGCGGGTGACGGCAACCGGGCGCTATCTGCCCGACGCCGAGGTGCTGGCGCGGCTGCGGGTGGTCGAGGGCGAACCGGCGTTCGAGGTGCTCGTGCCGTTCGCAGTCGACGGCGGGCCGACCGTGCTCGTCGACCGCGGATACGTCCGGCCCGAGCAGGGGTCGCGGGTTCCGGCGATCGCGCCGGTGCCCGACGGCTCGGTGACCATCGTCGCTCGGTTGCGTGACTCCGAACCGCTCGCCCAGGGTAAGGAGCCGTTCCGCCAGGACGGCGCCCAACAGGTCTACTCGATCAACACCGAGCAGATCGCCGCGGTCACCGGCGTCCCGCTGGCCGGGTCGTATCTGCAGTTGACCGAAGACCAGCCCGGTGGCCTCGGTGTGATCGGGCTGCCGCATCTCGACGCCGGACCGTTCCTGTCCTACGGCATCCAGTGGATCGCGTTCGGCATCATCGCGCCGATCGGCCTGGGTTACTTCGTCTATGCCGAAATCCGGCAGCGCCGGCAGGAAAAGGCCGCGCAGGCCGCGGTCCAGCCCGAAGCCCCGGTCACGACGCAGGACAAGCTCGCCGACCGCTACGGCCGACGCCGCTGAGCGCGATCGCCAGCGCGGCCGCGGCGGCCTGCACGGCGCGCGACAGGCGCACCGCCCGGGCGAGGTCGTCGACCCGCGGCGCCCGGCCGTCGCCGAGCGTCGGGCGGATCTCGAGTTCGTGCGCATAATGGGTCGGCCCGCCCAGCCGCAGCCCGAGCGCACCCGCGAAGGCGGCCTCCACGACGCCGGCATTCGGGCTGGGGTGCCGGGCCGCGTCGCGCCACCACGCCCGCAGCACCGCGACCGGTGATCCGCCGACCATCGGCGCGCACGCCGCCACCAGCAAGGCCGTCACGCGGGCCGCGGCGAAGTTCGCGAGGTCATCGAATCTGGCTGCGGCCCAGCCGAATCGGAGATAGCGCGGTGAGCGGTGGCCGATCATCGCATCCAGGGTGTTCGCGCCGCGGTACACCAGCACCGCCGGCACACCGCCGACGGCGACCCACAGCAGCGGCGCCACCGCAGCGTCGGAGGTGTTCTCCGCCACCGACTCCAGTGCCGCACGAGTCAGGCCGGCTTCGTCGAGGACGGCGGGATCGCGCCCGCACAACGACGGCAGCAGCCGCCGGGCCGCGGCGGTGTCGCCGCGGCGCAGAGGCGCGGCCATGCTGTGCCCCGTGCGGGCCAGCGACGTGCCGCCGAGCGCCACGAACAGCGTCGCCGCCGTCGCCGTCACGGTCGTGACGGTGCCATGCCGGGCCGCGGCCCGCTCCACCGCGACGCCGAGCACCGCCAGCGCGCCGAGCAGCACACCGGAATGCCGGATACCCGCCCAGCGCGTGTCCGCGTAGCTCACGCGCTCCAACAAGCTTGCGGCGCTGCCGAAGAAGGCAACGGGATGGCCGCGGCGTGGATCACCGAGACACAGGTCGGCCAGATAGCCGGCCGCTATCCCGACGACGCGCCCGCGAGGCGCCGGCACAGACACCCCGGGAGCGTCTCACAACGCCGTGACCCGGTCGGCATGAGGTGGTCCGAACAGCGCCACGGCAGGTGAGCCGGATGACCCACCTGCCGTGACGTCCCCTCGGTTATGCGGCAGCGTCCGACGTATCGCTGCTGCTGCTGGTCGAATTCGTGCTGTCGGTCGAATCCGTGCCCGACGTGCCGTCGGCGCCCGTCGTATCGGCAGTGCCGTCCGTGGTGTCGGTCCCGTCCGTGACCGTCGTGTCCGTGGTGCCGGTCGCATCGGTGGTGTCGAGCGCCGTGTCGGTGCTGTCCGTCGCGGTATCTGTAGGCTCCGTGCTGCTTTCGGGCACCGGTGCCGGATCCACCTCCGTGATGGACGTCTCCGCCGGCAGCATGATGGCCTCGGTTTCCGCCGTCGGCTCCGCGGTCGCCGTCTCGGTGGTCGGCTCAGTGGTCACCGACGTGCTCTCCGGCACCTCGGTGGCCTCCATGGTGGCGACCGGCATCGTCTCGCCCGTCGTGCCCTCCATCTCGGTCGTGAGGGCCGTCAGGGTCACCGAGTCCGGCACCTCCTGCGGATGGGTGGCCGTCCACTGCTGGATGACGTACGCCGCCTGCTTCCAGGTGAAGTCGTCGCGCAGCACACCCAGGGTGTCGTCGACCACGGTGCTGTCGGTGTCGCGGTCGCGCGTGGTGTAGATGAACGACGGCCCGGTGTAGTCGAACTGACTCCAGGTGTTCAGGTAGTCCGAGATGAACGCGGCCTGTGTCGCCTCGTCGACCACCGAGGTCGGCTCGCCGTACTCGGTCGCCCAGATCAGTTTGTCCTCGTCGCCGTTGGCGACCATCAGCTCGCGCATCAACTCGAGCTGGTTGATCGGTGAGATGTCGCCGTACGGCTCACCCTGCGAGAACGGCAGCGTGTAGTGGTACGGGTGATACGACAGCGCGTCGAAATAGCCCTGGGCGCCCGCCTCGTACATGGCTTCGACGTAGTTGGCCGGGCTGATGGCGAGCCCCTCGACGTCGTTGACCCAGCCGACCACACCGCCGATGACCGTGGCGTCCGGGTCGGCGGCCTTGATCACCGGGTAGGCGGTCTGCAGCAGCTCGGTGTAGGCGACCGGATCCGGCGCCGGGGACCAGAAGAAGTAGGCGTTCGGCTCGTTCCAGACCTCGTACGCCGACACCTGGCCGGCGTAGCGCTCGGCCACCAGGCCGACGAACTCGGCGTACTGCTCGTAGTCCGCTGGCGGGCTGATGACCGCCGGCTGGCCGGGCTCCACCGCCCATGAGGGCGTCGAGTTCAGCACCGCGAGGATGCCCATATCGCGTTCGTCGACCGCGTTGACCAGATAGTCGACGGTGTCCCAGTAGAAGTAGTCGTCCTCGAGTTCGATCCCGGCCCACGGGATCAGGATGCGGACATTCTGGACGCCCATCGCCTGCATCTCGTCGAGCGTTCTGTCGATTTCCTCGGGCGTCATGCCGTAGAGGTCGGAATCAGCGAATCCGACCGTCGTGTTCGACACGTTGATCGCCGCCGCATTGACGAACGGCAACGCCACGACGTTTGACGACTGCGCAAATAGTGTGATTGCTCCCGCACAGACCATTGCAGAAGCCGTGACCACCAATCCGATCTTGACCATGGGCCGCATCGGCCCCCCGTTGTTCCTTTGCCGCACCGGTATCCCTCTTCCGTGTTTCCTTGCTTACCCGGCCCTCGTCCGGGCTCATCGATACAAATCAATTCATTCCCGGCAACCCCGCCGGTTAACCAAACTTCTCGATCCGGAGTGTTCTCCAGCTGCATGTATGCTGATATTGAGCTTCTGCGAATGGTGTTCTCGATGCCGGAGGCGCGGAGTCAGCAAACGAACTGGATTGTTAGTTTAAGAAACTAGTCATGGTTGCTTCCGTGCAAACTTTCGTTTGCTGGATATCGCTGAGACGGGAACAACCGCAGATCCGCAAAGCGAAGGTTGCGGCGACCGGGAGATGTGGACGCCCGATTCAGAGAACAACTGTTCTCTGAACTCGGCAGTCGAAGCGCCGCCGGGATCCGCTCGATGGCGCATGATCATCAACACCACGAAACGAGGAGTCTTCATGGCCTTCCCTGCGCTGAACCATGTCGCCGTCACGGTGCGCGATCTCGACGTGAGCGGCCCGTGGTACCGATCGCTGATCGGTACCGATCCGGCGCTCGACGAACACACCGACGCGGGGTTTCGCCACATCGTCTGGCAGTTCGAGAACGGCACGTTGTTCGGGATCCATCAGCACGACCGACCGGTGCCCGACGAGGAGTTCACCGAGTTCCGCTCCGGCCTCGACCACGTCGGCTTCGGGTGCGCGAGCCGGGCGGAACTGGAGGACTGGGCGAAGCGCCTGGACGGCCTGGGCATCGCGCACGGCGGGATCGTTGACGCACCGTACGGCTCGGGCCTCAGCTTCCGGGACCCCGACGGCATCGCGTTGGAGTTCTTCGCCCCGCCGGGATGAGTGGGCGCGGACGGTATCGAACCGCCGACCGCTGGTGTGTAAAACCAGAGCTCTACCACTGAGCTACGCGCCCCTGCAAAGGGCAAGCTACACGCCGCCGACCTGCGACGGGAAATCACCTCAGCCCGACTGCAGCGCCTTCAGCGCGTCCGTCCACAGCGTCTGGTCGCGCGCCTCGCCCGGCTGTTTCATCTCGGCGAAACGCACTATGCCGGCGCGGTCGACGACGAACGTCCCCCGGTTGGCGATGCCCGCGTCCTCGTTGAAGACGCCGTAGGCGGTCGCGACCGCTCCGTGCGGCCAGAAGTCCGACAGCACCGGGAACAAGAAGCCGCTCTCGGTCGCCCAGACCTTGTGCGTGGGCGGCGGGCCGACCGAAATCGCCAGCGTCGCGGTGTCGTCGTTCTCGTACTCGGGCAGCCGGTCACGGATCTCGTCGAGCTCGCCCTGGCAGATTCCGGTGAAGGCGAGCGGGAAGAACACCAGCAGCACGTTCTTGGCGCCCCGGAAGCTGCTCAACGTGACGGACTGACCGTTCTGATCCTTGAGCGTGAAGTCCGGCGCCTCGGTTCCGACCTCGATCATTGTTGTCTCCTCTTCGCGCAAGCGCTCATCAGTCCCGATTCTTCTTCGCGCAAGCGCTCATCAGTGCTGGTTTCTTCTTCGCGCAAGCGCTCATCAGTGCCGGCCCGCTGCCTTCGACTTCGGCTGCACCAGCCGGCTGGCGATCCAGTCGCCGAGGTTGGCCGACGACGTCTGCATCAGGCCCGCCGTCGGAGCCGACTCGGCGATGTCGGCCGGTTGGACGTGGCCCGGCTTGCCGGTCTTCGGCGTCACCACCCAGATCACGCCGTCGTCGGCCAGCGGGGTGATGGCGTCCATCAGCGCATCCACCAGGTCGCCGTCGTCGTCGCGCCACCACAGCAGGACCACGTCGATGACCTCGTCGGCGTCCTCATCGAGCAACTCGCCGCCGCACGCCTCTTCGATGTCGGCCCGGATGTCGTCGTCGACGTCGTCGTCCCAGCCCAACTCCTGCACAACCTGATCTTTTTGGATGCCCAGTCTGCGGGCGTAGTTCGGGGCGTCGTCCGCCGCGACCACGGTTGGTCCTCCTTCAGCCGGCTCGAGCGCAGGACGCGCAGTGAGGTGTTCGAGCCCTATCGTCGCACGCCGACGCGCAGGAGTAGATGCCTGGCGGCAGGTTGGTCAATATGAGGCGTCGCACAGATTCAGCGCGCTGGTCTTCGTGTCGTTCAGCCGGGTGATCGCCACGTTGAATTCGTCGGGGCCGTAGTTGCCCGCGATCGCGGTCGCGACGTCCCTGGCAGCGTCGACCCATCCGTTGAGCGCATCCCTGAGTTCGGGGGTCAGCGGGTCGGTCACGCTGCGGGCCACCAGGTCGGCGCTCTGGTTGAGGGCGTCGACCGCCGGGCGGGCCTTGGCGGTCGCGTCCGCTGCGCTGGCGTTGAAGGCGTCGACATAGGCATTGACCGCGGTGATGGCGTCCACGCTGCTGGAACTGAGCGTCTCGCACGACGAGTGGATGGCCTCCGTGGTCAGCGACGCCTGCCGCTCGGACTCCCGCGCGCTGGAACTGGCGATCGACTCCTCGATCGAGGCCGACACCGACGCCCGGTAGACCGGCGCCTCGGCGGCGTCCACCTTGCCGGTCCCCTCCGTGACGCTGCTACAGCCGACGACGACCATGGCCGCGACGGCCACGCTGCCCACCACCAGCGCTGCGATTCGCAGCCGCTTGTTCGACTGCGCCCCGTTCACCACGGTCTGCAGACGTTACCGGTTCGCTTCGGCGCTCGGAGGTTCATTCAGTCGCCACCCCCGACGGTGCAAGTGGGGCAGGATTGGAGAAGGATGGAACCTGCAGTGCACGTGAGGAGCAGTGAAAACATCTCCGCCGATCACGTCAGCATCCGATACCGCCTACCAAGGAGCGGAAGTTGACCACCGAGTTCGCGCGCCAGGACCTGGCTCAAAACTCCACCACCGCAGCCGAACCCGACCGGGTCCGGGTCATTCGAGAAGGCGTCGCGTCGTACCTGCCCGACATCGATCCCGAAGAGACCGGCGAATGGCTCGAGTCGTTCGACGAACTGCTGGAACGGTCCGGCCCGGCCCGGGCGCGGTACCTGTTGCTGCGCCTGCTGGAGCGCGCCGGCGAACAGCGCGTCGCCATCCCGGCGCTCACGTCGACCGACTACGTCAACACGATCCCCACCGAGTTGGAGCCCTGGTTCCCCGGTGACGAGGACGTCGAGCGTCGCTACCGGACGTGGATCCGGTGGAACGCCGCGATCATGGTGCACCGCGCCCAGCGGCCGGGAGTCGGTGTGGGCGGCCATATTTCGACCTACGCATCGTCGGCCGCCCTGTACGAGGTGGGCTTCAACCACTTCTTCCGTGGCAAATCCCACCCCGGCGGCGGCGATCAGGTGTTCATCCAGGGTCACGCCTCGCCGGGCATCTACGCACGTGCCTATCTCGAGGGCCGGCTCACCGCCGATCAACTCGACGGCTTCCGCCAGGAGCACAGCCACCCCGGCGGCGGGTTGCCGTCCTACCCGCACCCGCGGCTGATGCCGGACTTCTGGGAGTTCCCGACGGTGTCGATGGGCCTGGGCCCGATGAACGCGATCTATCAGGCCCGCTTCAACCACTACCTGCACGACCGCGGCATCAAGGACACCTCCGATCAGCACGTATGGGCGTTCCTCGGCGACGGCGAGATGGACGAGCCCGAGAGCCGGGGCCTGGCGCACGTCGCCGCACTGGAGGGTCTGGACAACCTCACGTTCGTCGTCAACTGCAATCTGCAGCGCCTCGACGGGCCGGTCCGCGGCAACGGCAAGATCATCCAGGAACTGGAGTCGTTCTTCCGCGGCGCGGGCTGGAACGTCATCAAGGTGGTCTGGGGCCGGGAGTGGGACGCCCTGCTACACGCCGACCGCGACGGCGCACTGGTCAACCTGATGAACACCACACCCGACGGGGACTACCAGACCTACAAGGCCAACGACGGCGCCTACGTCCGCGACCATTTCTTCGGCCGCGACCCGCGCACCAAGGCGCTGGTGCAGAAGATGTCGGACAACGAGATCTGGAACCTCAAACGCGGCGGCCACGACTACCGCAAGGTCTATGCCGCCTACCGCGCGGCGATCGAGCACAAGGGCCAGCCGACGGTCATCCTCGCCAAGACCATCAAGGGCTACTCGCTGGGCGCCCACTTCCAGGGCCGCAACGCCACGCACCAGATGAAAAAGCTTGCGCTGGAAGACCTGAAGTACTTCCGCGACGCGCAACGCATTCCGGTCAGCGACGCCCAGCTCGAGGAGAACCCCTACCTGCCGCCGTACTACCACCCCGGGCCGGAGGCACCCGAGATCCGCTACATGCTCGACCGGCGCCGCGCGCTCGGCGGCTTCCTGCCCGAGCGCCGCACGAAGTCCAAGGCGCTGACGCTGCCCGGCCGCGACACCTACAAGGCGTTGAAGAAGGGTTCGGGCAAGCAGGAGGTCGCCACCACCATGGCGACGGTGCGGACGTTCAAAGAGTTGTTGCGGGACAAGGAGATCGGCTGGCGCATCGTGCCGATCATCCCTGACGAAGCGCGCACGTTCGGCATGGACTCGTGGTTCCCGAACCTCAAGATCTACAACCGCAACGGCCAGCTCTACACCTCGGTCGACGCCGAGCTGATGCTGGCGTACAAGGAGAGCGAAATCGGTCAGATCCTGCATGAGGGCATCAACGAAGCCGGCTCGGTCGGCTCGTTCATCGCGGCGGGTACCTCGTATGCGACCCACAACGAGCCGATGATCCCGATCTACATCTTCTATTCGATGTTCGGATTCCAGCGCACCGGTGACAGCCTCTGGGCGGCCGCCGACCAGATGACCCGCGGCTTCATTCTGGGCGCAACGGCGGGCCGCACCACGCTGGTCGGCGAGGGCCTGCAGCACGCCGACGGGCATTCGCTGCTGCTGGCAGCGACCAACCCGGCGGTCGTCGCCTACGACCCCGCATTCGCGTTCGAGATCGCCTACATCATCGAGAGCGGGCTGCACCGCATGTACGGCGAGAACCCGGAGAACGTGTACTTCTACATGACCATCTACAACGAGCCGTACGTGCAGCCAGCCGAGCCCGAGAACCTGGACGTCGAGGGGCTGCTGCGCGGCATCTACCGCTACCAGGCGGCGCCGGAGAAGCGGTCCAACGTCGCGCAGATCCTGGTGTCGGGTGTGGGCATGCCGTCGGCGCTCAAGGCGGCCGAGATGCTCGCCGAGGAGTGGGACGTCGCCGCCGACGTGTGGTCGGTGACCAGCTGGGGCGAGCTCAACCGCGACGGCGTCGAGATCGAGAAGCACACGCTGCGTCATCCGGACCGGTCGGCAGGCACGCCGTACATCACCAAGGTGCTCGCCGATGCGGCCGGCCCGGTGGTGGCGGTCTCGGACTGGATGCGCGGCGTGCCCGAGCAGATCAGGCCATGGGTCCCGGGCACCTACATCACGCTGGGCACCGACGGCTTCGGGTTCTCCGACACCCGGCCGGCCGCGCGGCGTTACTACAACACCGACGCCGAGTCGATCGCCGTCGCCGTGCTGGAGGGGCTGGCGCGCGACGGCAACATCGACCAGTCCGTCGCGGTCAAGGCGGCTCAGCAGTACGAGATCGACGACGTGATGGCCGCGCCCGAGCAGACGTCGGACCCGGGCGTCGCCTAGCTGCCCACTGCCGGATCCCGCGAGCGCACGCCGTTGTCCGGTTTCCGGCCCCGAAACCGTACAAGGGTGAGCGCTCGGCCAGCACGGCTTGGAGGATTCCTCCATCTCAGTGGCGTAGCCTTTATTGATGCCTGACAATCGGTTCGTTCCGCCGAAGTCGACGGTCGAGGTGCTGGAGACCGTGCCCGACGCCGTGCTGCGCCGCCTGCAGCAGTATTCCGGCCGGCTGGCCACCGAGGCGGTGCGCGCCATGGAGGAGAGGCTGCCGTTCTTCGCCGAACTCGAGGCCTCGCAGCGGGCCAGCGTGCAATTGGTGGTGCAGACGGCGGTGGTGAATTTCGTCGAGTGGATGCGCGACCCGCAGAGCAACGTCAGCTACACGGCCCAGGCCTTCGAGGTGGTGCCCCAGGACCTGCGGCGGCGCATCGCGCTGCGCCAGTCGGTGGAGATGGTCCGCGTCACCATGGAGTTCTTCGAGGAGGTGGTGCCGCTGCTGGCCCGCTCCGAGGAGCAGCTCACCGCGCTGACGGCGGGCATCCTGCGCTACAGCCGCGACCTGGCGTTCGCGGCGGCGTCGGCCTACGCCGACCAGGCGGAGGCGCGCGGCGCCTGGGACACCCGGATGGAGGCCAACGTCGTCGACGCCGTGGTGCGCGGCGACACCGGCCCGGAGTTGCAGTCGCAGGCCGCCGCGCTGAACTGGGACGCCACCGCGCCCGCCACGGTGATCGTGGGGTTGCCGCAACCCGACCGCATCGATCTGGCGAGTGACGACATGCACGACGTCGTCGCCCGCAACGGCCGCGCCGCCCTGTCCGACGTGCACGGCAACTGGCTGGTGGCCATCGTGTCGGGCGCGCTGTCGCCGACCGATCGGTTCCTCACCGAGATGGTCACGGTGTTCGCCGACGGCCCCGTGGTGATCGGCCCGACGGCGACCACCCTGGCGACGGCGCACCGCAGTGCCACCGAGGCGATCGCGGGGATGAACGCCGTCGCCGGCTGGAGTGGCGCGCCCCGGCCGGTCGCTGCGCGCGAACTGCTGCCCGAGCGCGCGCTGCTGGGCGACGTGACGGCGATTACGGCGCTGGAGAGCGAGGTGATGCGGCCGCTGGCGGACGCCGGCCCGGCGCTGACCGACACGCTCGACGCCTATCTGGACTCCGGTGGTGCCATCGAGGCCTGCGCCCGCAAATTGTTCGTTCATCCAAATACGGTCCGCTACCGGCTCAAACGAATCGCCGACTTCACGGGCCGCGATCCCACTCTGCCGCGCGACGCGTATGTCCTCCGGGTGGCGGCCACCATCGGCAGGCTCGGCCGTCAGCCGTACCAGACGAGCACGGTAAACAGCACGATTACGGCGCGTCCGGTGACGCGCCCCACATCCGTGGGCATTCCCTGAGGGCGGGCAAGGTAGCGGAGTGGTATCGGTAGTGTCGCATCACATGCGGTTTTGTGGAGGTTCCACAAAAACATAAGACGATGTTCATAATCTCTTACACGGCGCAAAACCGTCTTCACAGTGTTCTCTTAAACACGTGCCCCAGAAGACTGTGCTTGCGCTCCTCGCGCCCGGACAGGGCTCCCAGACCCCTGGCATGCTCAGCGCATGGCTCGAGCTGCCCGGCGCAGCCGAGCGGCTTGCCGCGTGGTCGGAGATCAGCGGGCTGGACCTGGCCACGCTGGGCAGCACCGCGACCGCCGATGAGATCACCGACACCGCCGTCACCCAGCCGCTCGTCGTCGCGGCCACGCTGCTGGCCCACGAGGAGTTGAACCGGCGCGGGCTCATCGCAGGGCTGGCAGGCCAGGAAGTCCTAGTGGCGGGTCACTCGGTCGGCGAGATCGCTGCCTACGCAATCGCCGGGGTCATCTCCGCCGACGACGCCGTCAAGCTGGCCGCCACCCGCGGCCGTGAGATGGCCAAGGCCTGTGCGGCCGAGCCGACCGGGATGGCCGCGGTGCTCGGCGGTGAGGAAGCCGACGTGCTTGCCCGGCTGGAGGCGCTCGACCTGGTGCCGGCCAACCGCAACGCCGCGGGACAGATCGTCGCCGCCGGTGCGATCGCCGCGCTGGACAAGCTCGTCGAGGACCCGCCCGAGAAGGCACGGGTGCGAAAGCTCGCCACCGCGGGCGCGTTCCACACCCAGTACATGGCCTCGGCGCTGGACGGCTACGCCGCCGCCGCCGAAGGTGTAACGACAACCGAGCCCACCGCGAAGCTACTGTCGAACGCCGACGGTCAGCCGGTGGCCTCGGCGGCCGACGCGATGACCAAGCTGGTCGCGCAGATGACCCGGCCGGTGCGCTGGGACCTGTGCACCGAGACCATGCGTCAGGCCTTCCAACAAGCAGATGTGACGGCGATCGTCGAGTTCCCGCCCGCGGGGACGCTGACGGGCATCGCCAAACGTGAACTTCGGGGGGTGCCGACGCACGCCGTCAAGTCCCCCGCTGATCTGGACGGGCTCGCCGAGCTTTAGCCAGTACAACCGCATAAAGCGTCAATTCAGTTAAGTAACAACCGAAGTAGAAGGAGCCACCGTGCCCGCCAGTCAGGATGAAATCATCGCCGGTCTCGCCGAGATCATCGAAGAGGTCACCGGTATCGAGCCGTCCGAGGTCACCCCGGAGAAGAGCTTCGTCGACGACCTGGACATCGACTCGCTGTCGATGGTGGAGATCGCCGTGCAGACCGAGGACAAGTACGGCGTGAAGATCCCCGACGAGGACCTCGCCGGCCTGCGCACCGTCGGTGACGTCGTCGCCTACATCCAGAAGCTCGAGGAAGAGAACCCCGAAGCCGCGGCCGCAATCCGCGCGCAGATTGAAGCCGATCGGGCATGAGTAGACCTTCCACTGCTAACGGCGGTTTCCCGAACGTCGTCGTGACCGCCGTCACGGCGACCACGTCGGTCGCGGCGGACATCGAGAGCACGTGGAAGAGTCTGCTGGCCGGCGAGAGCGGCATCCGCGTCCTCGAGGACGAGTTCGTCACCAAGTGGGACCTTCCGGTCCGCATCGGTGGCCACCTCGTCGACGCGATCGACGACCACATGACGCGACTGGACATGCGACGGATGTCGTATGTCCAGCGCATGGCCAAGTACCTCAGTGGCCAGCTCTGGGAGACCGCGGGTTCGCCCGAGGTCGACCCGGATCGCTTCGCCGTGGTCGTCGGCACCGGTCTGGGTGGCGGCGAGAAGATCGTCGAGACCTACGACGCGATGAACGAGGGCGGCCCCCGCAAGGTGTCTCCGCTCGCGGTGCAGATGATCATGCCCAACGGCGCTGCGGCCGTCATCGGCCTGCAGTTGGGTGCCCGCGCCGGCGTCATCACGCCGGTGTCGGCCTGCTCGTCGGGTTCGGAGGCCATCGCTCACGGATGGCGCCAGATCGTGATGGGTGACGCCGACATCGCCGTCGTCGGTGGTGTCGAGGGCGGCATCGAGGCGCTGCCGATCGCGGCGTTCTCGATGATGCGCGCGATGTCGACCAACAACGACGACCCCGCGGGCGCGTCGCGGCCCTTCGACAAGAACCGCGACGGGTTCGTGTTCGGCGAGGCCGGCGCGCTCATGGTCATCGAGACCGAGGAGCACGCCAAGGCACGCGGCGCCACGCCGCTGGCCCGGCTGATGGGGGCCGGCATCACGTCGGACGCGTTCCACATGGTCGCGCCGGCCTCTGACGGTCTTCGGGCCGGTCAGGCGATGAAGCGGGCGATGGAGACCGCTGGGTTGGACCCCAAGGACATCCAGCACGTCAACGCGCACGCGACGGCCACCTCGATCGGTGACGTCGCCGAGGCGAACGCGATTCGCGTCGCCGGTGTCGAGCACGCTGCGGTGTACGCGCCGAAGTCGGCGCTCGGCCACTCCATCGGTGCGGTCGGTGCGCTGGAATCGGCACTGACGGTGCTCGCGCTGCGCGACGGCGTCATCCCGCCCACGCTCAACTACGAGACCCCCGATCCCGAGATCGATCTCGATGTTGTTGCGGGCGAGCCTCGGTACGGCGACTTCCAGTACGCCATCAACAACTCGTTCGGCTTCGGTGGACACAATGTCGCCCTGGCCTTCGGGCGCTACTGAGCGAAGGGTTTTTCGTAGTTCGATGACAGGGTTGACCCGGCTCTGCACGGGAAACGGTTTCCCCAACGTGGTCGTCACCGGTATCGCGATGACGACCGCGGTGGCGACCAGCGCCGACGACACCTGGAAGAAGCTGCTGGACGGCCAGAGCGGTATCCGCAAGCTCGAGGACCCGTTCGTCGAGGAGTATGACCTGCCGGTGCGTATCGGCGGTCATCTCCTCGAGGATTTCGACCACGAACTGACGCGGGTGGAACTGCGTCGCCTGTCGTATCTGCAGAAGATGTCGACGGTGCTGTCGCGGCGGGTCTGGGAGGACGCGGGTTCGCCCGACGTCGATCCCAAGCGCCTGATGGTGTCGATCGGCACCGGCATGGGCTCCACCGAGGAGCTGGTGTTCAGCTACGACGGCATGCGGGCCAAGGGCCTGCGCGCCGTCTCCCCACTGGCCGTGCAGATGTACATGCCCAACGCGGCCGCGGCCGCGGTGGGACTGGAGCGCAAAGCCCGCGCCGGGGTGGTCACCCCGGTGTCGGCCTGCGCGTCGGGCTCGGAGGGCATCGCGCACGCATGGCGCAACATCGTGCTCGGCGAGGCCGACGTCGCGATCTGCGGTGGCGTCGAGACCAAGATCGAGGCGGTGCCGATCGCCGGCTTCGCCCAGATGCGAATCGTGTTGTCCACCACCAACGATGATCCCGCCGGTGCCTGCCGCCCGTTCGACAAGGACCGCAACGGGTTCGTGTTCGGCGAGGCCGGCGCGCTGTTGGTCATCGAGACCGAGGAGCACGCGAAGGCCCGCGGCGCCAACATCCTGGCCCGCATCATGGGGGCCAGCATCACGTCGGACGGCTACCACATCGTGGCACCCGACCCCAACGGCGAGCAGGCCGGCCACGCGATGACGCGGGCCATCCAGCTGGCCGGGCTGCAGCCCACCGACATCGACCACGTCAACGCGCATGCCACCGGCACCAGCGTCGGCGACGTGGCCGAAGGCAAGGCCATCAACAACGCGATGGGCAGCCACAAGCCGGCCGTCTACGCACCCAAGGCTGCACTCGGCCACTCGGTCGGCGCCGTCGGTGCCGTCGAGTCCATCCTGACCGTGCTGGCGTTGCGGGACGGCATCATCCCGCCGACACTGAACCTGCGCAATCTCGATCCGGAGATCGATCTGGACGTGGTCGCCGGGGAGCCGCGGCAGGGCAACTACCAGTACGCGATCAACAACTCGTTCGGATTCGGCGGGCACAACGTCGCACTCGCCTTCGGGAAATACTGACCCACAGGAGATTTGGATGACGATCACCGCGCCCGAGACCATCAGCGAGTCCCTCGACCCGCGCGATCCGCTGCTGCGCCTGAGCACCTTCTTCGACGGCGACAGCGTCGAACTGCTGCACGAGCGTGACCGCTCCGGCGTGCTGGCCGCGGCCGGCACCGTCAACGGCGTGCGCACCATCGCCTTCTGCACCGATGGCACCGTCATGGGCGGCGCCATGGGCGTCGAGGGCTGCGCCCACATCGTCAACGCCTACGACCAGGCCATCGAGGAGCAGAGCCCGATCGTGGGCATCTGGCACTCGGGCGGCGCCCGGCTCGCCGAGGGCGTCAAGGCCCTGCACGCCGTCGGGTTGGTGTTCGAGGCCATGATCCGCGCCTCCGGGTACATCCCGCAGATCTCCGTCGTCGTCGGCTTCGCCGCGGGCGGCGCCGCCTACGGCCCGGCCCTGACCGACGTGATCGTCATGGCGCCGGAGAGCCGGGTGTTCGTCACCGGCCCCGACGTGGTGCGCAGCGTGACCGGTGAGGACGTCGACATGGCCTCGCTCGGCGGCCCCGACACCCACCACAAGAAGTCCGGTGTGTGCCACATCGTCGCCGACGACGAACTCGACGCCTACGAGCGCGGCCGTCGCCTGGTCGGATTGTTCTGTCAGCAGGGCCATTTCGACCGCGCCAAGGCCGAGGCGGGCGACACGGACCTGCACGCCCTGTTGCCGGAGTCGGCGCGGCGCGCTTACGACGTGCACCCGATCGTGCAGGCGCTGCTCGACGAGGGAACCCCCTTCGATGAGTTCCAGGGCAAGTGGGCGCCGTCGATCGTCATCGGGCTGGGCCGGCTGGCCGGCCGGACCATCGGCGTGATCGCCAACAACCCGCTGCGCCTCGGCGGCTGCCTGAACTCCGAAAGCGCAGAGAAGGCAGCGCGTTTCGTGCGCCTGTGCGATGCGTTCGGCATCCCGATCGTCAACATCGTCGACGTCCCCGGCTACCTGCCCGGTGTCGACCAGGAGTGGGGCGGCGTCGTCCGCCGCGGCGCCAAGCTACTGCACGCGTTCGGCGAGTGCTCGGTTCCGCGGGTCACGCTGGTGACCCGCAAGATCTACGGCGGCGCCTACATCGCGATGAACTCGCGTTCACTCGGCGCGACCAAGGTGTACGCGTGGCCGGACGCCGAGGTCGCGGTGATGGGCGCCAAGGCCGCGGTCGGCATTCTGCACAAGAAGAAGCTGGCCGCCGCTCCCGAGGACGAGCGCGAGGCGCTGCACGAGGAGTTGGCCGCCGAGCACGAAAGGCTCGCCGGCGGTGTCGATTCGGCGATCGAGATCGGCGTGGTCGACGAGAAGATCGACCCGTCGCACACACGCAGCAAGCTGACCCAGGCGCTGGCCCAGGCCCCCGCGCGCCGCGGCCGCCACAAGAACATCCCGCTGTAACTTCGTCTGACGAGATCAGACTTCTCGCACCCGGCCGCTGCGTTTTCGTGTCATAAGTCTGATCTCGCCAAGAGTTCTTCCGCGACGGCCACTACCCGCTCACGGTCGGCCTGCACCAAGCCGATGCGGGTGCGTCGGTCCACGATGTCGTCGGCGGTCAGCGCGCCCTCGTGCGTCACTGCGTACTCGAACTCCGCACGGATGACGTCGATCCCGTCGGCCACCGGGTCGGTAGGCCGCTCGCAACTCGCCGCGGCGATCACGTTCGGGGCTTCTGCGCCGAAGCGGGCGACCAGCGATCCCGGCAGTTCGACCGGGGAGCGCAGCGTCGCAACGGGATTCGACGGCGCACCGACCAACGGCAGGTTGCGCGTCCGGCACTCCGTCGCGGTCAGCCCCCGCAACGCGATCGCCCGGTCGACGACGTCCTCGGCCATGTAGCGGTACTCGGTCAGCTTGCCACCGATGACGCTGATGACCCCCGACGGCGATTCGGTGACCGCGTGCTCGCGTGACACGTCGGCCGTTCGCCCCGCTCCGGTGTCGATGAGCGGCCGCAGACCGGCGTAGGCGCCGACCACATCGGCCCGGCTCAGGGCGACGTCGAGCGCGGTGTTGACCGTATCGAGCAGGAACGAGATCTCCTCGTCGGCCGGTTGCGGCACATCGGGAATGGGTCCGGGGGCGTCCTCGTCGGTCAACCCGAGATACACCCGGCCCAACTGCTCGGGCATCGCGAACACGAAGCGGTTGATCTCGCCGGGTATCGGAATAGTAAGCGCAGCAACAGGGTTGCTGAATGCCGACGCGTCGAACACCAGATGCGTCCCGCGACTGGGCCGCAGTTTGAGAGACGGATCGACCTCCCCCGCCCACACGCCCGAGGCGTTGATGACCGCGCGGGCGGTGATGTCGAACGAGTCACCGGACAGCCGGTCGGTCAGCGTCACCGAAGTGGCTGTCGCCGCCGACGCTGCCACGCGGGTCAGGATCCGGGCGCCGTGTTGCGCCGCGGTACGCGCGACGGCGGCGACCAGACGGGCGTCGTCGATCAACTGGCCGTCGTAGGCCAGCAGGGCGCCGTCGAGACCGTCGCGCCGCACGGTGGGGGCCAGCTCGACCGCGCGGGCCGCGTCGATCCGCCGCGACCGCGGCAGCGTCGTCGCCGGCGTGCCCGCCAACTTGCGCAGCCCGTCCCCGGCGGCGAAGCCCACCCGAACAAGGGCCCGCGACGCGCGGTTCATCGACGGCAGCAGCGGCACCAGCTGCGGCATCGCCTTCACCAGATGAGGTGCGTTGCGCGTCATCAGGATTCCGCGTTCGACCGCGCTGCGCCGGGCGATCCCGACGTTGCCCGACGCCAGGTAGCGCAGGCCGCCGTGGATCAGCTTCGAACTCCACCGGCTGGTGCCGAACGCCAGGTCGTGTTTTTCGACCAGCGCGACGGTCAGGCCGCGGGTCGCAGCGTCCAACGCGATGCCGGCCCCGGTGACGCCGCCGCCGATGACGATCACGTCCGGTCGTTCGCCGTCGGCCAGCGCGGCGAGCTCGCTCGCCCGCCGCACGCCGTTCAATGCTGTTGGGCCGCTCACGGTTGCAGGTATCTGTTCAACGAGCGGGCCAGCTCGACGTTGAGCGCCTCGCGGTCCAGTAGCTTCTCGACCATCTGCGCCGACTGGATCGTCGACTGCGTGATCAGCAGGCACATCGCACTCATCTCATGCGCATCGCCCTCGCGCACGCTGCCGCCTTCCTGCGCGAGCCTGATCGCGTCGGACAAGGCGTCGATGAGGATCATTTGGCTGGTGCCCAGGCGTTCGGCGATGTAGACCATCGCGAACTCGGGTGCATCGTGCAGCACCGACATCACGACCTCGTCATTGCGCAGGTGCTCGGCCACCGCGACCACCCGCTGAACCAGTGCTTCCCGATCGGTTCCGTAGTTCGGCACCGCGTCCAGCACCCCGGCGATGCGGGCGGTCATCAGCGCCGCGAGCACCCCGTTGGTGTCGGACCAGCGGCGGTAGATCGTCGGGCGGCTCATTCGCGCACGCCGCGCGATGTCCGTCAGGGTCACCCGCTTCACCCCGACTGCCAGCACGCAGGCCGCCGCGGCGTCGAGCACGCGGTCCTCCACACTCGGCTCAGAGTTACGGATTGACGACATGTGTAATACTGTAACGCATGACGCGCCGGGACGCCCACCGAACAGCACTCCTGCCCCCTATGAAGTGGAACGCCTGGGGCGACCCCGATGAGGCGAAACCGCTGTCCGAGAGCATCCGCGCACTGCTGGAGCAGGCGCTCGGCTTCCAGGCTTCGGCGGGTCCCGAACTGCAGGCCGACGACGTGCGGTTGCGGCCGTCGTCGCTGCCTGACACCGACCGCGAGGCGCTGATCGGCATCGTGGGCTCGGACTACTGCCACACCGACGACCGCGGCCGGCTGCTGCGAGCCGGCGGCAAGTCCACGCTGGACCTGCTGCGTCGCCGGGACACCGGTGTGCAGGACGCACCCGACGCGGTGCTGCTGCCCGGCACCGAGGAAGAAATCGCCGCGATCCTGGCGCACTGCTCAGCGCACCGCATCGCGGTCGTCCCCTTCGGCGGGGGCACCAGCGTGGTCGGCGGCCTGGACCCGATCCGCGACGACTTCTCCGCCGTCATCTCGCTGGACCTTCGGCGGTTCGACCGACTGCACGCGCTCGACGAGGTGTCCGGCGAAGCAGACCTCGGGGCCGGGTTGACCGGTCCGGACGCCGAACGCCTGCTCGGCGAGCGCGGCTTCTCGCTGGGCCACTTCCCGCAGAGTTTCCAGTTCGCCACCATCGGCGGTTTCGCCGCGACCCGCTCGTCGGGACAGGACTCGGCGGGCTACGGCCGGTTCAACGACATGGTCCGCGGGCTGCGCGCGGTGACCCCGGTCGGCGTGCTGGACCTCGGCCGCGCGCCGGAGTCCGCGGCGGGCCCCGACCTGCGCCAGCTGTTGATCGGCTCGGAGGGTGTACTCGGGATCATCACCCGCGTGCGAGTCCGGGTGCATCCCGTCCCGACGGCCACCCGCTACGAGGCGTGGTCGTTCCCCGACTTCGCGACGGGCGCCGACGCGTTGCGAGCCGTCGTGCAGACCGGAACGGGGCCGACGGTGATCCGGTTGTCCGACGAAGCCGAGACGGGGGTGAACCTGGCGACGACCGAGAGCATCGGCGAAAAGCAGGTCACCGGAGGATGTCTGGCGATCACGGCCTTCGAGGGCACCGACGCACACGTCGCCAGCAGGCACGCCGAGACGCGCGCGGTACTGCAGGCCGCGGGCGGCACATCGCTGGGCGAGGGTCCGGCGATGGCGTGGGAGCACGGCCGGTTCTCCGCGCCCTACCTTCGCGATTCCCTGCTGTCGGCGGGAGCGCTGTGCGAAACGCTGGAGACCGCGACGAACTGGTCGAACGTGCCCGCCCTGAAAGCGGCTGTCACCGAGGCGCTGACGTCGGCGCTGGCCGAGTCCGGCACGGCCGCGCTGGTGTTGTGCCACATCTCGCACGTGTATCCGACCGGGGCGTCGCTGTACTTCACCGTCGTCGCCGCCCAACGCGGCAACCCGATCGAACAGTGGCGGAAGGCGAAATCCGCGGCGTCCGAAGCGATGATGCGCACCGGAGGCACCATCACGCACCACCACGCCGTCGGCGCCGACCACCGGCCGTGGATGCACGACGAGGTAGGCGACCTCGGTGTCGCGATGCTGCGCGCGGTCAAGTCGGCCCTCGACCCGGCGGGAATCCTCAACCCGGGCAAGCTGATTCCATGACGGAACGGGTCACGGTCCTGACCAACCCTGCCTCGGGGCACGGCAGCGCACCGCACGCCGCCGAACGCGCCATCGCGCGCCTGCAGAAGCGCGGCGTCGACGTCGTGGCGATCGCAGGCACGGACTCCGACCACGCACGACGACTCGTCGAGGGCGCCCTCGAGCGGGGTATGGACGCGTTGGTGGTCGTCGGCGGCGACGGGATCATCTCGCTGGCGTTACAGGTACTCGCCCAGGGTGACATCCCGCTCGGCATCATCCCGGCGGGTACCGGCAATGACCACGCCCGCGAATTCGGCATTCCCACCAAAGATCCCGAAGCCGCCGCGGACGTCGTCGTCGACGGCGATGTCCGGACCATCGACCTGGGCCGGATCAGGGGCGCCGACGGTACCGACAAGTGGTTCGGCACGGTGATGGCCGCCGGCTTCGATTCGCTCGTCACCGACCGGACCAACAGGATGACGTGGCCGCACGGCCGAATGCGCTACAACCTGGCGATGATCGCCGAGTTGTCGCAGTTGCGGCTGCTGCCGTTTCGCCTGACGCTCGACGGACGCGAACTGGTGACCGAGCTGACCATGGCCGAGTTCGGCAACACCCGCAGCTACGGCGGCGGCATGCTGATCTGCCCCGGCGCGGATCCGGCCGACGGGCTGCTGGACGTGACGATGGTGGCCTCGGCGTCGCGCACGAAGCTGATCCGGTTGTTCCCGACGGTGTTCAAGGGCACACACGTCGACCTCGACGAGGTCCGCACCGAGCGCGCGAAGACCATCACGGTCGAGTGCCCCGGGATCAACGCCTATGCCGACGGCGAGTACGTCTGCCCGCTGCCCGTCGAGGTGTCGGCGGTTCCGGGCGCGCTGAAGATTCTCACCCCACGCCGCGGCTCAGCCAGCTGACCTCGGCGGTGTCGCCGCCGTCGCGGTAGGGCTCCAACGCCTCGTCCCATGCCGTGCCGAGCACCGTGTCGAGTTCGGCGGCGAGCATGTCGGCGCCCTCGGCCATCAGGGTCCGCAGTCGCATCTCGCCGACCATCACGTCACCGTTGGCGCTCATCGGCCCGCTCCACAATCCGAGCTGGGGGGTGTGGCACCAGCGGTGGCCGTCCACGCCGGGGCTCGGGTCCTCGGTGACCTCGAAGCGGAGCACCGACCACGACCGCAGCGCGCTGGCCAACTGGCCGCCGGTGCCGACCGGGCCCACCCAGTTGGTGACCGCACGCAGCTGCCCGGGCATGGCCGGCTGCGGGGTCCACTTCAAGTTGGCGCGCGCCGACAGGGTCGACGACAACGCCCACTCGACATGTGGGCACACCGCAGCGGGTGAGGCATGGATGTAGACCACGCCCGTCGTCGCTTCGGCGAACTGGTTCGACGCACGCATTTGCTACTCCTTCGGCTCCACGAGGGACGTCTTCCCCAAGCGGCCTGGCGAAACCGAAATTACAGCTGTGTCGTGCGTGTCTATTGTGCCCTGTGAGGCGGCTGTTGCGCTAGTCTGCTTCGAATTCTCTCAGGACTTCGTCAGACAACGCCGGCCACGGCTCGTACGCCCAGTCCCCGAAATCGCGGTCGGTCAGCACTACCAGCGCCATGTCGGCCTCCGGGTCGACCCACAAAAACGTCCCTGACTGGCCGAAATGTCCGAACGTCCGGCCGCTGTTCGCCGATCCCGTCCAGTGCGGCGACTTGCCGTCGCGGATCTCGAAACCCAGGCCCCAGTCGTTGGGCCGCTGCGAGCCGAAGCCGGGCAACACGCCGTTCAGTCCGGGAAATTGCACTGTGGTCGCCTCGGCGTGCATCTGCGCCGACACCGTGACCGGACGCAACAGGTCGCCGGCGAACCGGGCCAGGTCGGCGACCGTCGCCCTCGCGCCGTAACCGGCAGCCTCGGCGCCGCCGTCCAGCGAACTGTCGGTCATGCCGAGGGGTTCGAACACCGCCTCGGCGAGGTACCGTCCGAACTCGATACCCGACGCCTTCTCGAGCGTCTCGGCGAGCACCTGGAAGCCGTAGTTCGAGTACACCCGCCGCTTCCCCGGCTCGGCCATCGTCTTCGCCGAGTGCATCGAGTAACCGGCCGCATGGGCGAGCAGGTGCCGGACCGTGGCGCCGGGCGGACCGGCCTCGGTGTCGAGGCCGACGGCGCCCTCCTCGACAGCGATCTGCGCCGCGCGGGCGACCACCAGCTTGGTCACCGACGCCAACGCGAACCGGCGGCCGACGTCACCGTGCTCCGCCAGCACATCGGCCGGGCCGACCACCGCCGCGGCGGCGGTCGGGACCGGCCAGTCGGCTATGACATCGAGGGCGCTCATCGCGCCCGACCCTAACCCCCAGTCGCTTCGCTCCTACCCGCCGGCCGCCTATTTGCGCGCGATGTAGTAGTTGTTGATCGGGTCGGATTCGATCTCGCGCACCGTCACGTCGGCGAACCCGGCGTCGGCGAGCATCGAGGTGGCGAGCTGCTGACCCCAGCACGTCCCCAGACCGGCGCCGTCCAGGCCCAGCGACACGCTCATGCAGTGCATCGTCGACACCGTGTACAGATAGGTGGCCAGCGGCACCGCCACGTTGTCCTCGAGCCGGCTCGACGCCTTGATGTCGACCATCAGCAGATATCCGCCCGGGCGCAGCGCGCGGTGGATGTTCTCCAGCACCGTGGCGGGCGCCGCCTGGTCGTGGATGGCGTCGAAAACCGTGATCACGTCGTAGCTTTCGGAGGCGTCGAGCTTGGCGACGTCCCTGGCTTCGAAGGTGGCGTTCGTCAGGCCCAGCCGCGCGGCCTCCGCCCGCCCGGTGGCCAGTCCCTCGTCGGAGAAGTCGATGCCGGTGAACCGGCTCGCCGGGAACGCCTGCGCCATCACGTTGATCGCATGGCCACTGCCGCAACCGATGTCGGCCACGTCGGCGCCGGCGCGCAACAACTCCGGCAGCCCCTCGGCCATCGGCAGGATGACGTCGACGAGCGCGGCGTCGAACACCTCTCCGCTCTCCTCGGCCATCAGGGTGTGGAATCGCGGATACTCGCTGTAGGACAGCCCGCCGCCGGTGCGGAAGCAGCCGATGATCTTCTGCTCGACCTCACCGAGCAGCGGGATGAACTGCGCGACGCGCGCGAGGTTGTCCGGTCCGGCCGCCCGGGTGAGCACCGCGGCGCGGTGCCGGGGCAGCGTGTAGGTCTGCGCCGCCGGGTCGTAATCGACGACGCGGGCGGTCACCGTCCCGCCGAGCCACTCCCGCACGTAGCGCTCGTGGAGCCCGGCCGCGTCGGCGATCTGAGCGCTGGTGGCCGGCGGCAGTTCGGCCAGCGTGTCCAGCAGGCCGGTCTGGTGTCCGATGGACAGCAGGATGGCCAGGCTGGCGTCGTCGATCGCGCCGACGATCCGCCCGGCGAACTCTTCGGTGGTGTCGACGTCTTCTCTGTGGTCGATATCCGTCATTGCGCTTCCCTCGTACTTTCTTTCGGGCGGCCGGACTGCCGTCCATTGCACAACGGGCGGTGACGCCGCGCGGTTCAACGGCTAAATCAGCTCGATCGAACGCTTCGCCAGACCCATCCAGTAGCCGTCGATCACCTGGCGCGGGGACTGGCCGGGGTCGCTCGAAGCGCCGAGCGCGACGAACAACGGCGAGAAATGCTCGATCGTCGGATGCGCGTACGGCATGCCGGGCGCACGATTGCGGAAGTCGATCAGCGCGTCCACGTCCCCGGCGGCGAACGCCTCGGCAGTCCAGGCGTCGAACTCCGTCGACCAGTCCGGCGGCACTGCCGACGGTGTCGGGTCGTCGAGGAACGGCAGGCCGTGAGTGGTGAACCCCGAACCGATGATCAGCACGCCCTCGTCGCGCAACGGCCGCAGCCGCCTGCCGAGCGCCAGCAGCCGCTGCGGGTCCAGCGTCGGCATCGAGATCTGCAGCGTCGGGATGTCGGCTTCCGGGTACATCACGGTCAGCGGTACGTAGGCGCCGTGGTCTAGCCTGCGGTCCGGGTCGTGGCGGACGGGTTCGTCGTCGGGCATCGCCGATTCGACCCGCGCTGCCAGGTCCACCGCCCCGGGTGCGTCGTACCGGGTTTCGTAGTAGCGCTGGGGGAAGCCCCAGAAGTCGTAGGTCAGCGGGGTGTCCGGTGAGGTCGACCCGATGCTCAGCGGCGCGCTCTCCCAGTGCGCCGAGACGACGAGGATCGCGGCCGGGCGCGGCAGTTCGCGGGACCAGTCGGCGAGCTGACCGACCCAGGGTTCATCGTCGACCAGGGGCGGTGCGCCGTGGGACAGGTAAAGCGCGGGAAGCTCGTCGGCCACGGCTCCAGTGTTCCCGCGCCGCGAACCGGACATACGTATGGACACTATTCCAATCGTTGGCGCACCCATTAGGTTGTACGCATGAGCCAAACGGTGCGCGGTGTGATCTCACGGAAGAAGGGCGAACCGGTCGAAGTCGTGGACGTGGTCATTCCCGACCCCGGTCCGGGCGAGGTGGTGGTCGACGTCACCGCGTGCGGGGTGTGCCATACCGACCTGCATTACCGGGAGGGCGGCATCAACGACGAGTTCCCGTTCCTGCTCGGACACGAGGCCGCGGGCACCGTCGAATCCGTCGGCGCAGGCGTCACCAACGTCGAGTCCGGCGATTTCGTCGTCCTGAACTGGCGCGCGGTGTGCGGCCAGTGCCGCGCCTGCAAGCGGGGCCGTCTGCACCTGTGCTTCGACACCCACAACGCCGCACAGAAGATGACGCTGACCGACGGCACCGAGTTGACGCCCGCGCTGGGCATCGGCGCGTTCGCCGACAAGACGCTGGTGCACGAGGGCCAGTGCACCAAGGTCGACGCCGCGGCCGACCCGGCGGTGGCCGGACTGTTGGGCTGCGGCGTGATGGCGGGCCTTGGCGCGGCGGTGAACACCGGCGCGGTGGGACGTGACGACACCGTGGCGGTGATCGGTTGCGGCGGCGTGGGCGATGCGGCCATCGCGGGGGCTCGCCTGGTCGGCGCTCGGCGCATCATCGCCGTCGACACCGACGACAAGAAGCTGGACTGGGCCCGCGACTTCGGCGCCACGCACACCATCAACAGCGCCGAACTCGCCGAAAAAGACCTCGTCGAGACCATCCAGGACCTCACCGACGGTTTCGGCGTCGACGTGGTGATCGACGCCGTCGGCAGGCCCGAGACGTGGAAGCAGGCGTTCTACGCCCGTGATCTGGCGGGAACCGTTGTGCTGGTGGGCGTGCCGACGCCGGACATGACGCTGGAGATGCCGCTGATCGACTTCTTCTCCCGCGGCGGGTCGCTGAAGTCGTCGTGGTACGGCGACTGCCTGCCCGAGCGCGACTTCCCCACGTTGATCGACCTCTATCTGCAGGGGCGGTTGCCGCTGGACAAGTTCGTCACCGAGCGGATCGGCATCGACGGCGTCGAGGAGGCGTTCCACAGGATGCACGGCGGTGACGTGTTGCGATCGGTGGTGCTGCTGTGAACGGCGGACCGATTCAGCGAGTGGTCACCAGCGGGACGTTCGAACTCGACGGTGGCAGTTGGGAAGTCGACAACAACATCTGGATCGTCGGCGACGACTCCGAGGTGGTGGTGTTCGACGCGGCGCACGATGCCGGCCCGATCGTCAACGCGGTCGGCGGCCGTCACGTGGTGGCGGTCGTGTGCACGCACGGGCACAACGACCATGTGACCGTCGCGCCCGAACTGGGCGACGCACTCGACGCGCCCGTCCTGCTGCACCCCGCTGACGATGTGCTGTGGCGAATGACGCACCCGGAAGAGGAGTTCCGAACCGTCTCCGATGGCGACACGCTGCAGGTGGCGGGGACCGAACTGCGGGCGCTGCACACGCCGGGCCACTCGCCGGGATCGGTGTGCTGGCATGCGCCCGACCTGAACGCGGTGTTCTCCGGCGACACGCTGTTCCAGGGCGGCCCCGGCGCGACCGGCCGGTCGTACTCGGACTTCCCGACCATTCTCGAGTCGATCTCGGGCCGGCTGGGCAAGCTGCCCGGCGACACCGTGGTCTACACCGGTCACGGCGACTCGACGACCATCGGCGACGAGATCGTGAACTACGACGACTGGGTCGCCCGCGGCCACTAGCGCCACCATTGCGGCGAGCCCTAGCTGTTGAGGATGCGGCGCTTCTCGGCTTCGAACTCGTCGTCGGTCAGCGCGCCGGAGTCCCGCAGCGCCGCCAACTGCCTGAGCTGCTCCAGCCGGATGGCCTGGTCATTCGGCACGAACCCGGCCGACGCCGTCGGAACCGCCTGCAACGTCGTCGGTCCCTCGGAGGTCAGCAGCTCATGCGGCGCGAGCGGTCTGGCCTTCTTACTCGCCCGCGCCGACCACATCAACGCCGCCACCAACCCCACCACGCCCGCCGCGGCCAGCCCGCCGAACAGCCACGGCAGCGCACCATAGGAGCTGTCGTGACCGAACGCCAGCGACGGGCGGATGTAGCCGCCGACGTCGCCGTCGGTCGACACCCGGTAGGTCCCCTCCTCGGCGATCTGCACCACCCACACCCGCACATGCAGGTCGCTGTTGACTGTGGTTGTGCCGCTGACACTTTCGGTGACCTCGGGATCGGCTACACCCGCAGGCGGCTCGATGTTGACCCTGATCGACGGAATCGGGAATCCGCTGCTCGAGCGTCCCGTGATCATGGTGTGGAAACTGACCGTCACCTCCCCCGCCGGCAGGTCTATCTCGCCGGAGCCCGGGATGGGCACCTCACCGTAGGCGTCGTACTCGTCGAGCACGAACGCGTTGAGCACCAGCGTGACGACGAAGCCGACGAGTGCGGCGACCAGAGTCAGGACGGCTACGACGACGGCGAGGCGCGGGGCGACCCTTCCGCTCATGGTTCGAAAGTCTGTCACGGCCGCCGCCCTTACCGGTACCTTCGGCGGCGCGGTCGCCGCGCGAGGACTACGGTCGAAGACAACCGATCTGTCCGCCCGCACGTCTCGGAGGTCGCGATGCCGGAGTCCAGCATCGTCGTGCGGCCCGAACCTTTGGAGAGTGGGTCGTACACCGCCAGCTCGCGTCTGCAGGCCGCCGGGCTGCGGCGCGCGATCCAGCTGTTCGAGGAGGCCGCGGACGTCGTACCGCTGCCCTCGCCGCCGCAGCCGATCGTGATCGCCGACTACGGTGCGTCCACCGGCCACAACTCGCTGATGCCGGTCTGCGCCGCGATTGCCGTGCTGCGCAAGCGGACCCGTGCCGACCATTCGGTGCTGGTGGTGCACACCGACGTGCCCGACAACGATTTCACCGCGATGTTCAAGACGCTCACCGACGATCCGGACAGCTATCTGCAGAAGGACGAGGCGTCGTTCGCCTCGGCGGTGGGCCGGTCCTTCTACAGCCAGATCGTGCCGTCGAACAGCGTGAATCTCGGTTGGAGCTCCTGGGCGATCCAGTGGCTCAGCCGCGTTCCCCAGCCGGTCCCCGACCACGTCCAGGTCGCCTACAGCGCCGACGACGCGACCCGTGACGCGTACGCCAGGCAGGCCGCCCACGACTGGCACGAGTTCATCGCGTTCCGCGGCCGTGAACTGTGCAAGGACGGGCGCATGGTGGTGATGACGATGGCGCTCGGCGAGGACGGCGAGTTCGGCTACCGCCCGCTGCTCGGCGCGCTGGCCGACACACTCGACGAGCTGACCGCACAGGAGCTGCTGACCGCCGACGAGATGCACCGCATGTGCCTTCCCATCGTGGGTCGACGCAAGGCCGACTTCCTGGCGCCGTTCGCGCCCAAGGGGCGCTTCGAGCAGCTGGAGGTCGAGCATCTGGAGGTGTTCGACGCCGAGGACCGCTTCTGGGGTCAGTACCAGAAGGACAAGGACGCAGCGCTTTTCGGTACCCAGTGGGCGGCGTTCTGCCGGGCGGCGGTGTTCGCCACGTTGGCCGGTACGCTCGCCGGCGGCGCCACCGACCCTCGGTCGACGGAGTTCTTCGACCGCCTCGAGGCCGGCATCGCCGCCCGCCTCGCCGCCGCCCCCGAGCAGATGCAGCTCCCGATGGCGAACCTGGTACTGGTCAAGCGGCCCAAGGGGCGGTCCTAGCGCGTCAGGGCCGCATCTCGTAGGCGCCGTCGTAGGCCTCCACCCGCCGCCAGACGCGGTCGAACCGGCCGGCGTCGGACACCGGCTTGCGGATCGCATTGACTGCCCACTCCTGTTGCTCGGCAGTCGAACTCGACCGGCCGTGGAGGGTGACGGCGTAGGTGCTGAAGTCACGGACCTGGAAGTCGAAGATCTGGTCGACGATGTCCTGCCCCGATTCGGAGTCGAGCCCCAGCAGTTCGGCCTGCTCGAGAATCAGCTGGCCGTACACGATCAGCGAGAACAGGTGTCCGACGGCGAGCATGAAGTCCAGGTCTTTCTGCTGCGCGGCGTCCGGCGGGGCGGAGGTGAGCAGTCCGCGGAAGGCCTGCGCCTGCTCGTAGAAGCGCGCGACGTTGGGGATGCGGCGGTAGCTTTCGTAAATCATTGTCCAGTCGGCGAACTGGACCTTCGCGGCACCCCGGGTCGGGCCCTGGCGCCAGAAGAAGGTGTCGTCGGCGTCATCATTGCGAGCCGGGACGGGCGGATAGTGCGTCGGGTTGAGCATGTAGTTCGGCATGAACTTGAGCACCAGGCCGACGTTGACGTGCACCGTGCCCTCGAGTCGCGGCAGCGTGCCGATGAGCTGAGCGACCTCGCGGAACATCGTGTTCTTCTCGTAGCCCTTGGCGGCGATCACGTCGTGCAGCAGTCCCACCACCGTCTCTCCCTCCATGGTGACCTTCGACTTGGTCAAGGGGTTGAACAACAGGTAGCGGCGGTCGTCCAGGCTGGCGCTGCGGAAGTAGTCGACGGCGCGCTGGCTGAACAGTTTCATCGCGACGAGTCGGGCGTACGAGTCGACGAAATTCGCCCGCACGTGCCCGAATTCGGTGACGGGCCTGCCGTAGAGAATACGGTTGTTGGCGTGGGTGATCGCCTCGTAGAAGGCATGTTCGGTCATGCCGATCGTGCACGTGCACAAGTTGAACTTGCCGACATTGACGGTGTTTAGCGCCGCGGCGAAAGCCTCTTCACCGGTGTGCAGGATGTCCTCCGCGCGCACCGGATAGTTCTCCAGCCGGAAGGTACTCACGTAGATCTGCATGTGCACGACGTTGTCGATCAGGTGGTAATCGGGGTGCCGGCTGTCGGCGACGAAGAACACGTAGGCCCGCTCTTTTTCCGAGCTGCCGTCGATGTCGCCGCGGCGCCCGAACGTCGACACCATGGTCGCGACATTGCCGTTGCCGATGTAGTACTTCTCCCCCGACGCCCGGTACACGATGCCCTCGGCACGATCCGCCTCACCGGCGGGTGTGAGCACCATGTCGGTGTTGTAGACATCGGCACCGTGTGCACGTTCGGACAGCCCGAACGCCATGACGTGTCCGGCATCCAGGTCGCGGGCGGCCCTGCGCTTGGCGGCGTCGTTGTCGCTCTGCCAGATCGGCCCGAGGCCGAGGATGGTGACCTGCTCGGTGTACCAATAGGTCAGGCCGTAGAACCCGAGAATCTCCGACAGCGCGGCGTTGCGCGCGGCATCCCACCGTGTGGCGGGCGGACTGTCCGAAGCGTCGGCGAACTCCGAGGGCGTGAGGAAGGTCGCGAACAGCTTCTCGCGCCTGACGAACTCGATGAACTCGGCGGGCCACCGTGCGGCGAGGTCATCGTCGAGGAGCCGCTTCTTGCCCCGCCCCTCGAACCAGTCGATGGTGGCCCGCAGCAGCCGGCGCGTGACGCCGTCGAACTGCTCGGGGTCGTAGGTGTTCGGGTTGAAAAGCAAGCCGTCCGTCTGCGTCATGGCGCCAGCGTAGGGCGCGCGGCGAGGTTACGGACCCGGTGCGACCGGCAACTGCGGTGCCGGCACCCACGGCAGCCCCGGGATCGTCGGATAGGGCGCCGTCGGACTCCACGGCGGCGGCTCAGATGGCGGCGGCTCAGATGGCGGCGGCTCGGACGGCGGCGGCGGTTCCGACGAGGGGGGCGGAGGTGGCGGCGGCTCGGGCGACGGCGGAGGCGCCGTCGCCGTCCGGGTCACCCGCGGCGGCGGTTGATACACCGTTTGCGGCGGTGGCGGCGGCGCCTCGCTCGTCGGCGGCGGAGAGCTCGGTGTCTGGGTGGCGGGTCGCGGCGTCGCGGTGATCGGCGGCGCGGTGGTCGACGCGGGCTGGTGACTGCTGCTGTCGCCGCTCATCACCCACACCACGGCGGCGATCAGCGCGGCCAGGACGACCAGGACGCCGGCGCCCATCGCCACCGCGGGGTTGCGGTACCACGGCACGGGCCGCGGCGGCACGTCGTCCCAGGATTCGCCCTCGAACTGCATGTGGGGTCGCACGTCGCCCGCGCCGCCTGCGCCCGCCGAGGCGTAGTCGTACGGGTCGGTCGGCGCCACGTCGGGGACATCGTCGGCGTCCGACCACGCCAAGGCCCGGAAGGTGCCCGACTGGGCCATCTCGTCGGCCGGGGCCGAGACTTCGGGCGCCATGGCCGTCGCCGCCGCGGCGGCGGCCGCCGCTTCGGGCGCCGCCGACATCGCGGTCATGCCCTCCTCGACCGTTCCGCGCACGGCGGCCAGGCCGCCACCGATCGCGGCGGCAAGCTCCGGCTGACCGCAGGTGATCACCGGAACCCTGAAGCGTTCGGACAGGGTGGTGGTGATGATCGGGATGCGCGCCCCGCCACCGACCGAGGCCACCGCGGCCAGATCCGCTCCGCGAATACCGTTGCGCTGCAGCGTGTCGTCCAGCACCTCGGCGAAGTCGGCGAGCGGCTGACGGATCGCCTCGTCGAGTTCGGTCCTGGTCACCCGGACGTCGCTGCGGTGCCCGGGCAGCTCGGCCACCAGGGTGGTAAAACCGGAAGTGGACAGCCGCTCCTTGGCGCCGCGACATTGCGCGCGCAGCCGGGACAGCGACCCGATCGCCGAGGTGCCGGACAGGTCGATGGTGCCCGCCGACGACAGATCGTCGATGACGTGGGTCAGCAGCGCCTGGTCGACCAGGTCGCCGGACAGGTCCGTGTGCCGGACGGTCGGGGCCACCTGGGCGAACCCGTTGCCCGCGTCGACCAGCGTGATGCTGGTTCCGGTGCCACCGAAATCGCACAGCGCGATGATGCCGTGCGTCGGCAGGCCGGGGTCGTTCTGCAGGGCGGTCAGCGCGGCCACGGCGTCCGAGACGACGGGAGCGGGCTTGGGGCGGGCGAACTCCGGCATCGTGGCCAGCGCACCGCGCAGCGCCTCGACGGCCGCGGGACGCCAGTGCGCCGGGTGGGTGACCGCGACGGGGTCGGCGGGCGGGCGCCCGCTACCGACCGCGAGCAGCAGCGCCCGCAGTGCGTCGGCCAGCACCCCATCGGCGCGGTGGGTGGACCCGTCGGCGGCGACGATGCCCACCGGGTCGCCGACGCGGTCGACGAAGTCGGTCAGGATCAGCCCACGCTCGTTGAGGTTGGGGTTCTCGCTGGGCACACCGACCTCGGGCGCCCGGTGTGCGAACCGTGTCAACACCGGCGACCGCGTCAGCGCGGTCCTGCCCACCACGACGGCCGTCAGGTTGGTCGCACCAACCGACAGCCCTACCCCGTCAGTCATCTCTCCCCGTCTCGAAGGGAACCCTATCCGGTAGTCAATCTCATCGGACGGGGTTCGTGTTACTCAGCGAATTGTGCCCGCCCCCGGGATCAGGGGCAGATCCAGTGCGGTCACCCATCCCGGCGAGAGGTCGTTGACGGCCGGAACGGCGTTGAGCGCGCGCAGTCCGGTCGACAGGCAACCCGCGGCCGCGGCGTCGCGCCCGGAGCCGTCGGTGAACCGGAACGCCGTCTCCTGGAAGATGCTGGGCGTGCCCTCGATCTCCACGCGGTAGACGTCGTTCTCGTTGCCCGACGGCCAGTCGGGCGCGGCGTCGTTGCCGATCCTGTTGACGTGCTCGAGTTGGATCCGCGTCTCGCCCTTGTACACGCCGTTGATGGTGAACCGGACCGCGGCCACGCTGCCCGGTGCGATGACGCCCTTGGCCGTCTTGCGTTCGGTCGGCGTCACCCACTTGTCCCACGTCGTGGTGATCTCGTCGAGCATGATGCCGGCGGCGTGTGCAATCATCGGAACCGTTGCGCCCCAGGCGAAGACAAGGATGTCCTGGTTCTCGAGCAACGGCCGGTACTCGGGCGGCTTGCCGATGCCCATCTCGCGGTCGTAGTCACCTTCGTAGTTGGTGTAGTCGAGCAACTCCGAGGCGCGGACCTTGCGGACCTCCGAGCACAGGCCCATCAGCGTCATCGGGAACAGGTCGTTGGCGAAGCCGGGATCGATGCCGGTGGTGAAGCACGATGACTCCCCGAGTTCGCATGCCTCGGTGATGGGTTCGATCCAGTTCGGCGGGTTCAGGTGCATGGTGGGCCAGATCCACGGCGTCATCGCGGTCGAGCAGACGTCGATGCCGGCCCGCAGGAACCGGGTGATCAACGCGATGTTGTCCTCGGCGTGGTTGGCCGTCGGGCCGTAGTGCACCAGTGCATCGGGTTTCATCGCGATGAGCGCGTCGACGTCGTCGGTGGCGGTCACTCCCAGGGTGGTGTCCAGTCCGCAGATCTCGCCGGCGTCACGGCCGACCTTGTCCGGGTTGCTCACCCCGACGCCGACCAACTCGAACAGCGGGTGCCTGACGATCTCGGGGATCACCATCTTGCCCACGAAGCCGGTGCCCCACACCACCACACGTTTGACGCTCAACGGTCACCTTTCACTAGGCCCCGGCCTACACCATAGGGGCGGCGCGGGAATGAATCGGCCGAAAGTCGGATTGACTCGGAGCAGGCGTACGCACCGACTCGAAGGAGACGCGATGACCGCACCACTGACCGGACGGCGAGCACTGGTGACGGGCGGGTCCCGCGGTATCGGCGCCGAGATAGTGCGCCGCCTGGCCGCCGACGGGGCCGCGGTCGCGTTCACCTACGGGGCCTCGGCGCGGGAGGCGGAGAAACTGGCCGCCGAGGTCGCCGCCGACGGGGGCACCGCCGTCGCGATCCAGGCCGACAGCGCCGATCCCGAGCAGGTCGCCAGCTCGGTCGACGAAGCGCTGACCGCGCTCGGCGGCCTCGACATCCTGGTCAACAACGCCGGGGTGGCCCACATCGAGCCGGTCGAGTCGTTCCCGCTCGAGCAGTTCGACCGGCTGGTGGCCGTCAACATCCGTGGCATGTTCGCCGCCATCCAACGCGCGGTGCCGCAACTCGGCGACGGCGGCCGGATCGTCAACATCGGCAGCATCAACGCCGACCGGGTGCCGGTCGCCGGCCTGTCGGTGTACGCGATGACCAAGGGCGCGGTCGCCGGCCTGACCCGTGGACTGGCGCGCGAACTCGGCCCGCGCGGCATCACCGTCAACAACGTGCAGCCCGGTCCGATCGCCACGGACATGAATCCCGACGAGGGTGAGTTCGCCGAGGGCGCAAGACAGGTGATGGCACTCGGCCGCTACGGGCATCCGCGCGACGTCGCCGGTGTGGTCAGCTTCCTGGCCGGACCGCAAGCCGGCTACATCACCGGCGCGCACTGGGATGTCGACGGCGGGTTCACCGTCTAGCGTCCTACAGGTTGATCGGATCCGGCGGCGGCACGGATTTGGCGCTGTCCCGCAATGTCGCCTTGAATTGCATTGCGCGGTACGGCCATCCGCTCGACGTGTGCCACTGCGACACCACCAGCCCGACGCCGCCGTCGACGTCGAACCGCGAGCCCGGCAACAGGTAGCCGCCGTAGAGCTGGGCGACGCGGTTGTCGAAATGGTCCTCGGTGTGCCAGGCCGACCCGACGACGGGCGTCTGCAGGGGCGTGGTGTGCATGTTGGCCACCGGCGACGCCACCACCCGGTAGCCGAGCGCGTACCGCGACGCGAGGAAGCCGCCGAGCACCCACTTGCCGCGTTCGACGCGCCGGAACGCGAGCTCACCCCACCGCTCGTCGGCGGGCGTGATGGGGGTCGCCGTCGCGCCCCACGCCCAGTGCCGGCCGTCGAAGCCCCAGGCGTGGTAGCGCGTCCGGTCGCCGATGTCCGGCGGCCGCACCCGCATCAGGATGATGCCCTTGTCCCGCTGGAATCCGGTGGCGGCGATGTAGACCCACCCGTCGTCGGGGTCGTGGTCCCACGCCCAGCACTGGGCGTGCCCGCCGTGCAGATCCGCCGGGAACCTGGCCCGCTCCCCCAGGCGCGTCCAGGTGACGCCGTTGTCGTCGGAACGCCGGATCTCGGTCCAGACGACGGTGCCGAAGCCGCGGTTGACGATGGCGTGCAGGTAGATCGAGCCGTCCACCGTCAGCAGATCCGAGGGGATCACCGTGCTGACGCCGCTGCGGGTCCAGCCGATGCTCTCGTGGTCGTGGACGTAGTGCCACAGTTGCCGGGCGTAGTGGGGGTCGCTGCCGCCCGCACGTTCGTAGACGACCTCGTGGTCGGCGTCGCCGGTGCCGATCAGCACGACGGGCGAGCGCCAATCCCCTTCGCCGACTTTGCTTCCCGAAAAGGTGTCGCCGAACACGGACACGAGTTTGCCGTTCGGCGCGACGACCGATGCGCCGAGATCGGCGCAGGTGACCCCGAAGCGGTCGGTCCGTCCTGGGCCGGTCATGTCGACCACCTTGCCGCTGAGCAGCGGCACCGTCGGACGTCGGACCTGGCGAAGGCCGCGTCCCGCGCCGCGGCCGATGCCGGGGTCGCCGGTCAACCTAGAAGCAGCGCCGCAGGCCGCCGGGCTCGCAGATCAACGGGTACGGCGTGACGGGGATGGCCAGCGGCTCCTTGAACGACATGGTCAACGGGATCTCGACCATGCCGGGCTGCTCACCGCAGACCGCACCGTGGATGACCTGCAGGCTGCCAACGAGGGTGGCGCCGTCGAAGGAGTAGATCTCCTTCTGCTGAGCCTCGGTGCCGTCGGGACACTTGCGCACGGCGTCGAAGGTGTTCGACTGGAACGTCCAGCGACCGCCGATCTGCACGGCCTCCGCGCCGCCTCGGCCTGCCGGCGTGACCCTCAGCCGGCACGCGACCGGCAGGATCAGCGGTTCGCGCAGGTCCCCGACGGTCGGAACGCAGATGGGGTAGATCTCCCAGGTGGTTTCGGCTTGGTCGCCGACCCGCACCGTGTAGATGCCCTCGGGAGTGTCCGGCGACTTCACGTCGCCCTGGCCCTGCGCGGTGCCCGCGGCGCCGAACACCACGCCGACGACGAGAGCGGCGATGGTCAGCGTCCGTGTGATCGTCTTCCTCAACGTCGTCCCTTCCCGGCGTCAGCGGTGTGCTGAGTATCCCAGTGTGCACATCGGCTCGTCACCGCTTTGCCCGGCTCCGGGTTTCGCCGAGCGCCGCCAACGGGTAGAAACGGTCGACGAGGCTGGGGATGGTGGCGATGAAACGACTGGTGGCGGCGCTCGCGGTCGCCGTCGCCGCGCTGACGGGCTGTACGGTCGGCGAGCGCGTCGACCTCGGTGCGTCGTCGGACAACCTCATCGCCGCCATCGCCGGTGAGCCCGATCAGCTCGACCCGCACAAGACCAGCGCGTACTTCTCGTTCGAAGTGCTCGAGAACGTCTTCGACACGCTGGTCGAACCCGACGCGAACCTCGAGATGCGACCGGCGCTCGCACAGTCGTGGAGTGTCACCCCCGACCAACTGGCGTGGACGTTCCGGCTGCGTCCCGGCGTCACGTTTCACGACGGCAGTCCGCTGACCGCCGACGACGTGGTGTTCTCCTATCGGCGCATCATCGACGAGCAGCTGGCCAACGTCGACAAGTTCAGCGCCGTCACCGACGTGCGCGCCACCGACCCGCTGACGGTCGTGATCCGCGTCAAACAGCCGACCCCGAACCTGCTGACCAACCTCGGCGGGTTCAAGGGCATGGCGATCGTGCAGCGCCGCAACGTCGAGACCGGGCGGATCGCGACCAACCCCGTCGGCACCGGGCCGTTCGCCTTCGCCTCGCAGAAGAGCGGCGACTCCATCACGCTGCGGGCCAACCCGTCGTACTGGAACGGCGCCCCGGAGGTCGCCGGCGTGATGTTCCGGTTCATCTCCGAACCCTCCACTGCGCTGTCGGCCTTGCAGGCGGGCGAGATCGACTGGACCGACTCGATTCCGACGCAGCGGGTGGCCCAACTGCGCGACGACGACTCGCTGCACCTGGCCGTCACCGCGAGCAACGACTACTGGTACCTGGCGCTCAACGAGGCGCGCGAGCCGTGGAACGACGTGCGGGTGCGCCGGGCCGTCGCCTACGGCATCGACCGCGACGCAATCGTCACCGCCACCAGTTACGGCACCGCGGCCGCGAACCAACTCGCGATTCCGGCGGGCAACCTCTGGTACACCGAGTACCGCCGCTACCGCTACGACATCGACACGGCCGAGCGCCTGCTCGACGAGGCCGGCATCGGCGACACCGACATGGACATGCTGGTCACCAACGAGTACCCGGAGACGGTGACCGCCGCTCAGGTGATCGCCGACAACCTTGCGCCCCTGGGCATCACGGTCAACATCCGCACCGTCGACTTCGCCACCTGGCTCGACGAACAGAACTCCGGCAACTTCGACATGCTGATGATGGGCTGGCTGGGCAACATCGACCCCGACGACTTCTACTACGCCCAGCACCACACCGAGGGCACCAGCAACGCGCAGAAGTTCTCCGACCCCGAGGTGGACCGCCTGCTCGACGCCGGTCGCATCGAGATCGATCCCCAAGCGCGCAAACAGGATTACGACAAGGCCGCCACCATCATCGCCGACCAGGTGAGCTACCTGTACCTGTACAACCCGTCGGTGATCCAGGCCTGGGTGACCGACCTGACGGGGTACGAGGCCCGCCGCGACGGCGCGGTCCGGTTCCGCACCGCGCGCCTGGGCGGAGACGAAAGCCCGTGATGCGCCTGCTGACTCATCCCGTCGCGCGGTTCCTGCTGCGCAGGCTGGCGTACTCCGCGGTGGTGCTGCTCGGTGTGCTGGTCGTCGTGTTCGCACTGGTGCACCTGGTGCCCGGCGACCCGGTGCGCATCGCGCTGGGCACGCGCTACACACCGCAGGCCTACGCGGCGCTGCGCTCGGCGAGCGGGTTGGACAAGCCGATCGTCGAGCAGTTCTTCGCCTACCTCGCCGATGCGGTGACCGGAGACCTGGGCGTCAGCTTCCGCAACGGCGACCCGGTGACGGTCATCCTGCTCGAACGACTTCCGGCGACGGTGTCGTTGGCGCTGGCGGGCATCGTCATCGCACTGCTGATCGCGGTGCCCGCGGGCATCTATTCCGCCCTGCGCGAGGGCAAGTTCAGCGACGCGATCATCCGCGTCGCGAGCCAGTTCGGGGTGTCGATCCCCGACTTCTGGATGGGCATCCTGCTCATCGCGCTGTTCGCCTCGACGTTGCACTGGCTGCCGACGTCCGGTTACCGCCCGCTGCTCGACGATCCGGCCGGCTGGCTGCGCCACCTCGTGCTGCCCGCGCTGACGGTCGGATTGGTGGCGGGCGCGATCATGACGCGCTACGTGCGCTCGGCGGTGCTCGAGGTCGCCGCGATGGGCTACGTGCGCACGGCCCGGTCGAAAGGCCTTGCGCCGCGGGTGGTCACGATCCGCCACACCGTGCGCAACGCGCTGATCCCGGTGCTGACCATCACCGGCATCCAGCTCGCGACGATCATGAGCGGTGTGATCGTCGTCGAGGTGGTGTTCGCCTGGCCCGGTCTGGGGCGGTTGGTGTACAACGCGGTCGCGGCGCGCGACTATCCGGTGATCCAGGGCACCGTACTGCTGGTGGCGGCGCTGTTCCTGCTCATCAACTTGATCGTCGACGCGCTCTACGCCGTTGTCGACCCCAGGATCAGGCTGTCATGACCGTCGACGACACGCGCGTCTCGTCGCTGCGACTGCTGCTCGGCAATCCGGTCACCGTGGTCAGCGCGGCGGTGCTCGCGGTGGTCGTGGTCGTCGCCGTGGCCGCGAATTGGCTTGCGCCGTACGGGGTCAACGACATCGACGTGCCGAACGCGCTGCAGCCGCCGGGCGGTGCGCACTGGTTCGGCACCGACGAACTGGGCCGCGACGTGTTCTCGCGGGTGCTGGTGGCGACCCAGGCGTCCATGCGCGTTGCCGTGGTGAGCGTGGCGTTCGCCGTGGTCGTGGGGGTCACCGTCGGCGTCGTGGCGGGCTACCGCGGCGGCTGGCTTGACACCGTCTTCATGCGGGTGGTGGACGTGATGTTCGCCTTCCCGGTGCTGCTGCTCGCGCTGGCGATCGTGGCCATCCTCGGTCCCGGTGTGACGACGACGATTCTGGCGATCGGCATCGTCTACACGCCGATCTTCGCCCGGGTTGCGCGCGCCAGCACCATGAGCGTGCGGGTCGAACCGTTCGTGTCGGTGTCGCGCAGCATGGGCACCGGCCACCTGTACATCCTGGCCCGGCACATCCTGCCCAACATCGCCGGACCGCTGATCGTGCAGACGTCGCTGTCACTGGCGTTCGCGATCCTCTCCGAGGCGGCGCTGTCGTTCCTGGGGCTCGGCATCCAGCCGCCGCAGCCGTCGCTTGGCCGGATGATCTTCGACTCCCAGGGCTTCGTGACGCTGGCGTGGTGGATGGCGGTGTTCCCCGGCGCGGCGATCTTCGTCGCGGTGCTCGCGTTCAACCTTCTCGGCGACGGCCTGCGCGATGTGCTGGATCCCAAGCAACGGACGATGATCGAGGCTCGCCGAAAAGGGATGCAGCAGTGAGCGTCCCGGTGCTCTCCGTGCGCGACCTGCGGGTGCAGATCGGCAGGCGCGAGATCGTGCACGGCGTGTCGTTCGACGTCGAGCGGGGGCAGACCCTCGGCATTGTCGGCGAATCCGGATCGGGCAAGTCGATGACCGTCCTCGCCGCGACGGGCCTGCTGGACGCTCCGGGTGCGACGGTCGCCGGGACCAGCACGCTGACAAGCACTTCCGGCCAGACACAGCTGGTCGGGGCCTCGAGCCGCGTGCTGCGCGGGGTGCACGGCGGCGAGATCGGCTTCGTGTTCCAGGATCCGGGCACCTCGCTGAACCCGCTGCTCACACTCGAGCGCCAGATCACCGAATCGCTGGAGGCGCACCGCCGGATGACGCGGCGGCAGGCCCGCGGGCGCGCCGTCGAACTGCTCGAGGCGGTCGGCCTGCCCGACCCGCAGGCGCGGTTGCACGCCTATCCACATCAGTTGTCCGGCGGGCAGAAGCAGCGCGTGATGATCGCGATCGCGATGGCCTGCGATCCGCAACTGCTCGTCGCCGACGAGCCGACGACCGCGCTCGACGTCACGACGCAGGCGCAGATCGTCGAGTTGGTGGCCGGCCTGCAGCGCGACTTCGGCACCGCGGTGGTGTGGATCAGCCACGACCTCGGCGTGATCGGCCAGGTCGCCGACGACGTCACGGTGCTGCGCAACGGCGAGGCGGTGGAGCAGGCGCCCGTCACCGAGGTCTTCGACCGGCCCGCGCACGCCTACACACGCGAACTGCTCGCCGCGCGACCAATGGTCGGGCGGCCGGGCCCGCCGCCGGTGACCGATGCGCCGGTGCTGCTCGATGTCGAGGGCCTCGATGTCCGGTTCGACGTCGACACCCCGGTCGGCAAGTCGACCGTGCACGCGGTCAAGGAGTTGTCGTTCCGGATCCGGCGCGGCACGACGCTGGGCCTGGTCGGCGAATCCGGTTCGGGCAAGTCGACGGTCGCCGCCGCGCTCACCGGACTGCTGCGGCCCGAGGCCGGCACCGCCGCGCTCGACGAGACGAACATCTTCGACATCCGCGGCTCGTCGGAGAAGGCGCTGCGCAGGCGGATCAGCCTGATCTTCCAGGACCCGTACTCGTCGCTGAACCCCCGCGCCCGCGTCGGCGCCGCGGTCGGCGAACCGCTGTCCGTGCACCGCCTGGTCAAAGGCAAGCGCGCCCGTGCGGTGCGAGTAGCCGAGCTGCTCGAACTCGTGGGCCTGCCAACGTCGTTCGCGTCCCGCTACCCGCACGAACTCTCCGGTGGCGAGCGTCAGCGGGTCAGCATCGCCCGCGCGCTGGCGGGTGAACCCGACTTGCTGATCCTCGACGAAGCGACTGCGGCACTGGATGTTTCGGTGCAGGCGCGGGTGCTCGACCTTCTGGTGTCACTGCAACGGGAGCTCGGGCTGACCTACCTGTTCATCGCGCACGACCTCGCGATCGTGCAGCAGGTCAGCCACGACGTGCTGGTCATGCGCGACGGCTCGGCCGTCGAGTACCGGCCGGCGGCGGATCTGTTCGCATCGCCCGAGAACGACTACACCCGCGCGCTGCTGGCCGCGGTCCCTCCGGAGCGGCCCCACTCGGCGGTGTCCCGTTAGCTGTCGCAGCCGGCGCTGACGTCAATGCAGCCGGCTTCCCGACAACGCGGCCTCGACCGCGCGGCCCGCCTCCGCGAGTCGCGGGCGCGCGCCGGGGTAGACGTCCTGCCCGCCGGCGGAGCGCCGAAGTGCCTCCAACTGCTTGGTGATCGCAGTCCGGTCCTCGATGGTCTTCACCTGCCAGGCCACGTCGCGCAGGCGTCCCCTCGACGAGCCATGCCCCGGGCAACCGATCCCATTACCAGCGCGTTGACGTCCTTGGCCGCCAACACCAACTCCTCCTCGTCGAGGCCCGCAAGGAAGCCGTCTGAGCGAGCCGTGATCAGCGAGGCGTGTTCGGGCGCGGAGGGGATGTGATCGGGCGAGTCGGAAGGATCGACCACCTCGAACCGTCTGGCCGCCGATGAGGCGTCGGCGCGAACTGTGGACATCATCGTCTCGACCCTGATGCCGCGAACCAGGTGAGCGAGGAACAAGACAGCCGAGGCGAATACCGAATACTGAGTGCTCGCCAGTTGTTGTTCGACGCCATCGCCACCACCTTCCGCCCGACAGTTACCCGAGGATGGCTCCGTGAGACATCGCATGAGAGGGTCTCGCCATGACTCAACTCAGCGGCAAAGTCGCATTGGTGACGGGCGCGTCGGCCGGGCTGGGCGCGGCGGTCGCCCAACTCCTCGCCGAGCGCGGCGCGACGGTGTTCGGCATCGCCCGCGACGCGGAGAAGATGGCGTCGGTGTTCGAGGCGGTGCCCGGCGGACGCTACGCGCCGGTAGATGTCACCTCGCCGCAGGCCTGCCGCCAAGCAGTGGCCGACTGCGTCGAGGCATTCGGCAGGCTCGACGTTCTGGTCAACGTCGCCGGCTTCCACCAGATGCGGCACACCACCACGATGACCGACGAGGAGTGGGACCGCGACCTCGCGGTGAACCTCAACGGCCCGTTCTACCTCTGCCGTGCCGCGCTGCCCCACCTGCTCGAGACCGCGGGCAACATCGTCAACGTCACCTCCATCGCCGGCGTGGAAGGCGAGGTGTACTCGGCCGGATACTGCGCGGCCAAGCACGGCCTCGTCGGGCTGACCCGCGCGTTGGCGGTCGAGTACACCAAGGACAAGATCCGGGTGAATGCCGTCTGCCCCGGCGGGATGCCGACCGCGCAGACCACGGAGTTCACCGCACCCCCGGACGCCGACTGGGACCTCATCATGCGCATCGCATCGCCGCGGGGCTTCATGCAGACCCTCGATGTCGCCAAGGCGATCGCGTTCCTCGCCAGCGACGACGCGGCCGCGATCCACGGCGCGGTGTATCGGGTCGACAACGGCAAGGGCGCGGGTTAGCGGCTAACGCCGAGATTGCAGACAGGGCTGTGAGCCGTCGGAAACCACAGCCCTGGCTGCAATTTCGGGGGTAGGACTCAGAGCAGCTTGTGTTCGATGACCGTGATCAGGCGCGGCTTGCGCCAACCGCCGGTGATCCGTTCGATCCGCACGCCCATCTCGCCGCCTGCGATATCGAGTGTCCCGACCTGATTGCGGAAGTGAGGCATCGTGACCGGCCGCCACCTCAGCCGCGGCATGCCCACATCGGTGGTCTTCACCAGCAACTTGCCGACGGTCTCGGCCGCCCGAGTGTGCCCGAGCCGCAGCACCATTCGCTCGACCGCGGACACCTCCTTGCGCAACCCGGAACACACCACCTGCCATACCTTGGTCGAAGTGCTCGGGGCATCCTCCGGTAGCTCGATCTCCGACACCCAGCAGTGGTGGACGTCCCCGCCGAACAGGACCATCGACTGGGGCGCTCGACCGCACTCACCGGTCGCGGCGTTGACCACCAGATCCTCGAGCCGCCGGAAGCTGTGCTGGAAACACGCCCAGTGGTCGAGGTTGGCTGTCATGCGCACCTTTTCGCCGAGTCCGGTCAGCCGTCGTCCCCAGGCGCCGTCACCGACGGCCTCGGACCAGGCCTCGATGTGGTGCATGCCGTAGGGCAACAGGATCGGCAGCGAACTGGCGAACAGCAGGTGGTCGTAGTGGCCGTCGACCTTGGCGGTGATCCAGTCCCATTCCTCGTCGGTCATGATGCGACGGCTCCCGGGTCGCAACTGCCGGCCGGTGCGGGCATCGGCGACGATGAGCCGGGCCGGGCCGAGGTCGCGGCACATGCTGAACCGTGATGTGCCGTCGTCGCTTTCGGCGCGCTTGGCAAGCAGCCTGATTGGCTCGCCGCCATGGCGACTGGCCAGCACCTGCTGAAACGTCTCGTCCTCGGCGAGTTCCTGCGGCGACAGGTTGCCCAGATGCTGGTAGATCCAGTAGGCCATCAACCCGCCGATGATCCGGGTCTCGTACCAGTCGGTCCTGCGCTTCTCCTCCAGCCACGCCTGCGAGGTGTTCCACTTGTCGTTGATCTCGTGATCGTCGAATATCATCGACGTCGGGAGCGTCGACAGCATCCAGCGCACCACGGGGTCGCTCCAGGCGTCCCAGTAGCCGATGCAGAACTCCTCGAAGTCCTCGAGCACCTCGACGGGTCCGTTGGCGTGGACCTCGCGCTCGGCGACGAGTTCCTTGATCGTATCGTTGACCTGATCGGCGTAGAGCTGGTCGCCCATCATCAGTAGCGCGTCGGGCCACAGCGCCGACGGCTGCCGCAGCATCCGCATGCCGTAGGTGCGCAGCACATCGATGCCCTTGCCCTTCGGGTGCCACCAGTGCTGGTAGGTGTAGGGCGGGCGGTGCGGCGCCGAGGCCCGGCACGACCCGAACAGCAGGCGCAGGGACCCGTCGCGGGGCACCAGCCGGATCCGTGGCTGCGGGAACTCGTAGTCGCGCGGCGGCCACGCCTTCGCACCGTCGAGGCGGACCTCGTAGGGATGTTCGGAGTCCGGGTCGAGATCCGTCACACAGACGATCGCGAAGTGATGGCCCTCGACCTCAAAGGTGTTGGCGCTGTTGCCGAGAACCTCGACACGGCAAGCTTCGTCCGTCTCGACCCAGACGGTCGCATCGGTTTCGCCGACGTGGCGGAGCAGGGGCCCAACACGCACCTCGGGCATCACCCCATCATGCCCGGTTATTGACGCTCGCGCACCTCCTTCGGCGCGTCGGCGACCCGTCAGACTTCGGTCCGCCGACGTCCGAGGAAGAACGCCAGGCCTATGGCGCCGAAGCCCAGCGTGCCGATCACGCCGGCCGCGACCATGAGGAAGATGTCTCGTCCGGTCAGGCCGCCGGTGGACGACTCGTCGGCGGCCAGGCGCAGCCGGTAGTCGCCGGGCAGCGGAGCCTCCGCAGGCTCGCTCAGACCGGGGAACTGCTGGGTCTTGTGCACCTCGAACTGCCGTTCGCCGCTTGCGGTCTGGGTCCACTCACCCCACACCGGCGTCGCGCCGTCGAGCAGTACCTTGCGCGCACCGTAGATTCGGTCGTCGCCGACGTCGACGATCTGGCGCACCCGGAACGGCTCGTAGCGGGCGTTCGAGTAGTTCACCAGCACGGGCACGTTGTCGTAGCGCAGCACCGGCGGCGGGGGCGGCGGCAACGGCAGCCCCACACCCGGGAAGAAGCCGCCGCCGAAGAAGCTGCCCACGGCGATGTTGGTCAGTGCCTGCACCGTGTCGATCGCCGCGTTGAGCGCATTGATCGGGGCGAGCACGGCGGCGGTGAAGCTGTAGGCCGCGAACTGCGCCGCCTGAAGCACGATCCGCGCCAGCGGCGGGATGAACACGATCCGGGGCGCCATCTCGTACATGTAGACGAGCCGCACCGGAGCCCGGAACGGGTTAAGGATGACCGGGCGGTAGAACTCGTCGTACTCGATCCAGTCCGGCCGCCACTGCCGCACGTTGCTGACCAGTTCCACGTCGGCGCCCTCGACGCCGACTTCGCTCTTCGCGCTCACCCCAGCGTCGAGGCCGGGGATCTTCAGAGTGTTCTCGATCGAGCTGGAGAAGGCCGCCACGTCCTGCTCGGGCGCCGGCGCGGGCTCCTCCTCGACGATGGGCTTGGCGTTCTTCGCGAGCTGGATGTCCTCGGCAGGCGCCTCGAGCGTTTCGGGCGTCTGCGTCTCGATCTCCTTGGCCGCTTGCTCGATCGACACCGTCGGCGTCTCGGACTCGCCACTGTCTTCCGCGGTCGGCGACGCGCTGGTCTCGGTGCCGCTCGGGGCCGGCTTTTCGGCGGTGCCCGAGGTCAGCGCCGCGGACGGCGCGGTCGAGCTCGTCGGCTCGTCGGCGTCGCGCGCGACGGACGGTGACTCAGGCGCCTTGGTCGCGGTGCCCGGCCCGGCCGTCGCCTCGGGCGAGGGCTCGGTCGCCGTCGACGGCTCGGCGGCGGGGGTCGACGGCTCGGCCGTCTGCACCACCGTGCTGGTCTTGGGAGCGGGGGCCTGCGTCTGCGGCTCGGGCTCGTCCGCGGGAGCGGGCTCGGGGGCCGGCTCGGGTTCGGCGGCGGGCGCCTGAGACTGCGGGGCCTGGATCTGCGGGGCCTGGGTCTGCGGCGCCTCGGGCACGACGGGCTCGGGAACCGTGGCCGTCTGCTCCGCGGTCTCATCGGGCTCCGGCGCGGTGTACTCGGGCTCCGGCACCACCGTTGTGGTCACGACGTCGTCGGAATCGGGTTGCGCGACGGCGGGGGACAGCCCCGTGGTCAATGCGGTCAGGGAGATGACCACTCCCGACGCCAGCACGGCGACGCCTCGCCTGCCGAATCCATCCAGCGGTGCACCCATCGTGCGTCGACTCCCTTCCTCATAGCGGCGGTGATCCGCCACTCCCCCGGCCCAGCGATAACAGAACCCCCGACGCTTTGGTCTCAGATGGTTCATCGCTGAGCTGACCTAGGTGTTACAGCTCAGGGGCCCAGGATTCAATCGCGTTTGTCGGCGGCTCAGGGCCGCCGCGTGCGGCCCGCTCCAACCGCGAGCGCAATACCGATCAGCGCGATGATCGGGCCGAGCACGGTCCAGGTAGTGGTGTTGCTCATCGGGCTGCCGCCGATGACCCCGATGCCCTGGAGGGTGAACAGCAGGCCGAACAGCGCGACGATCACACCGAGCACGACGATCGCGATACGCATGACCTCAGCCTAGGGCGTGCAGCAGGCGCAGGGGCCGCTGCGTCCGTCAGCGACGACGCGCGAAGTGCTTCTCGTAGGACTCGGCCGCCCTCGCCAACTCGGGCCGGGCGTCGAGCAGCGGCTGCATCTTCGCGCGGGCCTCCTCCCGCTTGTACGGCAGGAACTCGGTCGGGAAATCGCCCTCGTGCGGTCGGTAGTCCCGCAGCACGCGGCGCGCGACCGTGGCCTTGTGCACCTCGTCGACGCCGTCGGCGATGCCCATCGTCGGGGCGGCGGCGTACATCGCCTGGATCGGGGTGAGGTCGGTGGTGCCCAGCGACCCGAGGATGTGCAGCGCGTTGAACGACACCTCGCGCAGGACCTTGGCCATCGTGAACTTGACGGCGGCGATCTCGGTGCGCGCTTCCTGGGTCGAGGTGTTGTCGATCTTCCACGCCGTCTCGAGGACGAACAGGCGCAGCATCTTGATCATCGCGTAGGACTCGGCGATCTTCTCCTGCACCATCTGGTGTTCGGCGATGACCTTGCCGTGCGATTCGCGGCTCAGCGCGCGTTCGCACATCATGTCGAACGCGAGGTTGCACTGCGCGATGGTGCGCATGGCGTGGTGGATGCGACCGCCGCCGAGCCGGCGCTGCGCCAGGGTCTTCGCGCCGTCCTCCGGGCCGAGGAGATGGTCGAGCGGCACCCGTACGTCGCGGTAGACGATGTGGTTGTGGTTGCGTGGTTCGGGCTTGATCTCCACGCCCGGCGTCTCGCGCGGCACCACGAACATGCCGTTGGTGCACATGACGAACAGGATGTCGGCGACCCGCCCGGCCGAGGTGAACCACTTCTCGCCGTTGATCACCCACTCGTCACCGTCGCGGACGGCGTGGGTCTTGAACAGGTTGGGATCGCTGCCGCCCTGCGGTTCGGTCATCGAGTAGGCCGAGAACATGTTCTGGTTGAGCAGCGGCTCCAACCACCGCTTCTTCTGCTCGTCGGTGCCGTAGGCCGCAAGCATCTCCATGTTGCCGGTGTCGGGTGCCGAGGCGCCGAACATGTGCGGAGCCCCGGGGTAGCGTCCGATGATCTCGTTGAGCAGGCCGAGCCTGAGCTGTCCGAAGCCCGGGCCGCCGAGGTCCTTGTCCAGGAAGATCGCCCACAGCCCCTGGTCCTTGACCTCCTGTTGGAGCTCACGCACGTAGGCCTTCACCGCCGGGTCGGGTGAGCGCACCGCATAGGGGAAGACGTGGTCGAGCGGTTCGACCTTGTCCTCGCAGAACTGTTTGACCCAGTCCAGCTTGTCCTGGAACTCCGGTTCGGTGCTGAAATCCCACGCCATGCTGGCAGTCTGTCACCACACTGCCGCGTCGGTAACGCTCGTGTCTCGATCCGCATCGCTTCCTGCGTGCCGCTGCCCCGGATGGGGTAGTCGCGCGATAGGAAGGACGCGTTATGACCACGCTCGCACGCTTCACGGCCCTGTTGGCCTCGGCTGTCGCCGGTGCGCTCATCGCAGCTCCAGGCGCTGCCGCATCACCTGACGACGACTTCTGCCAGAACATGGCCGGTGTGGGTTTCAGCGGTGACTGCGCCACTCTGATTGCCCTCGCCCGGGACGTGTGCGAGCAGTTCGATCGTGGCGTCGATGTGACCACCGTGGCCGAGAAGTTGGACCAGGCGACGAAAGACCAGACTCTGTCGAACTTCATCGTGGCCGGCGCTCGGCTGTACTTCTGCCCGGAACCGCGGCAGACCTAGTACGTCGCAGTGTGACCGCGGGTCGTGCCGGCCCAGGTTGACCTGCGGTCGAGTGCTCGGAAAAACCTTCGAAAAATCTGCCGGAAAAAGTGTGCGACATGGGTGGGGTGGTGGCCCCAACCCATAGAAGCGGCCCACAAACGGGCGGCGACCACACTCAAGGAGCAGGAAATGACCACCACCTACACCCCCGAGCCCGCGACCTACGCCTGGTCGGAGGCGGACCGCCAGTACGGACGGCCCAACGCCGCGCCCGCCGCGCGACCGGCCTACTACGACGACTACCGCCCGCAGTTCATGCCCGCCCCGGCACCCGTCGCCGCGTCGAGCTCGACATCGCTGCACAAGGGCGCGATGGTCGCGGGCTTGTTGGCCGCGGTGGTCGGCGGCGCCCTGCTGGGGACCTTCGTGTTGAGCAATTCCGCGTCCGAGCCCAGCCCGTCGGTGTACATGGTTCCGGAGACCAGCACCCCAGCCGCGGCCCCGGCTCCCGCGCCGGCTCCGGCTCCCAACACCATCGTGGTGCCGGGCCGTGCGCCGACCCAGACGGTGATCGTTCCGCCGGCCAACCGCGGCCCGGCTCCCGTCGTGGCGCCGGCCCCTCGGCCCGCGCCGCGGCCTGTCCCGGCCCCCCCGCCGCCCGCACCGGCACCCGCACCCGCTGCGGCACCGCAGATCCGCATCGAGGGGATACCGATTCCGATCCTCACGCCCGGGCAGCCGCCCGCGAACGAGGGTGAGGACAAGGGCGGCGACGAAGCCGGCAAGGGCGGCGAAGGTGGCCAGGGCGACGGCGGCCAGGGCGGCCAGGACAAGGGGGGCGAGGGCACCGGCGGTCAGGACAAGGGCGGTGAGCCCACCGGCGGGGCAGGTGGCTCCAAGCCGGACATGAGCGATTTCGGCACGTCCAAGCAGGATGCCGGGTCCGCCACGATCCGCCTACCGGATCTCCAGGACTGCGTTGACCCCGCCGGCCTCCGAAATTGCTAGCAGTCGCCGAACCGCAGCTTCCGGGCACAGGTCACCCTGTGCCCGGAAGTCGTTGCCAGATCAAAGAGGGCAACTCGAATCGATTCAATGCGTTCACGCCTTTGCGTTCGCAGGTCTAGCGTGGCGAAATACCGGTCGACATCGGGTGGAGTGTCATGACCGCAGCAGTACCGAAATGGAATCTCGTCGGCCCACGCAGCACCGACGCAGAGCTCGTCCGCGCGGCAGTCGCCGGTGACCGCCAAGCCTTCGCCGTCATGTACGACCGCTACGCCAACCGGCTGCACGACTTCTGCGCCGGGATGCTGGCCGATCGAGATGCCGCCGCCGATTGTGTGCAGGACGCGTTCTGCACCGCCGCGACCTGTCTCGGCGATCTGCGCGACCCCGACCGGCTCCGTGCCTGGCTCTACGGAATCGCCCGTCATCAGGCGCTGCGCCGAATCCGCGACCGACGCAAGGAGCAGTTGTCCGACGACCTGCCAGACATCGCGTCGGGCGACGCCGGCCCGGACACCATGGCCGGGCGCTCGGAACTCGCCAACCTGATCGCCGAGGCCGCGGGCGGACTGTCCGACCGTGACCGCAGCGTGCTCGAACTGGCCTATCGACACGGACTAGACGGACCCGAGCTGGCCGAGGCCCTGGGCGTCAGTCAGACCAACGCCAACACGATGGTCTACCGGCTGCGCGAAACTATCGAAAAGTGCCTCGGCGCACTGCTTGTCGCCCGCCGCGCGCGATCCAATCCCCATCGCTGCCCGGAGTTGGCGGCGGTGCTCAAGGGTTGGGACGGGCAGTTCACGATTCTGATGCGCAAACGCATTGCGCATCACATCGAGTCATGTCAGTTCTGTGATTCGGAGCGGCGGCGGATGGTCAACCCGGTCGCGTTGCTCGGTGCCGCACCGATCTTCATCCCGGCCCCGGCGTGGCTACGCGACCGCACACTGCGCGAGGTGCAACTGACCTGCTCGGGTACCGGCATGATGAGCGTCGCTCCACTCACGCAACCGGTTCGCCCCGAGATTCGTTGGCGCCGAGACGAAGCACCGGTGAGACCGCAACCGCGCAAGGTGCACGGAAGCGCCCCTTCCGAGGAAGACGACGGGAAGGCCAGGCACAGGTTCGTCCTGTTGATCGGGTTGTTCGCCGGGGTTCCGTTGGCCGTGCTGGTGCTGACGATCTCGTGGATGTACCTGCCCGGCGTGGCGGTCGACCCGAGCAGCGGGACAGAACCGGCTGCGCCGCAGAGTGTCCCGGCACCAGTCGGCCCACCGCCGGCCGTCGCTCCGCCGGGCGCCCCGCCCGCACGCGCACCTGCGGCAGCGACGAACCGGCCGGGCGCGCCGCCACCGACGCGGGTCGCGCCCCAGGCTCCGAGCGCAGGGACTGCGCCGCAACCGCTTCCGGCGCAACAACCGAATGTCATGGCGCCGCAGCCGGCACCCGCCGCGCCACTGCCGCCGCCACTGCCGAATGTGCTGGTGCCGCAGGTGCCGCTGCTGCCGAATGTGTTGGCGCCGCCACCGCTGTTGCCCAATCAACTACCCGCACCGGCTCCGCCGCCGCCCGGTGATTCGTCGTGGCTGCCCGCCCCCCAGCCGGCGCCGCCCAACGAACCCCTACCCCAGCCCGGCCTCGGAGATTCCGGACTGATCCCGACGACAACCGTTGCGCCGGCGCCGGACCCGGGACTGATACCGCCACCCAGGTGATGAGGAGGAGCCATGCCGTGGGATGAGGATGGCACGGATTACGACGAGCCGAAGTCGGGCGGTGACTCGCACGAGGACGAGTTCGACGAGGAGTATGGGGAGCAACAGCCCAAGGGAGATGCGGACCGCGCGCAGGCCGACGAACTGGCCGCGGCCTACGCGGCCGATATCGAGTTCTGGGAGAATCAGGGCTCGGACAACCGTCAGCAGGATCCACCCGCCGAACCTGAATACTCGCCGTTCGCAAAGAGTCTCGGCGACTTCGACGACTTCAGCTTCGAGTGGGCTGCCAGATCCGTTGCCGGTGCGCTCGAGGACGCGGATCAAGTCTCGAATGTCGCTCGCTTGAGCTCATTGGAAGCCGAGGACTTCGACTGGGCGGAAAGCGTCAGTCAGGTGGGCCCGCCGGCGCCGGATGCCCCGCCGAGTGAACCGCCGGCCGATTTCGATTTCGCAAGGCCGTTCAGCGAGGCCCGCGATGACACCAGCGTCTCGTTCCCCTTCTCCGAGCGATCGCCCGACCGGTCGGAACCGCGTGGTCTTGACCAGCCCGAGACCGTCGAGCACGTCGAACCTGTTGGTGGCGCGGGCAGTGAACCGGCCCCGGCGAGTAGCCCGTCGATTGAGCCGGCGTCCGTGTTCACCGACGGTGCGGGCGACAGCGGCACGTCGCTGTCGTATCAGGTGGGTGAGCCTGGACCCGAAACCATCGGCTTCGATCCCAGCATGCCCGACATCTCCGCGACCGAGTTCCTCGACGGCCCCGCTCCTATCTACGACCCCGCAACGGAATTCGAGCCGGCACCGGACAACTCGCTGCAGATCGACTCGACCGAATTCTTGGGGTGAGCGGAGGAAACTCGAAAAAAGTGTGACGGCATCGATGTGATGTGGCCCTTACCAGTGAACGTCGCTCAATCGGAGCGGCGAGCACCGATAGGAGAACACCATGTCCCTCACCGCCACTTACAAGACCGGTCTGCGCCGGCTCGGCGTGCTGGTCGCCTTGGGCGCAGGCACAGCACTCGCCGGCTTGGGCGCCGTCGGGAACGCCGCGGCAGACACCTTCGACCCCGCAGTACCGTTCACCCCCGACCAGCCGCGGTATTCGCTGCAGATGCCGTGGGACGCGCCATTCCCTTCGGGTCCCGACCGCGGCGACACGGTCAGCCTGAACCCTCAGCCGCTGCCGCCGGGCCCGGACCTCGGCGACAGCGTCGCCCTGAATCCTCAGCCCCTGCCTCCCGGTCCGGATCGTGGCGACAGCGTCTCCCTCAATCCGCAGCCGCTGCCGCCGGGTCCGGATCTGCGCCTTCCCTTCCTGCGGCTGCTGCCCCGGTTCTGACCCACCCGCACTCATCGATTGCCTTCGGGCGCCTGGTGCGGACTGGGCGCCCGAAGGACCACGAACAGACATAAACAGACATAAGGAGTGCATAGCATGAAAATTCAGGGAACGTCGATGGCGGCGGTGTGCCTGCTCGCGCTCGCGATGGCGGGGTGCAGTGATGAGAAAGCCAGTACGTCCTCACCCGCCGCGTCGCCGGCCCCCGCGACCGCATCGGCATCAGCGCCGGCCATGGCCGCGGACGGCGGTGACTTCCTCACCGCGGTGCACAACGCGGGGTTGCCGATCGACAGCGACGACTACGCCGTCGCGGTGGCTCAGGGCGTGTGCGACATGATCAAGGAGAACCTGCCGGCCGACGCGCCGCAGGAGTTGGTGCGCAACAGCGAACCCGACTTCACCGACGACCAGGTGACGTTCTTCATCAATACCGCCGAGCAGCGGTACTGCCCGACGATGGGGTGAGGACCCTATTCATCGAGGGTGAACAGACAGTCCAGGACCGAGCGCACCGCCGGCGTTCGATCGTCTCGCCGCCATACGGCCCGCAGGTCCACATCGAGGTCGGGAGTCGCCGCCCCGTCAAGCGGCACGAAGACCACGCCCGGATCAGTTGCGTTGCGCGCCACGGACGCAAAGGTCAGATGACAACCCACCTCGGCGCTGACCAACGCCAACGCGGTCTGAGTGTCCGGCGCCACCTGAACCACATCGGCCACGAAACCACAGTCGTGGGCGAGTCGGCGCAACCGATCGGACAGCACTGAGCCCTCCTCCGGCGGCAGCGAGACGAACCCGTCGTCAGCGAAGTCAGCGATCGAGACCTGGCGCATGGCCGCCAGCGCATGGGTGTCCGGCAGTGCGAGAACCAGTTCGTCGCGCATCACGATTCGCGACGACACCTCGGCGGGGATGACGTCCCAGCGCCCCAGGGCGATGTCGGTGTCGCCCTGGATGAGTTTCCTCATTGCCGGCTGCGCGAAGTTCTGACTGGACAACTCGAGCTCGATGCCCGGTCGCTGAGATCGCACGACGCGAGCCAACCGGGCGACGTGGGGATGCGTCGACATACCCGCGAAGGCGATCCGCACCAATCCGGCCGCTCCCTCGTCTGCTGATCGCACCGCGGTGTCCGCGCGCCGCAGCGCGGCGAGCACCTCTTTGGCAGGCGCGACGAGCGCCTGCCCGCTGGCCGTGAGCCGCACCGATCGGGTGTTGCGATCGAAAAGTTGCGTCCCGAGTTGGCGTTCGAGCTGTTTGATGGTGCGACTCAGCGGCGGCTGCGCCACGTGCAGTCGTTCGGCCGCACGGCCGAAGTGCAGCTCCTCGGCCACCGCCAGGAATGCCCTCAGCTGGTGCACGTCCATACCGTCTCCGACCGTTCCTTTCACTATTGGTATCACAGAAAGAGCGATTAAGTATTGGACTGTACTCAATCTGTCACCGATAGTGAGTGACATGTACTCCGGCAATCCCGATGTTCCCGCCGACGTCTTCGCCGACGTTCTCAAGCAGATCAACCACTTCGTGCGTGACCGCGTCGTTCCGCGCGAGCTGGAGATCATGGCTTCCGACGCGATTCCATCCGACCTGCGCACCCAGGCCGCCGAGATGGGCTTGTTCGGCTACGCGATTCCGCAGGAGTGGGGCGGGCTCGGCCTGGATCTCGTGCAGGACGTCGACGTTGCCATGGAACTGGGCTACACCTCACTGTCGCTGCGGTCGATGTTCGGCACCAACAACGGCATCGCCGGCCAGGTGCTGGTCGGTTTCGGCACCGACGAGCAGAAGGCGCGCTGGCTCCCGGGAATAGCGTCCGGCGAGGTGGTGGCCTCGTTCGCGCTCACCGAACCCGGGGCCGGGTCCAACCCATCGGGTCTGCGCACCACTGCCACGCAGTCAGACGGCGGCTGGATCATCGACGGTCGCAAGCAGTTCATCACCAACGCCACCGAAGCCGGCCTGTTCGTGGTGTTCGCGCGCATGGCGCCGGCGTCGGCGAAGAGCACCGGCATCGCGGTGTTCCTGGTTCCCGCCGACGCCCCGGGCATCGAGGTCGGTCCGAAGGACGCGAAGATGGGGCAGGAGGGATCGCGCACCGCTGACGTCACGTTCAACGCGGTGCAGGTCGGGGCCGAGGCCCTCGTCGGCGGCGACGGCGACGTCGGTTACCGCGCCGCAATGACCTCGCTGGCCAGGGGCCGCATCCACATGGCCGGGTTGGCGGTGGGCTGCGCCCAGCGTGCTCTCGACGAGTCGGTGTCTTACGCCGCCACGGCCACCCAGGGCGGCACGGCCATCGGCGACTTCCAGCTGGTGCAGGCGATGATCGCCGACCAGCAGACCGGAGTGATGGCCGGCCGTGCGCTGGCGCGGGATGCGGCACGGATGTACGTCACCGGTGAGGATCGGCGTATCGCACCGTCGGTCGCCAAGCTGTATTGCACCGAAATGGCAGGTAAGGCAGCCGATCTCGCCGTCCAGGTACACGGCGGCTCCGGTTACATGCGTGAGGTTCCCGTCGAACGCATTTACCGCGACGTCCGTCTGATGCGCCTCTACGAGGGCACCAGCGAGATCCAGCGGCTCATCATCGGTGGCGGGCTGGTACGCCAGGCCAAGAGGAAACCATCGTGAGCCTGCCGCTCGAGGGATTCACGGTCGTGGCCATCGAGCAGGCCGTGGCGGCACCACTTGCCACCCGCAACCTCGCGGACCTCGGCGCGCGGGTGATCAAGGTCGAACGCGTCGACGGCGGTGATTTCGCCCGGGGATACGACCACGTCGTCCACGGCACCGGAGCCCATTTCGTCTGGCTCAACCGCGGCAAGGAGTCGATCGCCGTCGACCTCAAGTCCGCGGAGGGGCGCTCGATCGTGCGGCGCCTGATCGGCCGCGCCGATGTCTTCCTGCAGAACCTCGCACCGGGAGCGGCTGACCGCCTGGGACTGGGCGCCGACGAATTGCGTTCGCAGAGACCCGAACTCATCGCGGTGGGGATATCAGGATTCGGCGTCGGCGGCCAGTTCGAGCAGCGCAAGGCCTACGACATGCTGATCCAGGCCGAAGCCGGCCTCATCTCGATCACCGGAACCCCGGATCACCCCGCCAAGACCGGCATCCCGACCGCCGACATCGCGTCCGGCATGTACGCCGCACAGGCGGTGCTGGCCGCACTGCTCCGCAGGCTGCGCACCGGCGAAGGAGCGACGATCGACGTGTCGATGCTCGACGCGACGGTCGAATGGATGGGCCACGCCCTGTACACGCAGATGCACGCCGGCGCGCCGCCGCCGCGAATGGGGTTGAGCCACACCTCGATCGCGCCCTACGACGCCTACCCCACCAGCGACGGGCAAGTGCTGATCGGGGTGCAGAACGATTCTGGCTGGCGCGCGCTGGTCACCGACGTCCTCGACGCCCCGCAACTGGCCGACGACCCGCGCTTTGCCACCAATGTCGACCGCGTGCGCAACCGCGCGCAGTGCGACGCCGAGGTCGGCGCACGGACGCAGCGATGGTCCACCGTCGACCTCGATGCGCGATTGGCCGCGGCGGGAATTCCCGCCGCGCAGGTCAAGGAGCTCAGCCAGGTGGTGGACCATCCCCAGCTTCGCGAGCGAAACCGCTGGCGCACCATCGGAACCGAGAACGCCAGCGTCCGGGCATTGCTGCCCCCTGCGACCTTCTCCGACACCGACCTGGCGATGGGCGACGTGCCCGCGTTAGGGGAACACACGCTTGCCCTGCTGGTCGAATCCGGCCTCGATGAGGCCGCCGCTGCTGACGCCGTGACCCGCGGAGTCGCCCACCAAGCCGACACCGTCGAGCCTGCACCCACCGAAAAGGAACTCTCATGCTGAACGGACGCACCGCCGTGATCACCGGAGGCGCACAGGGAATCGGGTTCGCGATCGCCCGGACCTTCGCCGAGCACGGAGCACACGTCGTGATCGGTGATCTCGACGAAGCCAGGGCCAAGGAGGCGGCGGCCTCGTTGAATGCCGACGCACTCGGAACCGGGTGCAACGTCACCTCCGCCGCGGACGTCGACAATCTCCTCGTCACTGCGACAACCGCTTTCGGTTCGCTCGACATCATGGTCAACAATGCGGGAATCACCCGCGACGCCACCATGCGCAAGATGACCGAGCAGCAATTCGACGACGTGATCGACGTGCATCTGCGGGGCTGCTGGAACGGGACACGACAGGCCGCGGCCATCATGCGCGAAACCGGCGGCGGCTCGATCATCAACATGTCGTCGATCTCCGCCAAGGTCGGGTTCATCGGCCAGACGAACTACTCCGCCGCGAAGGCGGGCATCGTCGGTCTGTCCAAGGCGGCGGCCAAGGAAGTGGCGCACCTGGGCGTGCGGATCAATGTCATTCAACCCGGCCTCATCCGCACTGCGATGACCGAGGCGATGCCGCAGAAGGCCTGGGACCAGAAGATGAGCGAGATTCCCATGCAACGCGCCGGCGAGCCGGACGAAGTCGCCTCTGTCGCCCTGTTCTACGCCTCGGATCTCTCGTCGTACATGACGGGCACCGTCGCCGAGGTCACCGGCGGCCGCTACATGTAGGTCGGTGTTTCAAAGTGGAACACCGGGTTACGCCTGTGAACAGTCACGATCGGCGAACGACTACAACCCGCATCCGCGGAAGACAGGAGCTGACATGCGCGCATTCGCCGTCACGGAGGGCAGTTCGACCGTGACCGAACTCGATTTGCCGACACCACAACCCAGCGGGACGGAGGTCTTGCTGAAGGTGATCCGCTGCGGGGTCTGCCACACGGACACCCATCTGCGCGACGGCGGCTACGACCTCGGCCGCCGAGGCAAGATGCGCCTTTCCGATCGCGGCGTCACATATCCGTTGGTGATGGGCCACGAGGTGGTGGGGGTCGTCGAAGAAGTCGGTCCCGACGTCGTCGACGTCAAGGTCGGTGACGTCCGGTTGATCTACCCGTGGGTCGGCTGCGGAAAGTGCCACCATTGCCAAGCGGGACGGGACAATTACTGCGCCGCCGGGAAGAACCTGGGCGTGGCACGACGCGGCGGATACGCCGACCACATCCTGGTGCCGGATGCCAAGTACCTAATCGACATCGCCGGATTGGATCCGTCCTGGGCGGCGACGATGGCCTGTTCCGGGCTGACGGCCTACAGCGCCGCCAATAAGGTGCTGCCCCTACCGCCCGACCAGCCGATCGTCGTGATCGGCGCGGGCGGAGTCGGGTTGACGGCGGTGGCCACGCTCAAAGCGTTGGGCCACAACCGGATCTGTGTCGTCGACGTGTCACCGGGCAACCTTGACATCGCCATCCGACTCGGGGCGTCCGACACTGTCCTGTCCGGCGACGACACGGCCAGGGAGATCGTCAAGACGTGCGGGGGGCCGGTCGAGGCCGTCATCGACTTCGTCAACAACGACACCACCGCCCGCGCGGCGTTCGACAGCCTGCGCAAAGGCGGACACCTGGTGCAGGTCGGCTTGTTCGGCGGTGAGTTCGTCATCCCGACCGCGCTGATGGCGCTGAAGATGCTGACCATCAGCGGCAGCTTCGTCGGGAGTCTCGACGAACTGCGTGCGGTCGCAGCGCTGGCCAAGCAGGGTGCGCTACCCGCCATCCCGATCATCGAGGAACCGCTCGACGCCACCTCGGTCAACAACGCATTGGACAAGTTGGTGCACGGCGGGGTCGCCGGCCGCATCGTCCTGCAGGCCTCCCCGAGCAGCGCGTGAGCGACCGGCCGATGGGCCGAGATCACCTACCCGGTGCGATCATTCGCTCGTCGGCATCGATCTTCAAGGACCGCATCTTGCGGTAGAGGGTAGTGCGCCCGATGCCCAGGATGTCCGCCGCGCGGGCCTTGTTCCCGCCGGCCTCCTGCAGGGCGCTCACGATGGCGTCGCGCTCGCCCTGCTCGTAGCGACTCAGTGAATGCCGGGGCGCCTGCTGCATCGGCATCGGCAAGTCCTTGGCCTGGACCAGACCTCGGCGCGCGTGATCCGGCAGGGCGGCGACCACTCTGGTCAACTCTGCGACATTGCCGGACCACGGCCACGCCAGCAGGCCTTGAAGCGCCGCGGGCGAGAAGCGCGGCGTCGGTTCGCCGGGGAAGAGTTTGGCGGCAACCTCGCTCACGACGTCGAGCAGCTCGCCGCGCAGGCCCGCGAGGGAAGGGACGCGCACCGGCATGGCGTCGTCCACCTGGTCGCCGCCCGCGCCGACGCGCTCGGTGAGGACGACGCGGACGCCCGGGTCGACGCCGGGACGGGGAAGTCTGGCGAACTCGTCGAGTCGTTCCCTCGACTCCGGGGACAGTTTCTCCCCTCCCACGACGATGATCCCGCGACCCTCGCGCAGCGCGGCTACACCGTCGCCCCAGATACCGTCATCTGCGGGCAGGTCGCGGGCGGCCACGACCCTGGGCTCCTGACCGGTGCGCGCCCGCAGCCATCGAGAAGCTTGGAAGCGCTTGCCACTGCCGGGGCCGCCGACGACCCGGATGAGCCCGTCCGCGGCGGCGACGGCGGTGAGCTGCCGTTGAACCTCGTCGTACGGGCGCGGGCGGGGGCGGTGTGCGGCCGCACCGTCGGACACCTCGTGCAGATCGGCCACCACCGGCTCTGCGCCGCGGACGGGCCCGCCGTCACCCGGCTCCGACGGCTCCAGGAATTCCAGCGCGAAGATGGCGTCCTGACCGGGGCGGCCGAAGCGCTGCACCATGACCTCGCTGCCCAGCATCGGCACCTCGAAGCGCAATTCGTTGTGATCCCATGGATTCAGACGCAGCCTCTCCCACAGCTCGGCGTAGGACTCGGCGTCGACGCGGGCCAACGCGGGTAGGTCTGTCATGACGGTGCCCGAATTCATCACCAGCACCGGGCGCTTCGAGGAGCGGAATCGGCGGTAAGTCCGCGCCAGTTCCAAGTCCCTTGCGTCGGCCATGCTTTCGAGCGCTTCAGCGATCTGCTGCGCGGCCTGGCGCGCCATGGAAACCATCAGCGGGCTAGCGCCGTCGACATGGGAGGTGAGCGACAGCGAACCCACGATCCGGCCGGTGATCGGATGTTTGATCGGGGCGCCCGCGCACGCCAGTTGGGCGAGCGCGGAGTTGAAATGCTCGGCGCCACGGACGAAGACGACCCCGCGCGCCTCGATGGGAGTGCCGAGCCCGTTGGTGCCCAGTGACTGTTCGGAGAAGTCGAAACCCTCGACGGCGTTCGCCCGATCCATCGTCCGCTCGTCCTGAGGGTCGACGATGCGGCGGGACACGATGCGGCCGGCCTCGTCGGCCAGGAACAACGTCAGCCGCGACTCGGCGAGGTTCGTCTGCCACTGGTCCATCACCCGACCCGCGGCCCGCAGGATCGTGCTGTCAGGATCGATCTCCCCGACGATCTGCGGCCCGGCGTCGGGATCGATATGCGACGAGACCGATCGGCGCCAGCTCTGCTCGATCTCCTTGGCGACCAGCGTGGGCGGAATGTCGGCGCGCAACAGGCCGTCCGCGATCAACCGCTCGCGGACGCTCCGTACCTCGTCCTCGCGAGGTGACCTCGCCGTCACCAGCCCATTGTCAGCCGATAACCAGCAGGCGTCCACTATCCGGCGCTGCCGGTCCGGGGCCGCAGGTGTTTCACATTGGAACGCTTTGGACTCCGTACCCGCTCATACCGTGAATTCAGACACCGTGGCAGCTCGCACAACGAGCAGACCGCGGCGGATACGACACACGGAACGAAGGCAACAGATGACCACCTCCACCTCCGAACAGACCGCCGGCACCCACGCCGGCCCAGCGAGCCAGGACGTGCTGCGCGACCTGTACGCCGACTGGTCGGCGATCATGGCGGCCACGCCGGACCTCGGCATCCGCCTGCTGCGCTCCCTGTTCGACGAGTGGCACCAGCCCACGGTCGAACCGCAGGGTGTGACGTACCGCGAGGACACCGTCGGCGGCGTCCCCAGCATCTGGTGCCTCCCCGAGGGCGCGGACAAGTCCAAGGTGCTGCTGTACACCCACGGTGGCGGATTCGCCGTCGGCTCGGCCGCCAGCCACCGCAAGCTGGCAGGTCACGTCGCCAGGGCCGTCGGTGCCGTCAGCTTCGTGCTGGACTACCGGCGCGCACCCGAATTCCAGCACCCCGCACAGGTCGAGGACGGGGTGGCCGCATTCGACGCGCTCGTCGCCTCCGGAATCGCGCCGCAGGACATCACGACGATCGGCGATTCCGCCGGCGGCAACCTCGCCATCGCCATCGCGCTGTCACTCAAAGCTCAGGGCAGGCCGGGGCCCGGCAGCGTCGTCGCGTTCTCCCCGTGGCTCGACATGGAGAACAAGGGCGAGACGCTGGTTACCAACAACGACACCGACGCGCTGATCACCCCGGAGCTGCTCGAGGGCATGATCGCCGGCGTCCTCGGCGACACCGTCGACCCGAAGGCTCCGCTGGCGAACCCCCTCTACGCGGACTTCACCGGCTTCCCCCGGCTCTACGTCACGGCCGGAAGCGTCGAGTCGCTTCTCGACAACTCCACCCGGCTGGTCGAGCGCGCGAGGGCGGCAGGCGTCGACGTCACCCTGTCGATCGGTGAGGGCCAGCAGCACGTCTACCCGTTCCTGGCCGGACGTTCCGCAATCGTCGCCGAGGAGTTCGACAAGCTCGCCACCTGGTACCGCAACTGACCCCCTACTACCCCAATCCAATTCCCTCTTCAACAACAAGGAGATCACCCCGATGAGCACGACCACCCACACCGCGCCCCACACCGTCGACGCCGTCGTCATCGGCGCCGGGTTCGGCGGCATCTATGCCGTCCACAAGCTGCACAACGAACTCGGCCTCACCGTGGTCGGGTTCGACAAGGCAGGCGGACCCGGCGGCACCTGGTACTGGAACCGCTACCCGGGCGCGCTGTCCGACACCGAGAGCCATCTCTACCGGTACTCCTTCGACCGCGATTTGCTGGCCGACGGCAGCTGGAAGACCACCTACGTCACCCAGCCCGAGATCCTGGAGTACCTCGAGAGCGTCGTCGACCGCTTCGATTTGGGCCGCCACTTCCGGTTCAACACCGAGGTCACCTCCGCGATCTACTCAGACGACGAGGGCACATGGGAGGTCACCACCGCCGAGGGCGAGGTGTACCGGGCCACGTACGTCATCAATGCCGTCGGTCTGCTGTCGGCGATCAACTTCCCGAAGCTGCCCGGTCTGGACAACTTCGAGGGCGAGATGATCCACACCGCCGCCTGGCCCGAGGGCAAGGACCTCACCGGCCGCCGCGTCGGCGTCATCGGCACCGGTTCCACCGGCCAGCAGGTGATCACGGCGCTAGCGCCGCAGGTCGAGCACCTGACCGTGTTCGTCCGGACACCGCAGTACTCGGTCCCGGTCGGCAACCGCCCCGCGACCCAGGAGCAGATCGATGCGATCAAGGCCGATTACGACAACATCTGGGCTCAGGCCAAGAGTTCGGCTTTCGCCTTCGGCTTCGAAGAGAGCACCGTGCCGGCGATGAGTGTCTCCGCCGACGAGCGGCAGCGGATCTTCGAGAAGGCCTGGCAGCACGGCGGCGGATTCCGGTTCATGTTCGGCACTTTCGGTGACATCGCCACCGACGAGCAGGCCAACGAGGCCGCCGCTTCCTTCATCCGGTCCAAGATCGCCGAGATCATCGAGGACCCGGAGACGGCCCGCAAACTGATGCCCACAGGGTTGTTCGCCAAGCGTCCGCTGTGCGACGACGGTTACCACAAGGTCTACAACCGGCCCAACGTGGAGGCCGTCGCCATCAAGGAGAACCCCATCCGCGAGGTCACCGCCAAGGGTGTAGTGACCGAGGACGGAGTCCTGCACGAACTCGACGTGCTGGTCTTCGCCACGGGGTTTGACGCCGTGGACGGCAACTACCGGCGAATCGAAATCCGCGGCCGCGACGGCCTGCACATCAACGACCACTGGAACGGCCAGCCGACCAGCTACCTGGGCGTCACCACAACGAATTTCCCGAACTGGTTCATGGTGCTGGGTCCCAACGGCCCGTTCACGAACCTGCCGCCCACCATCGAAACCCAGGTCGAGTGGATCAGCGACACAATCGATTTCGCCGAACGCAACGGCGTGCAATCGGTCGAGCCCACACCGGAGGCCGAGGCCGAATGGACGCAGACCTGCACCGGGGTGGCCAATGCGACCCTGTTCACCAAGGGCGACTCGTGGATCTTCGGCGCGAACATCCCGGGCAAGAAGCCCAGCGTCTTGTTCTACCTCGGCGGCCTGGGTAACTACCGCGCGATCTTGGCCGACGTCAGCGCCGACGGGTTCCGCGGCTTCGAGGTGAGGTCGGCCGACATGGTCGCGGCCTGACGCCAGATCCATTACCTAACAAGACGACTCACACAAGGAGCACCCATGGGTGTGTACACCACCATCGACCCGGCCACCGGGGAACAGTTAGCGCAATATCCGGAGATCACGGACGGCGAGCTGAATGATCTCATCGGGCGCAGCGCGGCGGCATACCGGTCCTGGCGGACCACGCCGCTCGACCAGCGCCGAGCGGTCCTGTCTCGCGCCGCTCAGATCCACCGGGAACAGGCCGACGAGCTGGCCGAGCTGATCACCCTCGAAATGGGCAAGCCGATCGCACAGGCCAGGGGCGAGGTGGAACTCGTCGCGTCGATCTACCAGTACTACGCGGACCACGCGGCCGAATTCATGGCCGACGAACCACTCACCATCGCAGGACCCGGCACCGCCGTCGTCCGCACCGAGCCGATCGGCCCGCTGGTGGGAGTCATGCCGTGGAACTACCCCTACTACCAGGTCGCGCGCTTCGCCGCCCCGAACATCGCCCTGGGCAACACGATCATCCTCAAACACGCGCGCAACTGTCCCCAGTCCGCTCTGGCTGTCGAACGGGTTCTCGCGGAGGCCGGATTGCCCGAGGGTGTGTACGTCAACGCGTTCATCTCCTCGGTCCAGGTCGCGGATGCCATCGCAGATCCACGCGTCCAGGGCGTCTCGATCACCGGATCCGAGAAGGCCGGTTCCGCGGTCGGCGAGGTCGCCGGCCGTCACATGAAGAAGGTCGTGCTCGAGCTCGGCGGCTCGGACCCGTTCATCGTGCTTGACGACGCCGATGTCGGCGCGGCCGCCAAGGCCGCCGTCGTCGGCCGGCTTGCCAACGGCGGGCAGGCGTGCACAGCGTCGAAGCGGTTCATCGTGGAAGATGCGGTGTACGACGAGTTCGTTTCAAAGCTCGTCGAGGGGATGGCGGGCTGGCAGCCTGCCGACCCGACCGCCCCCGAGACGAAGCTGGGACCGCTGGCGTCGGACTCGGGCGCCAAGGAGCTGGACGAGCTGGTGCAAGAGGCGATCTCGCACGGAGCCGAGGTCCTGCTGGGTGGCGACCGCCCGAACGGGGCCTGGTATGCCCCCACTGTCCTGGCACGCGTCACGAGGGGGATGCGTGCCTACAGCGAAGAGCTGTTCGGCCCGGTGGCCGTCGTCTACCGCGCCGGCTCCGTCGGCGAGGCGATCGATCTGGCCAACGATTCCCCGTTCGGCCTCGCGTCGAGCGTGTTCACCTCCGACCCGGAAAGGGCCGACAGGGTGGCCGAGGAGCTCGAGACCGGCATGGTGTGGATCAACAGCACCAGCAAGAGTTCTCCGGACCTGCCGTTCGGCGGGGTCAAGGGCTCCGGCGTCGGCCGAGAGCTGGCCCGGTTCGGATTCGACGAATTCGCCAACAAGAAGCTCGTGAGAAACCCGAAAGGACAACAGCGATGACCACCACGACCGATACTGACGACACACCGAACGGGAGCACCGCGATGGTCAGCGATCGTTATCAGCGCGGCCTGGACCGCATGATGGACCTCGTCTCCACCGAGCAGGCCGATACCTTCGATCACGCCAAGCTCGTGGAGTCCTACAAGACGCTGGACCCGGACCTGCCCGACTACATCGTCTCTTTCGCCTTCGGGGACATCTACTCGCGGACCAGCCTGACCCAGCAGGAGCAGACCCTCGTCACCATCTCCACCCTGGTCGGACTGGGCACCGAGCCCCAGTTGAAGTTGCACATCAACGTCGGCTTCAACGTGGGCTTGACCAAGGAGAAGATCGTCGGCGCGCTGATTCACTGCATCCCCTACGTCGGGTTCCCCCGCGTGCTCAACGCCCTGACCCTGGTCAAGCAGGTCATGGCGGAGCGGGGTCTGACGCCGGACACCACGGACTGAGGGTCGGCGATGAGTACGGCGATAGGATTTGTCGGACTGGGAACAATGGGCTTCCCGATGGCGGTCAACTTGACGAAGGCCGGCTTCGACGTCATCGGATACGACGCCTACAAGGGCGTCTACGAGAAAGCGGAGTCAGCCGGCATCACCATGGTGGACACGCTCGCAGAGGTGGCGGAGCAGGCTGACGACGCGATCATCTCGATGGTTCGCGACCACGCGCAGAATGTCGAGATCATCTTCGGTGAAAACGGTCTGCTGTCCGCGCAGCCCAAGGGCAAGACGATCATCGTCATGAGCACGCTGGACCCGGAGACGATGAACGAACTGGGCAGGAAAGTCGAAGACGAGAGCGCGTTGAACCTGATCAGCGCGGCGGTGAGCGGCGGCGCCTCGGGTGCTCGAGCCGGCACCCTGTCGATCATGACAGCGGGTCCCGAAAGCATCGTCACGTCTTGTCGGCCCTATTTCGACGCGATCGGATCGCACGTCTTCTTCTACGGCGAGCAACCCGGGAACAGCCAAGTCGCGAAATTGGTCAACAACATGATCCTGGGCATCACCATGAACGCCGTCGCCGAGGGTCTCAAGTTCGGAAAACACTACGACCTGCCGCAAGAGGAACTGTTCAACCTCTTGAAGGTGAGTACCGGCGACAGTTGGGTGGTCAGAAACTGGTCTGACATCTCCCAGTGGACGCCAGAAACTGCGTTGTCGGTCTTACAGAAAGATCTGAAGGCGACCTACAACCAAGGGCTTTCGCACAACATCAGTCTGCCCTTCAACGCATTGTCCTCGACGCAGTTGTTCGATTCCATGGGCAAAGCGGGACCACAAGCGTAGCGCCGACCGGCTGTCGAACCTGTTGCCCAGCAACAGGTTCGGTGTGAGCGTGCGCGCACCGACCGCAAGCCGGCCACCCGATCCCCAACCCATGTGTTTCACATCGGAACACCGCCTCGCGGGTTGCTCCCCTCACCCTTGATTCAGAACGTGAACCGCACCACGGAAGTCCGCACGAAGGAGACTTGACATGACGTTCCCCGTAGCCACCGACCAGGACACCCGCCGCAGACGAACGGTGCTGTGGGTCGTCGCGCTCGCCACCGTGGGCCTGATCTTCGACGGGTACGACCTCGTCGTCTACGGCGCCGTGGTGTCGACCTTTCTGAAGGACCCGAGCCAGCTCGGCGAGGTCACGCCGGCGATGGCCGGCACCCTCGGCAGCTATGCGCTGCTGGGGATGATGGTCGGCGCCCTGCTCGCCGGGGCTTTCGGCGACATCCTCGGTCGACGCAAGGTCATGCTCATCTCCTACGCGTGGTTCTCCGTCGGCATGTTCGTCACCGCGTTGATGAGCACTACGACCACCTTCGGCGTGATGCGCTTCCTCACCGGCCTCGGTATCGGTGCGCTGATCGCCACCACCGCCACGCTGGTCACCGAGATCGCTCCGCCCGGCAAGAAGAACCTGTGCAGCGCCATCACGTACTCCGGGGTGCCGCTGGGCAGCCTGCTCGGCGCGCTCCTGGCGATCCTGCTCCTGGGCGCCATCGGCTGGCGCGGGCTGTTCATGGTTGGGGCACTGCCGATACTCACATTGTTGCCCCTGGCGATCGTGAAGATGCCGGAGTCGGTGCCCTGGTTGGTCGCCCGCGGCCGAATCGACGAGGCCCGGGTGGTCTCGGAGCGAACCGGCGTCCCGATGCCCGACAGCGTCCCCGTTTCGGAGAACACCCAGCGGGTCGGTGTCGCAGGGCTGTTCAGCCGCGGCTTCCTGTTGTCGACGGTGGTGGTCGGGCTGATGGGTGCCCTCGCCCAGTTCCTCAACTACTACCTCAACACCTGGCTGCCGGTGCTGATGGAACAGGCGGGGTTCAACGCCAAGGGATCGCTGGCCTTTCTCCTGGTGCTCAGCGGCGGTGCCATCATCGGCGCGGTGGCCGGCTCCCGGTGCGCCGACCGGTTCGGTCCCAAACCCGTTGTGGCGGTCTGCTTCCTGATCGGTGCGGCGTTCATCGCCCTGCTGACACTGGACCTCCCGTTGGCCGTTCGGCTGGCGTTCGTCGCCGTTGTCGGATTCGGCACCACCGGAACGTCGATCCTCATCTACGGGTTGGTGGCCAACCACTTCCCCACCCAGATGCGGGGTGCGGCGGTCGCATGGGCGGCGGGATTCGGCCGACTGGGCGGGGTCAGCGGCCCACTGCTGGGCGGACTGTTCCTGGCCGCCGGCCTGGGCGTGAACGCAGTCTTCTACGTGCTGGCCGGCCTGGCCGTCGTGGGCGTCGCCCTGACCTTGATGGTCCCGAAAGGGCACCACGCGAGGGCCGTTCCGGCGACACCGGTCAAGCCCACTGTGCCGGCCGAGCCCGCTGTGCCGGTCGGCGCCGGGGCCCTGGCCACGTAGGCCCGCGTTCGCGGTGCAATACGCCTCAACGATTTTCGAGACAATCAGGAAGAAGACACCCATGGCTGGCAGGCGAGACCGATGACGAGCCAACCGCAGTGGCGCAAGTCCTACGACACGGTGGAGCAGATGCTGGCGCCGGTAGCCGAGAAAGTGGTCCACAGCGGCGAGTTCGCGCAAATCGCGGCGGCGCTGTTCGGTGTCCGGCGTGCGGTGGGCGACGGCGTGAACGGACTCGCCGCCCGGGTGTGGCACCTGGTGAACCTGCCCGCGGGCACCGATGTACACCGGCTGCGCAAGCAGATTGGAACGCTCGACCGGGATGTGCGCCGCCTGACGCTGCAGCTCGAGCTCGAACAGGCCCGTAGGGCCCGCGCGGAGGGTGCTCGGCAATGACGACGGCAGTGAGTTCTTCCGGCCTCCTCGAGCGCGTCCTGCTGGAGGTCGAACGCAATGCGCTACGCGCGCGCAACGGAATTCGGATGGCAGCGGGTCTGTCGCGCCCCAAGGTGGGCGCCACCCCCAAGGACGTGGTGTGGCGTTGTGGCCGGTCCGAGCTGTGGCACTACCGTAACGACGAGGTGCGGTTCTCGCCGCCCCTGCTCATCGTGTTCAGCCTGTTCTCCCGCAGCTACATTCTCGACCTGCAGTCGGGTAACAGCTTCGTCGAACGGTTGCTTGCCGCGGGCTTCGACGTCTACCTCCTCGACTGGGGAGTACCCGACGAGCGTGACGCGGCGAACCAGCTCGAGGACTACGTCCACGACTACCTGCCTGCCGCGGTCGAGCGGGTGCGCCGACTGGCCGGCACCGACCACGTCAATCTTCTCGGCTACTGCTTCGGCGGCGTGCTGTCGCTGCTGTACGCCGCGCACCATCTCGACGCGCCGCTGCGCAGCCTGAGCGTGATGGCCACACCGGTGGACATGCAGCACCTGGGACCGTTGACCGGTGTGATCGGCAGAGACGGGCTGGATGTCGAGACGATGCTCGACGCGGACGGCAATTTGCCGCCGCAGATCATCCGCCAGGCCTTCCAGGTTCTCAAGCCGACCGCACAGATGACCCAGCTCGTGGATCTGTGGGACCGGATGTGGGGTGAGGACTACGTGGCGGCGCATCAGGCGATGGCCGGATGGGCCGGCGACCACGTGCCGTTGCCCGGCGGTGTCGCAAAGCAACTGGCGCAGATGGTGCAGGACAACCCCCTCGTCAACGACACGCTGGTCCTCGGCGGCGACCGCGTCACCCTTTCGGCGATCACTGTGCCGTTCCTCAACGTGCTGGCCGCCCGCGACCACATCGTGCCCGAAGCCTCCGCCGCACCACTGATCGAGCTCGTCGGTTCTCCCGACAAACACGAGGTGCGCCTCGATGCGGGCCACGTCGGACTGCTCGTCGGCCGGGCCGCCGCCAAGACCACACCCGAGATCGTCGAGTTCCTCACCCGCCGAAGCGAGATACCGCAGTGATCACCGCACCGCACCGCGGCCACGCCGCACCGGGCTATCTGCTGTACCTCACCGATCCTGCGCGCGCGGTCTACGACTACTCGCTGCTGACCTACTCGATGCCGCTGCTGGCCGCCCTGCCGCGCGGCGACGGCCATCCTGTTCTCGTGCTCCCCCGACTGCACGGAACCGACATCTCCACCATCCCGTTGCGGACGATCCTCAAAGGGCTCGGCTACCGCACCTACGGGTGGCAGCTCGGCTTCAACATCGGCCCCACAAGCAAAGTGGTACATGGCATTCGGGCGCGGCTGGACTATCTGACGAACCACCATCAGTGCCCGGTGACGATCATCGGGTGGAGTCTGGGCGGCATCTACGCCCGCCAGCTCGCCCGCCGCAACCCGCAGGCGGTTCGACAGGTCATCACTCTGGGCAGCCCGATCCGGCTGGCGCGACACGAGCAGAGCCGGGCCAATCGGCTGTTCCATCTCTACGCCCACGAGCACATCGAGCCGCTGAATCTGCCACTCGAACGCGGGGAGGGACCGCTTCCGGTCCCCGCAACATCGATCTACACCCCGCTCGACGGGATCGTTGCCTGGCGAACCTGCCTGGACGAGCCGTCGCCCCAGTCGGAGAACATCGCCGTTCTCGCCAGCCACCTCGGCATCGCCTATCACCCTGCGGCACTGTGGGTGATCGCGGACCGTCTCGCTCAACCCGCCGATGAGTGGAAACCGTTTCAACCGCCGCCGCTGCTGCGGGCGGCCTATCTCATATCCGGAAGCTGATCATGACCAACCTCGCCAACATCCTGACCGAATCCGCCCGGCGTCATCCCGACCGGGCGGCGATCCGCCTCGACGACGCCCTCGTCACCTACGCCGAACTCGACGCGCTGACCGCTCGTGCGGCTGGTTGGTTGCGCGAGCGCGGCATCGAAGCCGGCGACCGGGTGGGAATCGCACTGCCGAACGTCGTGCAGTTTCCGATCCTTTACTACGGGGTGCTGCGCGCGGGGGCCACGGTGGTGCCGATGAATCCGCTTCTCAAGGCACGCGAGATCGAGCACCACCTCAGCGATTCCGGCGCGAAGCTGGCGCTGGTGTGGAGCACCGTCACCGCCGAAGCGGAGTCCGCCGCCGAGGCGACCGGCACCGACGTCGTGACCGTCGACGACGACACCCTTGCCGCGGCGGCACAGTGGCCGAGCGCGCCGGAGGTCGTCGACCGCGAGGACGACGACACCGCGGTCATCCTCTACACCTCGGGCACCACCGGCGCCCCGAAAGGCGCACAGCTCACCCATGCCAATCTGCATCGCAACGCCACGGTCTTCGCCGACCTCTTCGACCTGAACCACGACGACGTCGTGCTCGGGACCCTGCCGCTGTTCCACGCGTTCGGCCAGAGCAACGGACTGAACGCGTCGATCGCCGTCGGGGCATGCGTGTCGCTGGTTCCGCGCTTCGAGCCCACGGCGGTACTCCAACTCATCGAGCGCCACCGGGTGACCGTCTTCGAAGGAGTGCCGACGATGTACGTCGCGTTGCTGCATGCGGACGCCACCGGCGTCGACACCTCAACGCTGCGGATCTGCGTATCCGGTGGTGCCGCACTGCCGGTCGAAATTCTCAACGGCTTCCAGCAGACCTTCGGGGCGCCGATCCTGGAGGGGTACGGACTGTCCGAGACGTCGCCGACCGCGTCCTACAACCGCCCCGGGCGGTCCAAGCCGGGGTCGATCGGGCTGCCGCTCGACGGGGTCGAGATGGATCTGGTCAACCCGGACGGCACTGCGACCGCGCCGGGCGAGATCGGAGAGATCGTCATCCGCGGGCACAACGTGATGAAGGGCTACTGGAACCGCCCGGAGGCCACCGAGGCCGCCATCATCGACGGCTGGTTTCACACCGGCGACCTGGCGACCCGCGACGAGGACGGGTTCTACTACATCGTCGACCGGCAGAAGGACATGATCATCCGCGGTGGCTACAACGTCTATCCGCGCGAAATCGAAGAGGTCCTCTACGAACACCCCGCCGTCCGCGAGGCGGCTGTGATCGGGGTGCCGCACGCCACGCACGGCGAAGAGGTCGCCGCCGCCGTCGCGCTTCGTCCCGGCGCCGTCGCGACCGCTGACGAACTGCGCGCCTACGTCAAGGCCCGGGTGGCCGCCTACAAGTACCCGCGGCTGGTGTGGCTTGTCGACGCGCTGCCCAAGGGCCCTACCGGCAAGATACTGAAGCGCGAAATCGAGCCTCCCGCAGACGTTTCCGCGTCCGTGGGGAGGCCGACGGGCTGAGGCGCCCCACGGCGTGAGCACACTCACAGCCGGTTCGCTTGGTATCCCACGCATATGCATGATTTACTGAGCATGACAGTCAAGCAGAGTGTCACCCCGATAACTCACAGGAGGAAAACAGATGTCATATGTCACTGACGCCGCCAGCAAGATCAACGAGTTCCAGCTGAAGATCGTCGCCGAGGGCCAGGACACGGTCGTCGAACTGGTGAAGCAGGCGACCGGGTACCTCGACCGCAAGCAGGAGGCGCCGCGCGCGGTCCAGGACGTGGTCGAGCCCTTCGAGTCGCTCGTCGGGAACCCGGCCGAGGTGTTCCACTCGATCGCCGAGAACAACAAAGAGTGGGCGCACGCGTGGCTGGACTTCCATACTAGGATCTCGGAGGTTCTCACGCCGGTCGTGGAGTCGGCCGCCGCCGCGCCGACCCCCATCAAGAAGTCCAATTCGGCGCGTAAGGCCAACGCCTGACCGAGCCGCGCTCTGAACGCATCACCCGATCGGGGGCCAGTCGATGACACTGGCCCCCTTTCGGATTCGAGAGGACACCTCAATGCCCGACGAAAAGTGGTCCGCCGCGAAGGCAACGATCGGTTCGTACATCCGGACCCAGCGCGAACTTTCGCGACTGTCGCTACGGGAGTTGGCCCGGATGTCGCAGGTGTCGAACGCCTATCTCAGCCAAGTCGAGCGCGGCATCCACGAACCGTCGCTGCGGGTGCTCGCGGCGGTGGCCGACGCGCTGTCGGTGCCCCTCGAGGAGCTCATGGCGCAGGGGCGTCCGAATGCCGACGCCGCCAAGCCTGGCGCCGGCGTCGATGCGGTCACCGCGGCGATCCGGTCCGAGCCGCGGCTTACCCAGGCGCAGAAGGAGGCGCTGCTCGCCGTGTACTCGAGCTACCTCGCCGGGGGTGGGTCGGACTCGAGCACGTAACGAAGCGCAGCGAAGCGGGTGACGTGCGGCGAAGCCGACCGCCGACCCCCGAACCCGTCAATCGCCGACGTTCTCAATCGATTCTGGCTACCGTTGAGCACGGATCGAGCGGCTGGGCACTGCCTCGGGGGGCGTCGTGGCGAATGAGTTGACCGGAGACTTCGAAGCCGTTCTGCAGGTGTCCGGCAGCGTCGTCAACCGCTTGATGGCGACGCTCCACCAGAACGCCGGCGACTCTCAGGGACTGCCGAGCCACCCTCACACCACGTCGTTGCATCTCGTCGCCGGCGACTCCGACGACGGTGTGCTCGGCTGGGTGCACGCCCAACTCGGCGTCCCCCGGGTCGAATTACTCGACGGTGCGACCGACCGCTTCGACCTCATCGTCGACGTGCGGGCACACTGCGACACCGACGCCGACTCCGCGTATCTGCCGCAAGCCATTCACGGCACCGTGCGTGCCACCTACAAGATCGAGCCGATCGACCCTCGCTGCGCCGGATGGGCGAAGGCGGCCGACGACTACCTGTGGGCCCGAGCGCTCAGGGACACGGTGCGGTTCTCCGGGACGGTGAGCGGCGTCGACGATCCCGACGTGCGCTCCAGAATCGACCGACTCGTCGCCGATCTGCTCGAGCGCCGCTTCGAGATGGCTCCGCACAAGGTGTACAAGCGCTTCCGCCCGGGACAGATGCGCAGCCTCAGGTCGAATGCCGGGGAAGCGGTGGCGCTGCCCGTCAGCCTGGCCGGCGCCACCCCCGTGGGGCAAATCTCCTCGATGGACACGATCTTCCTCGACGGTCACGATGTCGCGGTCGCGCTGAGCACCGATGCGCTGAAGAAGAAGCTGAAGCCGATCCTGGACGCGCTGTACCACCCGGTCGAGGTGACGGTTCCGGTGGTGATGACGGCGCTGTGGTGGCAGGTGACGAAGACGTTGCGCTTCACGGTGAAGGCGACGAAGATCGACGCGGCCTGGGAGGGCAACAACGACCCGTTCGGTTCGATCACGTTGACCGCCTTCGGCGACATCACCGACGAAGACGGCTCGGTGGTGGTCACGTTCTCGCTGAAGCACCGAACCACGGTGTCCTTCACCAAGCATGTCAACGACGGCCTGCACCACCTCGACGACGTCGCGGAGGGCAAACTGGTCGACGTCTTCGAATTCCTGCCGAGTTACCACGTCGCCGTGACCATCTCGGACCTGCCGTCGCCCGTCGGGCTGTTGGCGCCGGATACCAAACAGCAGATCGAGGCACGGTTCGCCAGCACGGTTGCGGGCTACCTCCAGGAACTCAACAACGTCTGGGTCGACCTGACGCCGTTCCGGGAGACTCTCGTCGAGCAGCTGAGGACCCTCGACGGCGCGGCCGACGTGAGCATGAGGTCGGCGAGGTTCCGGGCCGACGCCGTCGTGCTTCGCGGCAGGGTCACGCTGTCCCCTCGCAAACCCCCGGTCATCGACTTCGCCAAATCTGCGGGCGGACAGAGCTTTACCGCCTTCCACTCCTGGGCGCCCGGCGGTTGGATCGAACGCTTCGTCTGGAGCTGGCGAAACGACGGGGGCAGCCAGGAGTCGGCGACGGTACACCAGCGCTACACCCTGTCCAGGCCCAAAGCCACCGTCTCGAAGTGGGGTCTGACGACACCCGGCGAGGGCGGAAATCCGCTGCCCGGCTTGGACCGGCCGGGCTCGTTGTGCCTGGAGATTCACGGGTTTCAGATCGACAGCGTGACCGGCCGACGGGTCGTCTTCAACACCAGGCATTGCACCCGCTATGGGCACCCGCTCTCCGTCGCCGGCAAGCTGCTGCAGACCGTGCGGTCGGGCACCGACACCACGGCGGTGATGAACGTCGGTACGACGGAGGTCGATCCGGCCGCGGCCAATACCGTGGTGGTCTACGCGCGAGGCCGGTTCGACCGCGAGACTGCCGACACGCTGGCCGCCGGTCTCGACGCCACGTCCCGTGACGACGCCGGATTGACCGTGCTGCTGCTGGTCGGCGAGGATGCGCTGCAGGCGGATTCGGCCGCGCAGGCCGAGATGCTCGCGCAGCGGATCGGTGCAGCCGTCGAGCTGGTGGACGACGTCGATCGATCGTGGACGCGGCGGCTGGCGATACCTCCGGACGCCACCTCGTGGCGACTGATCACCCCCAACGGCGCATTCACGTGGTCGCACGACGGCGAGATCAGCGCAGAAGAGTTGGGCCGAGTGTTCGACGATCACCTGCGGCCGAGCCCCCCGCCGACCTACCGCCGGCTCGGTACCGGCATCACGGTGGGCGCCAAGGCACCCCCGATCGTCATACAGCGGCGCCGGGGCCGGCCCTGCCCGCCGATGCGATTGCCGCAGGCGAGCGAGGGCCTCATGTTCGTCATGCAGCGCACGCACACTTCAGAGCAGCAACTCGCCGCAGCCGCCGACGCGTGGCGTGCCTTTCCGGCGGAAGCGCCCGGGCTGGTGGTGGTGCTGGACGGCGATGACGAAGAGGCAGAAGAACTCTCGCAGCGACATCCCGAGATGACGATCGTGGCCGATGCGGACGACGCGATCGCCGACCTCTTCGGTGTGCGCATCTGGCCCACGTTTCTTGCCATCGATGAGAACGGGACCGTGCGAGAAATCCGGCAGGGCGCCTTCGATTTCGGCGAATCCGTCGAACGGCGCCCAGCGGAGCTTTCCGGCGAGGGGGATGCGTCATGACCGAGGCGGTGTGGGTTGCGCTGGCCGTCCTGGCCGTACCCATCGTGCTTGTCCTTGCGACCGCCGGCTGCGGGACCGTCCTGGCCCCGGCCGCCGACGACGTGGCGACGCCGGCCCCCGAGACCCCACCCCAAGGGACCGGTCCGGGCAGCGCGACGAAGAAGCCGGACCCGAGAATCGAAGCGTCCGCAGGCTTGGCAATCGAGGTAGAGCTCAAACGCAGTTATGCCAGTACGGTTCTCGACACTGTCGGCCTGGTCGGCTACTGGCGTCTCGGAGAAGCGCAGGCCGAGTTGCTCAAACCGCAACCGCTGGCCCAGAATCTCAGCAATACGCCCAATCTCAACGGCCGTTACATGTCGCCGGGGGCTGTCGAACTCGAAGTGAAGGGCGCCCTGGCCAAGGGGGACGACGGAGCCGCGCGGTTCGACGGTGGATACGTCGAGGTGCCCTTCCAGCCGGTGCTGCAGCTGGACGAGGTCGCGCTCGAGCTCTGGCTGAAAATCGACGCGCCGGACACGCCGTTGCGAACGGTGGTGGGCTACTTCGAAACCCCACCGTTCAACGACACCCTGCTGACGCGCGGTTTCCGGCTGCGCGCCAGGACGGTCCTGGAGTCAGGCGCTTCGGTCCTGCTGGTGCAGGGGATGTTCGGCGGGATGAGCACCGCGCTCGAGGTGAAGCACCCCACCGCGGCCGGTTGGCATTACGTCGTGCTGACCTACAACATGACCCTCGGTCAGGAGAAAGCGGAGTTGTACGTCGACGACCAGATGGCGATCGCGAACGGAAAGTGCACGCTCAAACTGGCCGGCCAGCAACCGCTGCGCTTCGCCGTGACGACGGGGCTGAATCTGACGACGTTCAACGGCTCGCTCGACGAGGTGGCGTTGTACGGCCAGTACATGCCCAAGGCGACGGTCGATGACCATCGGGCGATTGCGCTCAGCGCGTGAGAAGCAGGGCGATGAGTGCGCCGGTTGCCAACAAGGCGGAGAACGCGACGTTCATCCGTGTCGACCGCGCCGAGACGTGGGCGTCGGCACGCAGCGACTCCAGGACCACGCGCGCGCAACCGTAGGCCGCTGCCGAGCCGAAGAACAACACGCCCGGCGGACCAGAGGGCGTGTACAGAGCGAGGCCGACGACCAATATCATTGCGGAGACGCCGGATTCGAGGAGTTGGGTCGGGTAGCGGCGCTTCCACTCGCCGGAGGAGTCGGGCAGCCACACGCCCCAAGAGCCTTGCGTCTCACGGCCCGCGCAGCATCCGGTCATCAGGCAACCGAAGCGGGTGACGATCATGCCGACGAGGAGCACGACGGCCGCGCCGTCCCAGAACCGCCAGAAGTCCAGCCCCGCCAGCCGCACGACGGGCCACGACAGAAGGAAGCTGAGCACCAGACCGCCGTACAGGCCCGCGCCGCTCGTAGTACGGCCGTGTTGAGCCAGGTACCACAGTCGGCCCCCGAGTAGGGCCGGCACGAGCAGCACCACCGCACATGCGGCGAAACGGGTGTTATCCAGGCCGGTTTCCCACGCGCCGCCGACCGTGCCAAGCACGAAGCCGAGGTACAACAGCGCGGCATAGCTGGACACGCGGAAGCGTCCGACGCTGAAGAGGTAGGGCCGGCCGAGCCAGCGGGACGAGTGGGTCCGCTGCGGTGCTGTCACGTCAACCCGATCAGTGCCAGCGCCACGCCGCAACAGAGTGCGAAGTCGGCGAGGTTGAAGGTCGGCCACCGGCCGATCGAGATGAAGTCGACGACGTGTCCGCGGGTCAGCAGGTCGGTCAGGTTGCCAGCCGCCCCACCGATCGCCAGACCGAGCCCGAGCGCCGACACCGAGGACAGCGGCGCAAGGACAACGAGCAGGAGGCCTGCTGCGGCGGCGAGGACGCCTAGTGCCACTCGGAGATGGCGCCGGACGGTGATCCGGCCGAGGCCCACTCGGTGGTTGCGGACGACCTCGAGCCGCAGCGGGCCATTCGCCGGTCGTGGCGCTGCCTCGGGCAGGAGCGCCTGGGCGGCAACCTTCGAAACTTGGTCGAGGATCAGGGCGAGAGTCATCACGGCGGCTGCGGTGAACTGCACCAACGACATCCGGCGTGTCCGATCTCTCTGGTCCCAGGACAACGTATCGCGCCGTGCACGGATCGATCGGCAATTTCTGCGAGTACCGCCAGAACGCCCGCTACGGGCATGCGCCGGTGTTCAGATTGCACCCGACGAACGAAGACGCTCAACTCCGGCCGCATCGTAACCGGCCAGGGCGGTGAGTAACTCCTCCGTCTGCTGCCCAACGCGCGGCGCTGCCGGCGGTGCAAAACCTTCGTCGGGTTTGGTCTTTATGCACGTTCCCATCAATCGCTGCGAGGTCCCGTCCGGCCGGGCCTGCTCGTAGACGAGTCGACGAGCCTTCGCGTGATCGTCGTCGAACAGGTCTGCTCCCAAAAAGGCTGGCGCTCCCCCGATATCGGTCGCAATGAAGAAGTCGGTCCATTCCTCGCGTGTGCGTTGCTTGAAGATCGCCGTCAACTCCTTGCGCAGCCAGGCCTCTGTCTCGACATCCTCCCCCGGCTTCTGGCGCCCCGGTTCGTAGAGATCCATTTTGTCGAGTGACTCGCAGAATCTCAGCCAGAACTTGTCCTCCAAGGCGTTGAAGACCACGTAGTTGTTGTCGCTCGTTTCGTAATACTGGTAGCGAAGCGAGGCACGGATTCCCTCACCGTAGGCCGGTTGACCGTTCGCCAACGCCGTCAGGTGCTGAAAATTCCAGTTGATCGCCGCATCGACCTGCGCTACTTCGATGTACTGCGGCTTGCCGTCGCGCCCAGCGGCGTGCAACGCGGCGAGTACGCCCATCGCTGCGTACAGCGGTCCCGCCAGAACACCCGTCGTTCCGGTGGCTGCCCCCGAAAGGCGTGGCGTTCCATCTTCCTCGATTATCGGCGGACTCAAGCCGGCGAAACAGTCGAAGGACAGCCCGTGTGTCGCTAATCGGGTGTAGGGCCCATAGCTGCCCATGCCATTGAGAACGCAGTAGACAACCGTCGGGTTGACTGCGACGATGTCGTCGTAGCTGAAGCCGAGCCGGTGCGCGGTTCCGTAACGTAGTCCGTCGATCACCACCGCCGATGTCGCGGCCAGGCGACGAAGCGCATCTTGACCCTCAGTCGTTTTCAAATTTATTGCCACACTCTTCTTGCCGCGGTTCCAGTGAGAGTCCTGCAGCTCACCGCCGGAAACCGCCGAACCGCGGAAACCGCCGCCGCCAGGCGGCTCCACCTTGATCACCTCCGCGCCGAGATCCGCCAGATGTCCCCCCAGAGCATCCGCGGAGAAGAGCGACACCTCGAGTACCCGGACATCCTTGAGAAGTTCCATAACGCGACCTTTCCAGACCTTAGTCCGAACGCAACCAGGCGCGGCGCGTCCTCAGAAGTGCGGCGCGGCTACATCATGGTGATCGATTTCAGCTCGGTGTATTCCTCGAAGCCCCAACGTCCCTGCTCTCGGCCGAGTCCACTTTGTTTGAAGCCGCCGAAGGGCCCCCCGCCGTTGAACATGCCGCGCGCAGGTAGAGACCAGCCGGGGCCCTGTCCACCACCCGGATTGGCACCGAGGTCGACGCCGGGCGCGACCGTCTGCACCATGATGGTGCCCGTTCTGACCTGCCTCGCGACGTTGAATCCCTTGGCGGCGTTGCGGGTCATCACCAGACCTGCCAGACCGTAGATGGAGTCGTTCGCGATGCGGATGGCTTCGTCTTCGGAACGGTAGGTCATCACCGCCAGCACAGGCCCGAACACCTCTTCCTGGCACAAACGCATGTCGCTGCGGCAGTCGACGAACGCCGTCGGTTCGTAATAGAAGCCGCGTTCGAGATGTTCGGGGCGTTTTCCGCCAACCACCAGCCGCGCGCCTTCCTGCACCCCGGCCATCACGAAGGACTCGACTCGTTGACGCTGCTGATCCCTGATGAGCGGACCGACGACAGTGCTGGGATCACGCGGGTCCCCGACCGTGATCATCGGAGCCATCGCTTTGAGGCCCTCGACATACGCGTCCAGCAGATGCTCGGGCAACAGAAGTCGCGACGTGACGGTGCATGCTTGTCCGGCATGCATCAGCACCTGCCCGAATCCTATTCCTGCAACGTCACTTTCGGTGACATCTTCCAGAACGATGTGCGCGCTCTTGCCGCCTAGTTCCAGCTGTGCGCGTTTCATGGTTGCCGCCGATAGTTCGCGGATGCGTCGACCGGTCGCCGTCGAACCGGTGAAGCCGATCATGTCGACGCCTCGGTGCGTACACAGCTCCTCTCCGGTGTCGGCACCGCCCACAACGACGTTGAACACTCCGGGTGGGAGGCCCGCTTCCGCACCAACCTTGGCCAACTCCAGGGCGTTCATTGGAGTCCACGGGTGGGGCTTGAGCACCACAGTGCAGCCGACGGCCAAAGCGGCCAGGCACTTCTGAATGTTGATCGAAAAAGGAAAGTTGAACGGCGTGATGACTCCGACCACCCCGACGGGTTCGCGGACCACCGTCACGCCGCCCAGGCCAGTCGGCGAAACCATGGGCCCACCCGGTGTCTCCACCCACGTCACATCGTGTTCGACGAACTCGCCGTAGTAGTGTGCCGCCTCGATGGCGCCGCCAACCTGAATGAGGTCGGTGATGAAGCCGGTCGAGCCGATCTCGGCGACGACTAGCTCTCGAAGTTCCGCTTTGCGCTCGTCGAGGATTTCAGCGAACCGCTTGATGATCTTTGCCCGCTCCCGAACCGACTTCCACGGCCACGGACCTTCGTCGAAAGCTCGCCGGGCCGCCTCGATCGCCATGCCCGCCTGCTTCGGTCCACCGTCGACGACACGGCCGATCAGCTCTTCATTGGACGGATCGATAACATCGATGGTGCCGAGAGCGTTGTCGCTCAACCACTGACCGTCGATGAAGCTCTGATATTCCCGCATCAAACGAATCCGTCAGCCGTTGACTACGTCAGCGTCGGATACGGGGCGGGCTCGAAGTCGAACACCCGGCGAGCATTCCCCTGCAGCACTTTGTACTTGTCGAGGTCGGACCGTCCGTCGAGCGCCTTGTGAGCGGCCCGAAGGGAGTTGGGCCAGAGGCTGTCGGTGTGCGGATAATCGGTTTCGATCATCACATTGTCTACGCCGATGGAGTCGAGATTCGCCGCCCCGAAGTCGTCTTCGATGAAGCAGCCGTACATGTGGTCGCGGAACAGCTGGCGCGGCGACTCCGGAAAAATGTCAGGATCGGTGGGTACAGGTGTCAAGCGCATCGTGGCCGGGTCAACCGCCCAGTTGTTGGCGCGCAGATATTGGTAGTCGGCGGCGACATGTTCAGCACGCTCGATGAGGTATGGAATCCAGCCGATGCCGCCCTCGGCGAGCACGATCTTCAGGTCGGGGTACTTCTGCAGCTTGCCCGAGAACAGCCAATCGGTGGTTGAGTTCGCAAGATTGAGGTTGATGTTGACCGCCTGAACCCCAAAAGGTGCGTCAGGTGCCGTGTTCGGGCTGACCGAGGACGATCCGATGTGGGTGCACAGCGGCATCTTCGTCTCGTTCACCACGGCGAAGAAACCGTCCCATGCTCCAGAGTGGATGGACGGAAATCCGAGCGGGTGCAGGTTCTCCGCGAAGGCGATGGCTTTGGCGCCCTTGTCGGCGCACCGTAGCGTCTCATCGACGGCCAGTTGGGTATCCCACAACGGAATGATGATCATCGGGATATAGCGGCCCGGCGCCGCAGCGCACCACTCATCGATGACGAAGTCGTTGTAGGCGCGCACGCAATTGAGAGCTAGGTCGCGGTCACCGAGGTGGGCGAACATCTGCCCACAGAACCGGGGGAAGAACGGAAAGTTCAATCCCGCGATCACATGATCCTCGTCCATGTCAGCGATCCGGGCGACCGGGTCGAAGTATGCACGAGGCATCTCGTCGTAATTAACCGGAAGCGGGGAATACTCGGCCGGTCGTTGGTGAGCCGCCACCAAGATGCCCATCACCGACGCGCGCGCTTGGTCGTAGACCCACGTATCGACGCCGTCGATGCGCTCGACGTGTGGCACTCGATCGCGGTCGGCCGCCGACGCGCGGTCGACCCATAGGTTCGGCGGCTCGATGATGTGGTCATCGACGGAGATCATCCATTGAAGATCTTGCTTGTCCACAGGTTCCTCCCTGATTTCTCCGAACCGGTTCATCGGGCCTGGCGGGCGAGCAACGGGTGCAGCGAGGGGCGCGGCGTCGTGCAAGATGGATACCGATTGCCGGCTGACCTGATGCTAGAAGCGGCTCGGACATGTTGTCAAGTAGCACTTGATAACTGGTCAAGCATCTCTTGATAATCCGCTATTACGTTGGCCGCGAGATGGTATGGGCGGGCGCCCGCCCCTCACTGGGCGACGCGGGCACCCGGGGTGAAGACGACGGGCAGGGCGCGGTAGCCGCGAGTGACCGAGTTACCGTGGAAATCGACTTTCGCCCCCGGGGGGATGATGTAGTCGGGTATCCGATTCAGGGTCTGTTCGACGCCCACCCGGAACTCGAGTCGGGCGAGATTGGAGCCTAGACAGCGGTGGACGCCCGCGCCGAACCCGAGGTGGCGGTTCGTCTGCCGATCGAGGAGGCACTTGTTCGGCTCATCGAACTCGCGCGCGTCGCGGTTGGCGGCCGCATAGTTCACGACGACTGTCTCGCCGGGACAGAACTTGTGGCCGCTCAGTTCAACCTCTTCGGCGACTGAGCGATGCAGTCCGTGGACCGAACCGGCGAACCGGATGAATTCCTCTATCGCCGTGGGCACCAACTGGGCTTCGCGCACGAGTCGGTCACGCTCTGAAGCATGGGTGCCCAGATAGAATAAGGCGAATGACATTGCACTAGAAGTTGTTTCGAGTCCGGCCTGCACAAGAAGCATTACATTCGCGACAACGTCGTCAAAGCTCAGTTTCTCGCCATCGATCTCGGCGCCAAGCAGAACGTCGATGAGGTCGTCACGCGGCGGTTCTCTACGACGCTTGTCTATCTCCTCGCGTACCCGGAGGTAGAGATTCGTCATCGATCCGTTTCGGATCTCTTCGCTCTCACCGTTGATTGCCAGATCAGCTGTCTCGATATAGAGCGGTACGTCCTCGACGGGCATGCCGAGTAGGTACCGGAAGAACACGATCCCAGGTTGCTGCCATGCGACGTCGGCGAGATCACCGCGGCCAGCTTCGATGAACTTGTCGATCAACCCATCGGTGACGGCGCGCACCTGGGGCTCCAGCTCTTTCATGCGGCCCGGAGAGAAGTACGGGTTGAGGACTTTGCGAAGTTGCTGCTGCCGTGGAGGATCCAAGGTGATCACGATGTCGCCAAATGACATCGGGTTACCTTCCAGCCCAATGGGTTTGCTTGAGAAGCTGCGCCAATCACGCAAGATCTCGTAACAGTCGTCGTAGCGGGTGGCGACCCAGGCGCCCCCCGGCGTGGGGCCCAGGAAAGGGACCTCCTGGTGACTGAACGGTGCGTTCTCCCGCATCACTGCGTAGACCTCGTAGAGGAACTCCTGATCGTTGAAATCTTCGTGACGAAGATCGAGATTCCGGGCGTGTTCCTCCGGCGATTTGCTCAAGATGGATAGTCCTTTCCGCCCCCGGACGCGGGCAGGCCGACTTCGGGACAACGACAGCGGTCAGCCTGATCAGACAGCCCCCACCGAACGGCCGTCCACATTCCAGCCACACCGCGATCGCGCCACGGTCGATGTGCCATCTACGCCGGCCCTCGGTTTCCTCGCACACGCCGAATCTTGCTTTGGCAGCACAGTAAATCGTCGGTCACCCGGAGTCAAGTGGCACTCGATAACTACCCGGGGATGTGGACGGCGCGCATACAAGCTTCACCTCCGTCGACGAGCGCTCGCTAAAGTATGTGGGATGACGACAGGCGCGCGACGGCGAATTCGCGACAAGGACGGCAAACAACGAGCCCTCCTTAAAGCGGCTGCCGAGGTCTTCGCCGAAGCGGGATACGCGGCTGCGGCGACAAAGGCGATCGCCCGTCGCGCCGACTGCTCGGAGTCAATGCTGTTCCACTACTTCGGGGACAAGCGGGGGATTTTTGAGCAAGTTGTTTCTCGACAGATCGCGGACCTCGTCAGTGAGGCCGAAGAGCAGGTCGTGGCGGCCCTGCCGGCTCGGTTCGAGGACTACATCGAGCAGCTATTCCTTGCAAGACTTAGGACCGATGACCGGAACACCGGCGTACCCGGCTGGGACATTTCCGGTCGGGCGTTGTCGGATCCGGACTTCTCACGGCGCGTGCTGCAACCCAATCACGCACGCCGTACAGCCGTCATCGCCGAAGGCGTTCGCCACTACCAGGCTGCAGGGCAGATCGGAGCCGAGGTCGACGCCGACCTGTTCGCCGAGTTGCTGGCCAACTTCATCATCTTCACAACGAGTCTCGGGCCACGCTGGTTCGGCACGGACGAATCAGAAATCCGCGCGCAGATCGAACTGGGTTCGCAGATCCTCGCCAAAGGCGTAAGCACGTCAACTACGAAGCCACCCGCCAAGCGAGGTGGACGGGTAGGACGGCCCCCGAAGGTGCGTTCGGCCGACTGAACGCTCCGCCGGACTCAACCGCGGCCGTTTGTTATCGAGTCACACTTGACACCGTCGCTTCCCCGTCGCTAGCGTCGTTGCCAGCCAGGCTGCAGCCATGCAGATGCAGAACACCTTGCTCGAACGGCGCGAGCGTGAGGACAGAAGGTCGCGTGTGTGTACACATCGGCGCAAGTAGCTCTCTTCCGAAAGCGCTGACGCGGAAGGTCGCAAGGCGATGAACGTTCTGCGTGGGGTTCGGGTTGTCGAGTGGGCGACGGAAATCACCGGTCCGTACTGCACCAAATTGTTCGCCGACCTCGGAGCAGAGGTCATCAAGATAGAAGCGCCCGAAGGGGACCCGCTGCGCCACAGGATATCTGGTGACCGACATGACGCCGACGCGCTATTCAAATTCCTGAACGCCGGCAAACGTTCAGTCGTCGGCACATCGCTGCCCGGCATGGAGGCGCTGATCGCTTCGGCCGACGTGTTCGTCGATTCTCTCGGCCCGAAGGCACTAGACCGCGAGGCCCTCTTACGGCGTGCGCCGCACCTGGTGATCGTGGCGTTGTCTGCGTACGGGTTGACCGGGCCGTACCGAGACCGCCCCTCAACGGAATTCACAATCCAGGCCGAGAGCGGAACCCTGGCGATACGAGGTCGTCCGGACCAACCGCCCGTTCAAGCGGGTGGTCGAGTCTTCGAGTGGGTCATGGCCAGTTATGCCGCCGTCGGGGCGCTCGGCGCGTTGCGTCGCGCTCAATTCGGTGGACCGGGTGAGATCGTTGACTGCTCGTTGTTGGAGGCTTGCCACCTCAGCGCCAGCGGCTTCGCTGACATCTACCACGAGCTGGCCGGTCGTCCCCCTTTGACCGGGCCGGCTCGACAGGTGGAGATCCCCTCAATCGAACCGACTGCGGACGGGTGGGTGGGCTTCAACACCAATACCCGCCAGCAATTCGAGTCGTTCCTGGCGATGATCGGCCGACTGGACCTGCTCGATGACGACCAGGCCTGGGCCTTCGCCACGACCCGGTGGGAACGCCGCGATGAGTGGAATCAGATTGTGCGGGAATGGGCGACGAGACATTCCACAGACGAGATCGTCGCGTTGGCCTCCGATCTGCGGATCCCCGTCTCGCCGGTCAACAATGGCCAGACGGTGTTGGACCACCCTCAGTTCGCGGCGCGCGGCGTGTGGGGCACCTATGCCGACGGCGGCTTCACTCACCCGTTGGCGCCCTATCAGATCAATGGCCGACGACCCACCCCAACCGCCGGTGCTCCTTCGCTCGGGGAAATGACGAAAGTGCCCGCGCACAGCAGGATTGCGACCGCGACCGACCGTGCTCCGCGACTTCCGCTGGACGGCGTACGAATCCTCGACGCGACGGCATGGTGGGCGGGGCCGTCGTCCACCCACATTCTCGCCGCACTGGGCGCTGACGTCATTCACCTGGAGTCAACAGGCCACCCTGACGGCGCGCGGATGGCAGCCGCGGCGTTCGCCGATCAGTCTCAGTGGTGGGAGCGCTCGGGGATGTACCTGGCGACCAACACCAACAAGCGAGGACTCACCCTCGACCTGTCCTGTTCCGAAGGGCGGGAACTGTTGTTCGGACTGGTCAAATGCTCGGACATTCTGGTCGAGAACTTCTCGCCGCGCGTCTTCGACAATTTCGACATCACGTGGGAGGCCGTCAGTGAGCAGAACCCCCGAATAGTGATGGTCCGTATGCCCGCGTTCGGGCTCGACGGACCATGGCGCAACAACGTGGGCTTCGCACAAACGATGGAACAGATGACCGGAATGGCGTGGGTGACCGGCCACGAGTACGACCAGCCGCGAATTCCCCGTGGCCCGTGTGACCCACTGGCCGGAATGCACTCCGCATTCGCCATGCTCGCCGGGCTCCGGCGACGCGACGAGACCGGCCAGGGGGCCCTCATCGAAGTATCGATGGTTGAGTCCGCGCTCAACGCAGCAGCCGAGCAGGTTGTCGAATTCACCGCCTACGGGAACCTGATATCGCGGCTGGGAAATCGCAGCCGTGACGCCGCCCCACAGGGGCTCTATCCATGCGCGGGGACCGAGCGATGGCTGGCGATTTCGGTCGCCACCGACAAGCAATGGGCCCTGTTCAAATCAGCTCTTGGCGAACCGGATTGGGCGAATGATCCCGCGCTCGACACCCACGAAGGGCGTGCGCGGGCACATGACGTGATCGACAAGCATCTCGAGCAATGGGCTTGCCAGCACGATTCCTCGGCTGCTGCAGAGTTACTCGTCAAATATGGTGTCCCGGCCGCGGATTTGACAGACGCCAGGGTCGGTTCGACGCACCCTCAGCTGGCCGCAAGAGGCTTTTTCGAAGGCCTCGACCATCCAATCGTCGGACGGCATCACGTGCCGGCGATCCCCTTCAAGTACCACAGCGTTGACAAGTGGTATCGCACAACGGCGCCGACGTTGGGGCAACACAACGCGAGCATCCTCGGCGACCTACTCGGCCTCGACGCCGCATCGATTGCAGCGCTCACAGAAAAAGGAGTCATCGGAACTAGACCGGGCGGATTGGGCTAGACGGATCTGCTGTAAATGCGGACAGCGGATGTATTGGGAGAAGAGAGGCGTGAAACTTCAAGTCGACGCGGAAATGTGCCAAGGCCACAGCCGCTGTCAAGCAACGTATCCCGAGCTGTTCGACATCGACGACGAAGGGACCGCCTTCGTCACCGTGGAGGAGATTCCTCCCGAATGGGAGGACCGGGCGCACAACGCAATCGCGAATTGCCCTGAACGTGCCATACATATCGTCAAGGAGTCGCCGTGAAGACCAAGGGAGCCGTCCTGTGGGGGCTGAACGAGAAGTGGTCGGTAGAAGAGATCGAACTCGATCCGCCGCAGGAAGGTGAACTGCTCGTCGAGTTCGAAGCCACCGGTCTGTGCCATTCCGACCACCACATCCGCACCGGCGACATGTTCGGGGTGAACTTTCCCCTGATAGGTGGACACGAAGGAGCGGGCGTCGTTCACGAGGTTGGTCCGGGCGTGCGCGATGTAGCGGTCGGAGACCATGTGGTCACGTCTTTCCTGCCGGCGTGCGGTCGCTGCCGCTGGTGCGCCACCGGTCGTCAGAACCTCTGCGATTTCGGCGCCACCATCCTCGCGGGAGTCCAGGCCGATGGCACCTTCCGGCGCCGAGCCAGAGGACGAGGCATCGGAGCCCTCTCAGGCGTCGGCAGTTTCGCGCAGTGGGGCGTGTTGTCGGAGGCCTCGGTGGTCAAGATCGACGACGATGTGCCGCTGTCGCGCGCATGTCTTCTCGGCTGCGGCGTAACCACCGGCTGGGGTTCGGCCGTCAATACCGCGAATGTCAGTCCCGGCGACGTGGTTGTCGTGGTTGGGTGCGGAGGGATCGGCAGCGGTGCCATTCAGGGCGCGCGACTGGCAGGAGCGGAGCACATCGTCGTCGTCGATATCGAGCCGGGCAAGCGCGACAAAGCGTTTCAGTTCGGAGCCACTCACTTTGCCGACTCGATGGAGGAAGCAACCCAACTAGTCGGCGACATTACGCGTGGAGTCATGGCCGACTCGGCCATCCTCACACCAGGCGTGCTCGAAGGCGCGATGATCAATGACGCGCTCGATGCGGTGCGGAAGGGCGGCGCCGTGGTGGTCACCGCCCTGGCATCGATGTCCGACGTGACGCCGACGTTGCCGCTGACCTTGTTCACGCTGTTCCAAAAACGCCTCCTGGGTAGCCTGTACGGCGAAGCCAACCCGCGGGCCGACATCCCTCGACTGACAAGCCTGTATCGCAGCGGCAAGCTGTTGCTCGACGAAACGGTCACCACCGAGTACAAGCTCGACGACATCAATGAGGCCTACGACGACATGCTCGCCGGCCGCAACATCCGCGGCGTGATCATCCACGAGCACTGAGACCAGCGGGGGCGAACCCGCGGTTTTCCTTGCCGCGAAAGGGCGCCCAACAAACGAGTGGCACAACCGGGAGAATCATGTCGAACACCGTCCTCGTCACCGGCGGCTTCGGTCTGGTGGGTTCGGCAACCGTCCGCAGACTGGCCGAACTCGGCCGCCGGGTGGTGGCGACGGACCTCGATACGCCCGCCAACCGGAAGGCGGCTGAGAAACTACCGGAAGGCGTCGAGTCCCGGTGGGCCGACCTCACCGATTCCGCACAGGTGCAACGTCTCGTCTCCGACACCGCCCCAGACGCAATCGTCCATCTCGCAGCGGTCATCGCACCGGCGATCTACCCGATACCCGAAGTCGCGCGACGCGTGAACGTGGACGCCACCGCACACTTGGTTCGCGTTGCGGAGGGACAACATGAACCGCCGCGATTCGTCCATGCGTCGAGCATCACCGTGTTCGGTCCCCGGAATCCGCACCGCACGACCACTCCCCTGACCGCAGATGATCCGATGCGGCCCTACGACGTCTACAGCGGCCAGAAGGCCGAGGCCGAGGAGATCGTCCGGGGCTCGAAGCTCGAATGGGTGGTCCTGCGACTCGGGGCCGTGCTCACCGCGGATCTAGCGGCACTCCCGGTCACCACCGACGCGATGTACTTCAAGGCCGCGCTGCCCAGCGACGGTCGGGTGCAGACCGTCGACGTTCGGGACGTCGCATGGGCGTTTGCTGCGGCGACCACCGCCGACGTCGCTCACGAAATCCTGCTGATCGGTGGTGACGATTCCCACCGACTGACCTATGACGCCGTCACCGCGGACCTCGTCGCGGCTCTGGGCATGCCGGGCGCCATGCCGCCGGGCCGGCACGGCGATCCGAACAGCGACGACGACTGGTTCGTCACCGACTGGATTGACACCACCCGCGCCCAGGAGGCGTTGCGGTTTCAGCATCATTCGTGGTCCGACATGACGGCCGAGTTGGCGGAGAAGTACCGGTGGATGCGCTACCCGGGCCGGCTCGTCGCTCCGATCGTGCGACTGGTCACGGCTCGACGGTCGCCCTACCGGAAGGCACCGGGTCAGTACGCCGACCCGTGGGGTGCAATACGCGCCAAGTTGGGCGAGCCTGCATGGGATCGGCCCAAAGCGTGAACCCGACGCCATAGTGTTCGCGCCGTGGAGAGTTGCCAAGGGCGCAATGCGGTCATCAGGGGCGGGTTTCAAGGAACTCAGGACGGTGAGGAAAGGACATTCATGCGAGTGCCTCGTGCTGTCGCAAACTTCAATCGTCGCGTCACAAATCCTGTGGCTCGCTCGCTTACACCGTGGCTTCCCGGCTTGGGAACGCTGGAGCACACCGGACGCAAGTCAGGCAAGCGACATCGAACACCCCTGTTGATTTTCAAGACCCAAGACGGCTTCGTCATTCTCATCGGCTATGGGCTTGGATCGGACTGGCTCAAAAACGTATTGGCCGGCGGACCGACAGTCCTGCACAAGCGGGGCAGGGCTGTCAGTTTGGGCAACCCGCATATCGTCAGCAAGGCTGAGGCCGCAACTCTCATCACCCCGGCGTCACGGCTGTTCTATCGTCTGTTCCCCTACAACGAAGCAGCATTGGTGCTGACGAAAACCGCCCACACGCCGTGACGTCATCAGTCGTTCGATTCGAATGCCGTCCCCGACGCAAGCACGGGCGGTGCGACCCGGTCCACCAAGCGCTCAACGCCCTCGGCCTCATAACGGGCCAACCACCAAATGCAGCGTCTGACGCGACACCCCTACCTTCGAAGCGACCTGCGAGATCGACAACCCATCGCTGATCACCGCCAACACGACCTGATACCGCGGCCCAGCCACGCTCAACTCCCGCATTCAGGGAGTGTCAAGGTGAAGTACCCCAGGTTTTGTTCCGATCCCTATAGGAGGATTGGAAGAATGCCCCGTCAGTATTCGCCGGAGTTTCGGCAGCGTGCGTTGCGGTTGTTGGAGACCACGATGGAGGCCTCAGATATCTC
>NZ_JBDPMF010000011.1:0-162322 GCF_039871645.1 Mycobacterium sp. B14F4 | reverse complement strand
AACCAAGCAACCAGTCCAAAACTGGTCAAAAAAACATCACACCCCTAAACGGGAAAAAAGGATGCGACAAAAAACAACAAACAAAAACCACCAAACACACTATTGAGTTCTCAAACAACACACCCGCTTTTGGGGCAACCCTGCCAGTCTATAACAGACTGCAGAGAGACGTCAAACCCCGTCCTCCAGTCCTATTGGCCTGGGGCCGTGGGCTTCTGGTGTAAGACTACGCCTTCTTCGCCCCAGGCCCAAAGCGGCTGCAAGAGACGCTGCCCACGGCAGACATGCCCTCAGTCGACCCGCTCGATCTCGGCGCCGAGGCTCTTGAGGTTCTCGACGAACAACGGATAACCCCGGTCGATATGGAACACGTCGTGCACCTCGGTGTCGCCGTCGGCGACCAGTCCGGCCAGCACCAGTCCCGCGCCGGCGCGGATGTCCGACGACCACACCGGCGCACTCGACAACTGCGGGATGCCCCGGATCACCGCGTGGTGGCCATCAGTACGCGCGTCGGCGCCGAGCCGGACCATCTCCTCGACGAACCGGAACCGGGCCTCGAACACGTTCTCGGTGATCATCGACGTGCCGTCGGCGATCGACGCCAAGGCAATGGCCATCGGCTGAAGATCTGTCGGGAAGCCGGGGAACGGCAGCGTCGCGACGTTGACCGCCTTGGGCCGCTCGTACTGGGCTATCCGGAAGCCGTCGTCGGATTGGGTCACCGTGGCGCCGGCGTCGTGCAGCTTGTGCAGGACCAGCTGTAGATGCGCGGGGTCGACCCCGGTCACCGAGATGTCGCCGCGCGTCATCGCCGCGGCGATCCCCCACGTGGCGGCGACGATGCGGTCGCCGATCACCCGGTGCTCGGTCGGATGCAACCGGTCGACGCCGGTGATCGTCATCGTCGACGTGCCCGCCCCCTCGATCTGCGCGCCCATCTGGTTGAGCATCGTGCACAGGTCGACCACGTCAGGCTCGCGCGCCGCGTTGTGAATCGTCGTCACGCCTTCGGCGACAACTGCCGCCATCAGGATGTTCTCCGTCGCACCGACCGACGGGAACTCGAGCTGGATCTCGGCGCCCCGGAGATGATCGGCCTCGGCGACCACGCAACCGTGCTCGATGTTGCAGCGCGCACCCAGCTGGCGAAGGCCGGCCTGGTGCATGTCCAGGGGACGAGACCCGATCGCGTCGCCGCCCGGCAACGCCACCTTGGCGCGCTTACACCGGCCGACGAGCGGCCCGAGCACACACACCGACGCACGGAACTGACGTACCGCAGCAAAGTCGGCGTCGTACTTGGGTTCGTCTGGAGACGTGACCCGAACGACGTCGCCGTCGAGCTCCACGGTGGCCCCGAGCCCCCGCAGCACCTCTGCCATCAGCGGGACGTCGAGAATGTCCGGGCAGTTGGTGATCGTGCTGGTGCCCTCGGCCAGCAGCGCGGCGGCCATCAGCTTCAGGACACTGTTCTTGGCTCCCCCGACGGCAACTTCGCCCGATAACCGGTTTCCGCCGGTCACCACGAATCGCTCGCTCACGCGGGTTAGTGTAAACAGCGCTTCGAGCCGTGTCAGTTTCCTCGACGACGCGTTCCGGTACGGTTTGACCATGGCTGTCCATCTGACCCGCATCTATACGCGCACGGGCGACGACGGAACCACCGGCCTCAGCGATTTCAGTCGGGTGTCAAAGAACGACGTCCGCCTGGTGGCGTACGCCGACTGCGACGAAACCAACGCCGCCATCGGCGTTGCCGTCGCGCTGGGAAATCCGAGCCAGCAAATCTTGAAGGTGCTCAAGCAGATTCAGAACGATCTCTTCGACGCCGGCGCCGACCTGTCCACGCCGGTGGTGGACAACCCCGAATATCCACCGCTGCGGATCACCCAGAGCTACATCGACCGGCTCGAGGCGTGGTGCGACGAGTTCAACGAGCCGCTGCCGGCCCTGAATTCGTTTGTGCTGCCCGGTGGTACCCCGCTGTCGGCGCTCCTGCACGTGGCCCGCACCGTCGCACGCCGGGCAGAGCGATCGGCGTGGCTGGCAATGGAAGCGCACGGCGACGCCATCAGCGTGCTGCCCGCCAAGTACCTGAACCGGCTGTCGGATCTGCTGTTCATCCTGTCGCGGGTGGCCAACCCCGACGGTGACGTGGTGTGGCGACCGGGCGGAGGAGCAACCGTTCAATAGGAGCGGCGCCGCGCCCGCGGTGACGGCCTGGACTCCAGCCAGGACAGAAACGCCGTCAGCGCACCACGATCCAGCGCGACCTCGTACCCGCGGCGGCGTTCCGGGCTGGTGTCCCGCAATTCGAGCACCACGATCTCCTCGGTCATGATGTCGAACTCGTCGCCGCGCGGTCCGCGGCGCGACACGATCTCCAGACCGCGACGGCTCAGCCTGCGGTCCGGCCACCATCGCAGGCTCGACAACCGGTAGAAGCCGGCCTCGCCGCCGCGGTAACGCATGACGCCGTGACGCCATCCATGACCACCGATCGCCGGGACATCACGCAGGATCGCCGCGGTGCCGCCCACCTGACGCAGCTTCCACAGCCGGTAACTCAGCGCGACGACAACCAGAAGCAGCACACCGACCAGCGCGACCATGAGGATCATGGACGCGCTCATCGGCGGGTCCGCTAGTCGATCTGGCCCACGGCGCGGAGTCTCGCCCGCCCCCTGGCTGCAGTTGCGGGATCGTCGGACTCAGCGTCCTGACGCGCGCTGTCAACGTCGATCTCGGACTCGAATTCGGCGGACTCAGCGAGGATGATCACGCTCTCATCGGTGACGGACATGAACCCACCGCCGACCGCGATGCGCAGATCATCCTCGCCCTCCCTCTCGACACGCACCATCGCGTCGTCGACCAGCTGGGCTACCAGCGGAATGTGATGAGGCAGGATGCCGATCTCACCCGCTGTCGTCCGGGTGAAGACGAATGTCGCCTTGCCCGACCAGATCTCACGCTCGACAGCGACAATGTCGACGTCCATGTCAGCCATCGCTATTCGCCCTTAGCGGTGTCGTCGTCCTTGCCGTCGCCGTTATCCTCGCCGTCGCCACTGTCCTTGCTGCCTTCGTCAGACTGCGCCGGGGCACCGTCGCTGCCGCCGTCGTCCATCTTGGCGCCGAGGCTCTCCGCCTTCCTCTGCAGATCCTCGAGACCACCGATCAGGAAGAACGCCTGCTCGGGCAGGTGGTCGAAATCGCCCTTGGTCAGCTTGTCGAACGCCTCGATGGTCTCCTTCAACGGAACCGTCGAGCCCGGCTGGCCGGTGAACTGCTCGGCCGCCATCATGTTCTGCGACAGGAAGCGCTCGATGCGGCGCGCCCGCTGCACCAACTGCTTGTCCTCTTCGGCCAGCTCATCGATGCCGAGGATGGCGATGATGTCCTGAAGATCCTTGTAACGCTGCAGGATCCGGATCACTTCCTGGGCGACGCGGTAGTGCTCCTCGCCGACCACGCTCGGGTCCAGGATGGTCGAGCTGGAGGCCAGCGGATCCACCGCCGGGAAGATGCCCTTGGAGAACACCGATCGGCTGAGTTCGGTGGTCGCGTCCAAGTGGGCGAACGTGGTAGCAGGCGCGGGGTCGGTGTAGTCGTCGGCGGGCACGTACACGGCCTGCATCGAGGTGATGGAGTGGCCACGGGTCGAGGTGATGCGTTCCTGCAGTTCACCCATCTCGTCGGCCAGCGTCGGCTGGTATCCCACCGCCGATGGCATACGGCCCAGCAAGGTAGACACCTCGGAGCCGGCCTGCGTGAACCGGAAGATGTTGTCGATGAACAACAACACGTCCTGTTCCTGTTCGTCGCGGAAGAACTCCGCCATGGTCAGCGCCGACAACGCCACGCGCATACGGGTGCCGGGCGGCTCGTCCATCTGGCCGAACACCAGCGCGGTGTCCTTCAGCACGTCCGCGTCGGCGAGTTCGACCCAGAGGTCGTTGCCCTCACGGGTGCGCTCCCCCACTCCGGCGAACACCGAAGTGCCACCGAAGTTTCGCGCGATGCGGTTGATCATTTCCTGGATCAGCACCGTTTTACCCACGCCGGCGCCGCCGAACAGCGCGATCTTGCCGCCGCGGACGTAGGGGGTCAGCAGATCGACGACCTTGAGGCCGGTCTCCAGCATCTCGGTCCGCGGCTCCAGCTCGTCGAAGGCCGGCGGCTTGCGGTGGATCGACCACCGCTCGAAGTCCTTGCCGTAACCGGGATCGTCGAGGCAGTCACCGAGCGCGTTGAACACGTGGCCCTTGACGCCGTCACCGACCGGCACCGAGATCGACTTGCCGGTGTCGGTCACCTCCACGCCGCGGACGAGGCCGTCGGTGGGCTGCAGCGAGATGCAGCGCACGAGATTGTCGCCGAGGTGTTGGGCGACCTCAAGCGTCAGCGTCTTGGCGAGATCCTTGTAGTCGATCTCGGCATGCAGCGCATTGAACAACGCCGGCACGGATCCGCGCGGGAACTCGACGTCGACGACCGGGCCGGTGACGCGCACAACGCGTCCGGCGGTGTCGGAGCGGGTTGTCTTTTCTTTTTGCTCGGTAGCAGCAGTCATTATCTTCTTCGCTTCCTAGGGCTACTTGGCGGCGTCCGCGAGCGCGTTCGCGCCACCGACGATTTCGCTGATTTCTTGGGTGATTTGAGATTGCCGTTCGCGGTTGGCCATCAGAGTCAGATCCCTGATGAGGTCGTCGGCGTTGTCCGTCGCCGACTTCATCGCACGTCGGCGCGAAGCCGACTCCGACGCCGCCGCCTCGAGCAGTGACGCGAAGATACGGGTCGAGACGTAGCGCGGCAGCAGCGCACCGAACAGCGTCTCGGCGTCCGGCTCGAAGGAGAACAGTGTGCGCAGTCCGGTTTCCTCTTCGGTGTACTCCACCACCATCGGTGCGATACGTCGGGCGATCGCTGACTGCGACAGCATCGATCTGAACTCGGTGAACACGATGTGTATTTCGTCGACCCCGAGGATGTTGTCCGCTCCGGGATCGTCGCCCTCGTCGTCAAGACCGGCGCTGAAGGCATCGACCAAGGTCGAGGCGATCTCCTGCGCATTCTCATAGTCGGGGCGCTCGGAGAAGCCGGTCCAGGACTCTTGCACATCCCAGTTGCGGAAGCTGTAGTAGGCGAGGGCTTTCCGGCCTACGACGTACAGAACGGGCTGCTTGCCCTCCTCGCGCAGAAGAGAGAACAGCTCCTCGGACCGTCGGAACACGTTCGCGTTGTACGCACCGCAGAGCCCACGATCCGACGACACCACCAGCACAGCGGCCCGCTTCGGGTTTTCGTGTTCGACCAACAGCGGGTGGTCCAGCGCGCTTGCATTCGCGAGTTCGGTAAGCATGTTGGTGATCTCGCGGTCGTACGGCCGAGCCGCCTCGACTCGGGCCTGCGCCTTGGCGATGCGCGAGGTCGCGATCAACTCCTGGGCCTTCGTGATCTTCTTGATCGACCCGGCAGAGCGGATGCGGCCGCGCAGTTCGCGCAGTGTGGCAGCCATCTGTTCTCCGGCCTTACTTCTTCTTCGGTGCGGGCTTGCGAACCTTCACTGATTCCTTCTCGACGTCTTCCTCGCTCATGGCCTCGACATGCTCGTCGGCGACGACCGAGCTGCCGTCGGTGGTGTCGAAGCCCTTCTTGAAGTCGTTGACCACGTTCGCGAGCTTCTCTTCCAATTCCTCGGAGAGCTTCTTGCTCTCCCGGATTTCCTTGAGGATTCCCTCCTGGGAAGCCTTGACGTGCTCGAGGAACTCGCGCTCGAACTTCTGCACATCCTCCACGGGCACGGAGTCGAGGTGGCCCCTGGTGCCGAGGAAGATCGCCACGACCTGCTCCTCAACCGGCATGGGGCTGCTCTGTGGCTGCTTGAGCAACTCGACCAGGCGGGCGCCACGGTCCAGCTGTGCCTTCGACGTTTCGTCGAGGTCGGAGGCAAAGGCCGCGAACGACTCGAGCTCGCGGTACTGCGAGAGATCCAGCCGCAGCGAACCGGCAACCTCTTTCATGGCCTTGATCTGTGCGGCGCCACCGACACGCGACACCGACACACCGACGTTGATCGCGGGCCGCACACCCTGGTTGAACAGGTCGGTCTCCAGGAAGCACTGACCGTCGGTGATCGAGATGACGTTGGTGGGGATGTAGGCCGAGATGTCGTTGGCCTTGGTCTCGATGATCGGCAGGCCGGTCAGCGAGCCGCCGCCGAGCTCGTCGGACAACTTCGCGCAGCGTTCCAGCAGCCGGGAGTGTAGGTAGAACACATCGCCCGGGTACGCCTCACGGCCGGGTGGGCGGCGCAGCAGCAGCGAGATGGCGCGGTATGCCTCCGCCTGCTTGGTCAGGTCGTCGAACACGATCAGCACATGCTTGCCGTCGTACATCCAGTGCTGGGCGATGGACGAACCGGTATACGGTGCAAGCCATTTGAAGCCGGCCGAGTCGGATGCCGGTGCGGCGACGATCGTCGTGTATTCCATCGCGCCACCCTCTTCGAGGGTTTGACGCACGCTGGCGATGGTGGTCCCCTTCTGCCCGATCGCCACGTACACGCAGCGGACCTGCTGGTCGGGATCGCCGGTCTCCCAGTTCTGACGCTGGTTGAGGATGGTGTCCACGCACACCGCGGTCTTACCGGTCTTGCGGTCGCCGATGATCAGCTGACGCTGGCCGCGACCGATGGGGGTCTGCGAGTCGATCGCTTTGATGCCCGTCTGCAGCGGCTCGCTCACACCCTGGCGCTGCACCACCGACGGCGCCTGCAGTTCCAGAGCACGGCGCTCAGTGGTCTCGACCTCGCCGCGGCCGTCGATCGGCTGCCCCAGCGGATTGACCACGCGCCCGAGGAAGGCGTCACCCACCGGCACGGAAAGCACTTCGCCGGTGCGCTTGACCTGTTGGCCCTCTTCGATCTTCTCGAAGTCGCCGAGGATCACCGCGCCGATGCTGTGCTCGTCGAGGTTGAGCGCGACGCCCAACACACCGCCGGGGAACTCCAGTAGCTCCTGGGTCATGACCGACGGGAGTCCCTCGACGTGAGCGATACCGTCGCCCGCGTCGATGACGGTCCCGATCTCTTCGCGCTCGGTCTCGGCCTCGAAGCCGGCGACATACTCCTCGATAGCGCCCTGGATCTCGTCCGCGGAGATCGTCAACTCTGCCATGGCTTTTCGTCTTCCTACTTCGTGTGTCGGTCTTTAGGTGTTATCGGGTCAGTCGGGCAAGTGGGTCTCGGCCGCCGCGAGCTTGGATGCCAGCGAACCGTCGATCACCTCGTCGCCGACGGCGATCGTCACTCCGCCGAGCAGCTCGGGTTCGACCTCCAGCTGAAGCGACACCGGGCGGCCGTAAATGCGGGTCAGCAGTTCGGTGAGCCGGTTGCTCTGAGCCTCGGTGAGCTCAGCCGCGGCACTGACGTGGGCAACGATCTCGCCTCTGCGCGACACCGCCAGATTCGCCAGACCGCGAATTTCCTCGTCGGCCCGCTCGCCGTGGAGCAGGTCGATCGTCTGGCGCAGTAGATCTGCGGTGTTCTTGCTCGCTCGGCGCGCAAGGAGGCCGTTGAGCAAATTGATCCGGCCCTCCAACGGCGCGGTGTACTCACTGAGCAGCGTGATCAGCCGCGGCTGCGCATCGAGGATGCGACTGAAGCGGAACAGCTGGTCTTCCACATCGTCGATCTGACCCTCGGTCTCGGCGCGAACCAAGAGCGCCAGCCTGGCGATGTGCTGGATGCCGTGAACCAGGTCCGACGTGCTCGACCACCGTTGCGACGCAGCGGTTTTGAGGATGTCGAGAGCGGAGTCAGACACCTTGCCCGAGAGCAGTCGCTCGACCAGCTGAACCTTGGGGCCGGTGCCGGTCGAGGGATCTGCCAGATGCCTGGCCAGGAGAGCCTCGCTGCGGAACAGCCTGGCTGCCGATGCCAGGTCGTCAGCCAAGCGGGTGAGCTCATTGGCGTCCAGACCGGACACGACGCCGTCGAAACGTTCGACGACCTTGAGCAGTGAGTCACGGCTGGCCGCACGGAGTTTCGCGGTGACCACATCATCCAGCGTCGTGGTCGACGGAGCCATCTCATCGAGCTCGGCGAGGAAGCGGTCCACCGTCGCGGACTGCTCGGACGGGTCCGACACGAAATCGCGCACCAGATCGCCGGCCCGTTGCACCGACTCGGCACCAAGGCTCTGCCGCAGTTCGCGAATAAGCTGCTGGCGCAGCAACTGAACCTGCTGCCCCCCCTGTGTCTTGATGCGTTCCAACTCCACATCGGCCTGCGCCCGGAGTTGTTCGGCGATCTTTTCGGCGTCGTGCCGCGCCTCCTCGATCACCTTCTTCGCCTCGGCTCTGGCTTCTTCGAGCGCCTTGGCGTGCTGGGTGTCGGCGTCGGCCACCTTCTTCTCCGCCTGAGCATGCTCCTCGAGCTGAGCGCGGACGGTCTCCTGCTGGTTCTTCATCATGCGGCGCACGGGGGGCACAACGAATTTGACGACCAGGAAGACGATGACAGCGAAACCGATGAGCTGTCCGATGAATGTCGACATTGAAGTTACCGTCCTTGACCTGTCGACACCGGCACCGTGCGAGTCGTCACGTCGACCCCGAGAACGCGGCTCGCGAGATTCGCCGCCAGGTTGTCCACTGAGGACTGCAGATCGGACGTCAGGGCCCGAGACTGAGCGGTGAGCTGCTCGTTCGCCTGTTGCAGGAGACCCGATACCTCCGCATTGGCACGCGTCCTCGCCTCCTCGACGATCTTGCGTCCCTCGGCACGGGCCTCCTCGCGAACGTTGGTGGCCTCGCGACGTGCGGTCGCCATCACCTTCAGGTAATCCGCCTCGGCGGCAGCCCGCAGTTCGGCCGCCTTGCGGGTGTCCTCGGTCGTCTGCTTGGCCCTGGCCTCGCGCTCGTTCAGCACCTGGGAAATGGGTGGGACCACCCACTTGCCGATCACGCCGAGCACGATCAGGAAGATGGCCAGCACGAAGAAGAAGGTGCCGTTGGGGATGAGGAAGTTGCTCTGGCCACCTTCCTCAGCCGCCAACAGAACGATGTTCGGGTCAGCCATGACGGGCATTAAGCAACCGGGGTGGCGAAGACGAACAAGGCCATGAACGCCAGGTTGATGAAGTACATGGCCTCCACCAGACCCACGGTGATGAAGAACGGGACGAAGAGCCTGCCCTGTGCCTCAGGCTGCCGGGCTACGCCGTTGACCAGCGCGCTACCGACGACGCCGTCGCCGATCGCGGCGCCGATAGCACCGCCACCGAGAAGAAGTCCACCGCCGATGAGCGCTCCGGCAGCGATTGTGGGATCCATTCCTTATCCTCCTTGATATCTGGTAGCAGTCCTACCAGGTGGTTTGTCGAGCATTACCGCGTTGGTCAGTGGTGTTCTTCGTCCAGCTCCATCGACTGGGCGAAGTACAGGATCGTCAGCAGCGCGAAGATGAAGGCCTGGATGGCGCCGATGAACAGGTCGAAAGCCTTCCAGAGCGCGTTCGGCGCCCACAGGATGTAGGCCGGGAACAGCGCGATGATCGCGACCATGATGCCGCCGGCGAAGATGTTGCCGAAAAGTCGGAGCGACAACGAAATCGGCTTGGCGATCTCTTCGACGAGGTTGATCGGCGCCAGGAACGCCACGTGGCCCTTGAGCACCTTGACCGGATGCCCCAGAACGCCACGACGCCAGAACCCGGCCAAGTGGTAGCAGATGAACACGAACAGGCCCAGCGCCAGCACGAAGTTGATGTCCGCGGCGGCCGGCTTGAGCACCTCGTGGATTCCGGTCTCATCGGAGTACTGGACGGGCAGTACCGCCAGCCAGTTGGCGGTCAGGATGAACACGAACAACGTCACCGCGAGCGGGAGCACGAACGGCGCGATGCGCAGACCGATCGCCGACTCGACCTGGTTGCGAACCTGGACGGTGATCGCTTCCCAAAAAAGCTGAACTCCACTGGGGACGCCGCTCGACGTGACCTTCGCTTTCAGGTAGAACGCCAGCGCCAGCACGATCACCGCCGCGATCGCGGTGGACAGCAACGTGTCGGTGTTCACGGTCAGCCCGAACCAGGTGGCTTCCGTGTGTTGCCCGACATGGATGCCGGATTCGGCGGCGAGGATGGTCTCGGTCATTACTGGGTGGCCTCCCCTTGGGATCCGGCGGTGTCAGTCGGGCTGCCGGCCCGGAGCTTTCGCGCGACGGGCAGCGCGGTCGAGAACACGAGCAGCATTTGAAAAAGTGCCATTCCGAAAACCACGCCGAGGCCCGCGGGCCGGAACACGAACGCGATCACCAGGCCGACGACCGTCAGGAACATCAAGCGGGTTGCGGAGTTCAGCGCCATCTTGCTCTTGAGCGGATGGGCCTGGGCGGTGATCGAGTGCACCGACCGTCGCACCAGGAGGGCGTTGAGCAGGCCCATGCCGAGCCCGATGCCGAAGAAGATTCCGACCATCGGGTGGCCGAGCAGCGCGGTTCCGACCGTTGCCAGCGCGGCCAGCACAAAGCAGATCACCGAGAGCCGCAACGGCCTAAAAGCAACGGACGGTAACACCAACGGCGCGTCGTGCGCTGGCGTCGTCACTGCGTCACCTCAATCCCGCGGTCCTGAGAAGTTGCCTCAATGATTCTGTGCGTGGCGCCCCGAGCGTATCGGAGGGCGATTTGCTCGCTGGAATCACCCAAGGGGCAGCTCCCTTTGTCGGTCGTTGTTCCGTGCCGATCGGTGGTGTGCCGAAGGCCCGGAGGCCGGCAACCCGCGAGGTTTTTTCGGGTTCTGCCTGCACCCTAACACATGGTTAGAGCCCTAAAACGGGGGTCTACTACTTTTCGTCGTACATACCCGCGAACTCGCCGTTTCGCCGCCGCAGAAGGGGGATCAACGTGACGACGACGGCCACCAGAATGGCCGCCACCATGACCCCGCCGGTGTAGCGGAGATCGAAGAAGATCGTGCTTGCCGCGCCGAGCGCGATGATGCCCACCCAGAGGTAGATGAGCAGCACGACGCGGCGGTGCGAATGGCCGATCTCCAGCAACCGGTGATGCAGATGCATCTTGTCGGGGCTGAAGGGGCTCAGCCCCGCGCGGGTGCGCCGGATGATCGCCAGCAGCATGTCCAGGGCGGGCACCAGCATCACGGCCACCACGAGAAGGAACGGCGACAGCAGCGCGAAGACGTCGCGAGCGCCGTAGGCCGTCTGCGAGATCGGCCCCGCAGCCGTCGTCGACGCCGCCGCGAGCATCAGGCCGATCAGCATCGAACCGGAGTCGCCCATGAAGATCTTGGCGGGATGGAAGTTGTGCGGGAGGAAGCCCAGGCACGCGCCGGCCAGCACGACCGAGATCACCGCGGGAGGATAGAACAGGACGTCGCCGCCGTGGTCGCGCAGCAGTCCGACCGAGAAGATGCAGATGGCCGACGCGGTGATCAGCCCGAGTCCGGCGGCGAGGCCGTCGAGCCCGTCGACGAAGTTCATCGCGTTGACGATCGCGACCGTCAGCGCCAGCGTCAGCAGGATCGAACCCACCTGGTCGAGGACGATGGTGCCCACGCCGCCGATCGGGATGTAGAGCACGCTCCAGGCCACGCCCATCGTGACCAGCACGCTGGCCGCGGTGATCTGGCCGGCGAACTTCGTCAGCGCGTCGAGCCCCCACCGGTCGTCGATCAGGCCGACGATCATGATGAGCCCGCCCGCGACGACGACGGCGGGCATGCCCGTCGAATAGAGGAACCCACGGGTCAGCGCGGGCAATTGCGAGGCCAGCAGCACCGCGACCGCGACGCCGATGTACATGGCCAGCCCGCCCATCCGCGGCGTCGGCTGCACATGGACGTCACGTTCGCGCGGATATGCCACCGCCCCGAGCCGACGGGCCAGCACGCCGACCCATCCGGTCGCGAAGTAGGTGATGATCGCCGCGGTCAGGCCGATCAGCGCGAGCTCGCGCAGCGGGACACCCGCGCCGCGATCGCCGAGCGCCAGCAGAGTGTCCGCCGCGTAGACCACCGGTGAACCGTACTGCACGGAACTCAAGGTCAGTCCGTCAAACTCGCAGCTTCGACGCCCAGCACCGTCGCGATGGCCTCGGCGCCGACCGGCCCCTGCCGCAGCACCCGCGGATGTGCACCGGTGAGGTCGACGATCGTCGATGCGGCCTGCTGCTCGGACGGCCCGGCGTCGAGGTACACCTCGACGCGGTCGCCGAGCTGCTCGCGCGCATCCTGGGCGGTGACGGCGGCCGGGCTCCCGGAGATGTTCGCGCTCGACACGGCCATCGGCCCGACCTGGCGCAGCAATTCGATCGCCACGGGGTGCAGCGGCATGCGCAGCATCACGGTGCCGTTGGCGTCGCCGAGGTCCCATTGCAGCGACGGCGCCTGGCGAACGACCAGGCTCAGCGCGCCCGGCCAGAAGGCGCGGATCAGTTCACGGGCGGTGTGCGGGACGCTGTACACCAGTCCTTCGATGGTGTGCCACGAACCGACCAGCACGGGAACGGGCATGTCGCGACCGCGGCCCTTGGCCGCGAGCAGGGTGGCGACGGCGTCGCCGTCGAAGGCGTCGGCTCCGACGCCGTAGACGGTGTCGGTGGGCAGCACCACCAGCCGGCCACCCTTGAGGGCGCTGACCGCCGAGGCGATGCCGAAGTCGCGATGCTCGGGATCCGAGCAGTCGAAAAGCTGGCTCATGCCGCCCTCCGTGCCGTCACGAATCGGGGTCGCCCGACGAGATCGCGGTGGGCGGTGATGGCGTCGAAACGCTGTGTCCGGCAGAATGTTTCGACGGTCCGCTGCGAGGTGGTGTCGTCATGCTCGACGGCGCAGAGCCCACCGGCGCGCAGCCACCTGCCCGACAGCGACGCGATCGCGTCGATGACGCGCATGCCGTCCGGTCCCCCGAACAGCGCGTGCGCAGGATCGTGATCGGCGACCTCGGGGTCCAGCTGCGCGCCGTCGGGGATGTACGGCGGGTTGGCGACGACGAGATCGACCGAGCCGTCGAGGGCGGGCAGCAGGCCGCGGTCCGTCACGTCGGCGCGGACCAACTCCACGGTGGTGCCGGCGGTGTTGCGCCGTGCGTACTCCAGCGCGCGGTCGGAGTCGTCGATCGCGATGACGCGGGCGTGCGGCCACGCCTTCGACAGCGCGACCGCGAGCGCGCCGGAACCCGTACAGAGATCGACGATCACGGCAGACGGCGGCAGTTGTTGCGCGAGCGCCCATTCCAGCAACGCCTCGGTCTCCGGGCGCGGGATGAACACACCGGGCCCGACGTGCACGTCGACCGGGCCGAACGGCGCGGTGCCGACCAGGTGCTGCAGCGGAACCCGTCGCGCGCGTTGGCTGATGAGCTCTCCGAAGCGCGCTTCGAAGTCCGGCCCGGTCTCAGCGAACGCGAGGCGGCCGCGGTCGGCTCCCGTCACATGGGCGGCCAGCAGTTCGGCGTCCACGCGCGGCGATGCGACACCCGCTTGCGCCAGCGCCGTCGCCGCGGCGTCGATCATCTGGCTGAGCCGGGTCATGTGATCTGAAGTCGGGCTTGCTTGTCGGCGGCGGCCAGCGCGTCGAACAGAGCGTCGATGTCGCCGTCGAGAACCTGGTCGAGGTTGTGCGCCTTGAAGTTGATCCGGTGATCGGCGATCCGGTTCTCCGGGAAGTTGTAGGTGCGGATCCGCTCGCTGCGGTCGACGGTGCGGATCTGGCTGGCCCGGTCGGCCGAGGCGTCGGCCTGCGCCTGTTCCTCGGCCAGCGCCTGCAACCGCGCGGCGAGCACCTGCATGGCGCGCGCCTTGTTCTGCAGCTGCGAGCGCTCGTTCTGACATGTGACGACGATGCCGGTGGGCAGGTGGGTGATGCGCACCGCGGAGTCGGTGGTATTGACGCCCTGTCCGCCCTTGCCCGACGACCGGTAGACGTCGATGCGCAGATCGGACTCGTCGATCTGGACCTCTTCGACCTCCTCGGGCTCCGGATAGACCAACACGCCCGCCGCCGAGGTGTGCACCCGGCCCTGCGACTCGGTGACCGGCACGCGCTGCACGCGGTGCACGCCACCCTCGAACTTCAGCCGCGACCACACGCCGTCGGCGGAATCGCCCTTGCTCCGGATGGACAGCGTCGCGTCCTTATAGCCCCCGAGGTCGGAGAACGTCTCGTCGAGCGTCGTGACCGTCCAGCCGTGCCGCTCGGCGTAGCGGATGTACATCCTGGCCAGGTCGGCGGCGAACAGGGCCGACTCCTCGCCGCCCTCCCCGGACTTGACCTCGAGGACGATGTCGTCGGCGTCGTGCGGGTCCCGCGGTGCGAGCAGGTCGGTCAGTTGGGTGTCGAGCTGCGCGACCGTGGCCGTCAGCTCCTCGACCTCCGCCGCGAACGACGAGTCGTCGGCGGCCAGTTCCCGCGCGGCTTCGAGGTCACCACGGGCCGTCTCGAGTTTGCGGTATGTCGCGACGATCGGCGAGACCTGCGCGAAACGCCGGCCGACCTTGCGGGCGCGCGCGGCGTCCGCGTGCAGGGCGGGGTCGGCCAGTTGGCGTTCGAGGTCGGCATGCTCGGCCAGCAGCGCGTCGATTCTCGGCGCGGTGTCCGTCACGTCGACCTCCTTTCCTGCCCGCCCCGTGAACGCAAACCGACGCCCGGCCTGGCCACCGAAGCGGCAGATCGGGCGCCGGAAAGTGAGCTACTTGTCGGCTGCGTTCGTTTCGGGTGCCTTGTCCGCACCGGCCTTGCGCTTGCCGTAGCGCTTCTCGAAGCGGGCCACGCGGCCGCCGCTGTCGAGGATCTTCTGCTTACCGGTGTAGAACGGGTGGCACTGCGAGCAGACCTCGACGTGGATCTGTCCGCTCGTCTTTGTGCTGCGCGTGGTGAACGTGTTGCCGCAGCCGCAGTGCACTGTGGTCTCGACGTAGTCAGGGTGAATGCCCGTTTTCATGGCTTCCTCTTCGATCGTGGCCCCGGGTCGCCCTCCACGTGCGTGGACGAATCGGCGTGAACCGGAACCGAGGGTCGGCGGTCCATTATGCCAGCTCGGGCCGCCAGTCGCCTAAACGCGTGGACAGCGGTGGCTATTCCGCTTCGCGCCTCGTCGACGGGTCAGAGCAGTCCGCCGCCACCGAGCAGGCCGCCACGGGCGTCGCCGCCCGTCGGGGGCGTCTGGTTGGGGAACGGCGGACGGGTCTCGGGGGCGACGCTGATCGGTGCCCGCGTGGCCGGCGGCGGGGGCACCTCCGCTTCGGGTTCGTCGGCGACGGTGGTCGGGACGGTCGTCGGCGCGGCCGGTGGCGCGGACCGCACGACCGGTGGCGTGGCGTCGCCGGCCGGTGTGGTGGCGGGCGGCGGGAGAGGCTCGGACGTCGTCGCGGGCGCCGGTGGTGAGGTGGTAGCCGTCGCCGCCGGGGATGTGGCGGTCGCCGGGATGGGTCGCACGGGCGCGTCCCGGCGCGGGGCGGGGTCGGAACGCAACAACAGCAGGAGGCCGACCGTGACGGCCACCGCCACCGCGACCAGGAGCCCGGCCCACACCTTTGTTTGCCTGCTCGCAGCCGGTTTGCGATGCGCCCCGCGGGACCGCGATGAGCGACCGCCGTTGACGGCGGGGGGTTTCTCGGCGCTCTCCTGCGGTTCCGTAAGCACCTCGAACTGGCGAGTGCCTCCCTTTGCCCGCATCCGCCGATCCTACCCAGCGCTATCCGGCGTGCGGATGGAATTTGCTGCCGTCCCGCCGCCAGAGCCGTCGTCCGTCGGGCCCGACACCGCGGGCGATCAGCTCACGCTTGAGAATCTTGTTGGTCGCGGTGCTGGGCAGGTCGTCGGCGACCCACAGATAGCGCGGCCATGCCTTCGGCGACAGGTCGCGCTGGGCGGCCAGGAACTCCTCGAACGCCTCGGGGGTGAGCTCGGCGCCGTCCTGCAGTACGACGGCGGCCATCACCTGGTCACCGACCAGTTCGTCGGGTACCGGATAGACCGCGACGCGGTTGATCGCGGGCAGCCGCAGCAGGATCCGTTCGATCGGCGCGGTCGCGAGGTTCTCGCCGTCCACCCGCATCCAGTCGGCGGTGCGTCCAGCCAGATAGATGAAGCCGTCGGCGTCGCGGTAGGCCAGATCGCCCGACCAGTACATCCCGTGCCGCATGCGTTCGTCGGTGGCGCCGCTGTCGTTGTAGTAGCCGCGGAACAGGCCGCTGCCGTCGGTGTTGACCAGCTCACCCACGGCGACGTCGGCATTCCTCAGCGCGCCGTTCTCGTCGAACTCGGCGACCGGGCACTCGGTGACCGTTTCGCTGTTGTAGATAGCCACACCCGGAAAGCCTTGTCCGATAGAGCCTTTCGGGGTATCGGGAGTGCGGGTGATGATCACCGCGTTCTCCGTCGAGCCGAAGCCGTCGTCAACGGTCACGTCGAAGCGGCGGCCGAACTCCTCGATGTCACGGTCGGTCGCCTCGTTGCCGAAGGCGACCCGCAGGGGGTTGTCGCGGTCGTCGGGCTGCTCGGGAGTCGCCAGCACGTATGCCAGGGGCTTGCCGACGTAGTTCATGTAGGTGGCGCCGTAGCGGCGGATGTCGGCCAAAAAGCCCGACGCCGAGAACCTCGCGGGCACCATCGCCGCGCCGGCCACCAGCGCCGGAGCCCAGCCGCCCACCACGGCGTTGGAGTGGAACAACGGCATCGACAGATAACAGGTGTCGTGCTGGGTCAACCCGAACTTCTCGACCAACCTGCTACCCGCGAACAGCACCATCATATTGGCGACCTGAACCGCCTTGGGGTCGCCGCTGGTCCCCGAGGTGAAGATCATCATGAACGTGTCGTCGAGGCCGACCTCGCGGTGCGGCACCAGTTCCGGTGCGCCGGCGAGCAGTTCGGCCCACTCGGCGCCCGAGGTGTCGAGCACGGTGACGCCGGGCAGGTCGAGCCCGTCGAGCAGTGGCCGGTGTTCGGCATCGGTGATCAGGAAGTGGCAGTCGACCTTGAGGATATCTCGCGCCAGGGCGTCGCCGCGGCGGGTGGTGTTGATGCCGCACACCACGTAGCCGCCGAGGCCGGCCGCGGCGAGCGCGGTGAGCATGTCGGGGGTGTTACCGAGCAGGACGCCGACGTGCAGCGGACGGTCCGGATCGGCAGCGGCGACCAGGGCGGCGGCCTGGGCCTGCGCCTGGGCGATGTACTCGCGGTACGTCCAGATGCGGTCGCCGTACTTCAGCGCGACGGCGTCGTGCCCGGCGCGGTCGCGAAGCAGCTGCTGGAGTGTGTCCGCCATGGCTCACCTCTCGAGAGTGAACAGATTCGGAAATGTGTCTACCATGACACAATGCTCCGATCGGCCCGCTTGGGGCCGAGAGTAGACGAGGAGCCCGCCGGGTGACGAGCATTACGGCTACCAAGAACGTCCGCGATCGACTGATCGATGCGGCGGAAGTCTGTCTGCGCGCCAAGGGGATCCGGTCGACAACGGTGTCGGAGGTGGCCGAGGCCGCCGGGGTCTCCCGCGGCTGGCTCTACCGCCACTTCCCCGACAAGGTGTCGCTACTGGGTGCGGCGATCGTGCGCCTCAACGACGCGTACTGGTCGGAGGCACACGCGATGCTCGAGGCCGTCGACGGCCTGGACCGCCAACTGGCCGCGGGCATCCTGCACGGCCGCACCGCCTACGACGATCCCGGTGCACTGCTGATGAAACTGCGACTCGAAGAACCCGATGAGTTCGCCGCCTGCGCGGGCGCGGGTGTCCAGGGTCTGGTGCCCGATCTCGCCGAGTTCTGGTCGCGGTATCTGGTCGCGGCGCGCGAGAGCGGTGAGATCCACCCCGGCACCGACATCGCCGAGGCATCGGAATGGCTTGCCCGCGTTCTACTTTCGCTCGCAACGGTACCCGGCGACACCCTCGACCCCGGCGACGCCGACGCGTTACTGAGGCACCTGCGCCGCTACGTCATGCCCGGGTTGCGCGCCGACCCGGCGCACGCGGTGCCCTAACGACCGCTGAGCGACTCCACGCGCGCCGAAATCGCGGTGGGACGGCCGGCGAGCAGCAACAGGATGTCGCGGATCGGTGCCGTGACGACACGTCCGGCGCCGACGCGGAAGTCGGCGTCCGTCGCGACAAGTTCGATACCGGACAGTCGGCGCTGCGGGCGGAACGGAAACCGCATGGTCCACAGTCGGTGCGCTGCCGCGGCGGCGGCATCGACGGGCATGGGCAGGTCGATGCCGAGAGGCACGGCGATGTCCTGGCCGTGCACCAGGACGTCCATCAGTGGATCGCACTCCGTCGTGCCGGGCGGGCGCTTGCGCGAGCCACGCATGGCGCGCAGTGCGTCGGCGATCTGCGCCGGTGAGCGGGAGTCCTCGACGGCGACCCGATGGATCATCGCGTTGAACCGAAACCCCGAGCGCACCGCCTCGAAGATCATGCGCGGCCTGTTCATGTGCGAATGCGTGAGGTGTGCCGCCACGTCGCGCACGGTCCACCCGTCGCACAGCGACGGCGTCGACCAGCGTGCCGCGTCGATGCCGTCGAACATGTCGGCGAGAATCCCGCGCTGCTCGTCGATGTGCCGCCAGACGGTGTCGGAGTCCATCGCTCCCCCTTCGGCCTTTTAGTCAGCTTTCCTGACTAAAAATAGTCAGGGAGACGTACTAAAGTCAAGGGGTGACCGAGACGCCCAACACCGCGACGCTGATGTTCATCGGACACCGTGCGGTGGAGACCCGCGTGATGGAGGCACTGGCGACCGCCGGGGCCGGCGACGTCACGCTGGCGCAGTCACGACTCCTGCAGCGCCTTGATCCGCGGGGCATGCGATTGACCGACCTCGCCGAGCAGGCGCGGGTCGCCAAGCAGACCGCGGGTGCGCTGATCGACCAACTGGAACGGGCCGGGTACGTCGTGCGCACGCCCGATCCGTCCGATGCCCGCGCGCGCCTTGTCACGTTGAGCGACAAAGGGTTGGCGCTGTGCCGCACCGCGGGCGAGGAGGTCGCCAACGTCGAGCGCGAGTGGCGCGACTTCCTCGGCGAGCGCAGGTTCGCCGAGATGCGCGACGCCTTGGCGGCGCTGCGCGAGATCACCGACCCCTACCGCTGACGCGGTGGACTCAGTCGCCGTCCGCCGAGCCCGGGGCGGTCTTGGAAACCTGGACCAGGAACTCGTAGTTGGTCTTGGTCTTGCGCAGCTGGCTCATGAGCAGGTCGATCGCCTGATGCGGGTCCAGCCCGGACAGCACCCGACGCAGCTTGTGCACGACCGCGAACTCGTCCGTCGAGAGCAGCAGCTCGTCCTTGCGGGTGCCGGACGGGTTGACGTCGACGGCCGGGAACACCCGCCGCTCGGCAATCTTGCGGTCGAGCTTGAGTTCGGCGTTACCGGTGCCCTTGAACTCCTCGAAGATCACCGTGTCACCGGTCGAGCCGGTCTCCACCATCGCGGTGGCGATGATGGTCAGCGACCCGCCCTCTTCGATGTTGCGGGCCGCGCCGAGGAAGCGCTTCGGCGGGTACAGCGCGGTCGAGTCCACACCACCGGACAGAATGCGGCCCGAAGCGGGCGACGCGTTGTTGTAAGCACGGCCCAGTCGGGTGATCGAGTCGAGCAGGACGACGACGTCCTTGCCCTGCTCGACGAGGCGCTTGGCGCGCTCGATCGCAAGCTCCGCGGCCTGTGTGTGGTCTGACGGCGGACGGTCGAAGGTCGAGGCGATGACCTCACCCTTGACCGAGCGCTGCATGTCGGTGACCTCTTCCGGCCGCTCGTCGACGAGCACGACCATGAGGTGGCATTCGGGATTGTTGCGGGTGATCGCGTTGGCGATGTCCTGCATGATCGTGGTCTTACCAGCCTTGGGCGGCGACACGATCAGGGCGCGCTGGCCCTTGCCGATCGGCATGATCAGGTCGATCACGCGGGTGGTGAGCTTCTCGCTGGAGGTTTCCAGGCGCAGGCGCTCGTTCGGGTACAGCGGGGTGAGCTTGCCGAACTCCGGGCGCTTCTTGGCGTCCTCGACCGAACCACCGTTGACGGAGTCCAGCCGCACCAGCGGGTTGAACTTCTGCCGCGGATTTTTGTCGCCGCCGTCTCCATCTCGGGGCACCCGCACGGCGCCGGTCACCGCGTCGCCGCGGCGCAGGCCGTTCTTGCGCACCATGTTCATCGACACGTACACGTCGTTGGGCCCGGCCAGGTAGCCGGAGGTGCGCACGAACGCGTAGTTGTCGAGCACGTCGAGGATGCCCGCAACGGGCTGGACGACGTCGTCCTCACGCAGCTCGGTGTCGCCGCCGCCCTCGCCGCCGCCGCGCTCGCGGCGCCTGCGGTCACGGAACCGGCGGCCGCGGCGGCCGCCGCGGCCCTCGCCGTCGTCATCGCCGGCGTTATCGGCGTTGCCACCGCGATTCTGCTGTTCGCCGCGCTGGTCGCCGCGGTTCTGCTGGTCGCCACGCTGGCGGTCGCCGCGCTGGTCGCCCTGCTGACGCTCGGCCTGCTGCCGATCGCCGCCGGACTTGGCGTCCGACTTGGTGTCCTGCTGGCCGTCGGCCTCGGACTTGGTGGTCTGGGCGGCGTCCTCGCCGGCGGTGTCGGGGCCGCCAGGGGCACCCGTGCCGCGGGATGAGGTGCGACGCTCACGCCGCTGCCGCGGCTGCTTCTCCGCCTCTGCGCTCGAAGCGTTCTCGTTGCCGGCTTCGGCCGGGGCGTCGGTGGCCGTCTCAGTGGCCGGGCTTTCGGTCGCGGGCGTCTCGGTCGCGGCGGCCGGCGCCTGCTCGCGGCCACGGCCGTCGGACTCGTTGCGACGCTCGCGGATCGCGGCGACCAGTTCGCTCTTGCGCATGCCGGACGCGCCCTCGACGCCGATCTCCTTGGCCAGGGCGCGCAGTTCCGGCAGCACCATGGCGGACAACGAGGCGGTGCGGTCGCCCGACGCGACGTCGGCGGTCGGCGCGGTCTCCGCGGTGGGTGTGCTCGCCGCAGCGGTGGCGTCCGCTGCGGGTGAGATGTCTGAACTCACGGTTTCCGGCAGCGCGCCGTTGTCGCTGCTGCCACCAGCCGTGAAGAGGTCCGTATCAGTCACGGATTTCCTTTCTTTCCCTCGCTGATCGAGTCATGCGGGGGTTCGGTGCGCTCAGCTGACTCGCTGAACGCGTGGGTCCCACCATTGCCTCTGCAACGGTGATCGCCGGGATTCGCCGGTATGCGGCGAACCGTCAGTCCACGGGTAGACCTCGGGGAAAATGAGTGGTGTCCTAGTGTCGGCGCAGGCAGAGACGCTGCGATTGCTGGACGAGAGCGAGAATAGCCCGCTTTTTTCCGGGAAGCAAGAAAGACGTGTGTGTCGTGTGGCTCGTGTGAACGTCGCCTCGCGTCACTGTCAACTCCGTGCGACCACGCCCGATGTCCAGCGGACCCCGTCACCGACAGCCATCTTGTTGACGGCGTACCCGGCGGCGGCGGCGTACTCGAGGGCTTCTGCCGGCAGTTGTGGCCGCGTGGTCAGGGCCAATACGGCCGGACCCGCCCCGGACAGCACCGCCGCAATGTCACAACGCCGCAGTACCCGCAGTAATTCCGCCGAGGCCGGCATCGCGGCCGCCCGCTGCGGCTGATGTAGCACGTCCTCGGTGGCCGACATCAGCAGATCGGGCCGCTCGGTGAGCGCCACCACCAGCAGCGCCGCCCTGCTCACGTTGAACCGGGCGTCGCTGTGGCTGACCTTCTCCGGCAGCAGCACCCTGGTCTCCGCCGTCGACGAGCGGGCCTCGGGGATCGCCGAGAACAGATGGATGTCGGGGTGGATGCGCAGCGGCGCGGCGCAGTAGCGCGCAGAGGGGCCGTCGGACTCCGTCCACGACACCACGCCGCCGCCGAGCACCGCCGCCGAGGCGTTGTCGGGATGCCCCTCGAACTCCGACGACAACTGGATGAGGTCCTGCTCGGACAGCGCAGTCGAACCAGCCTGCGCGACAAGACCGTTGACTGCCGCCAAACCGCCGACGACCGCCGCAGCCGAGGACCCCAGCCCGCGCGAGTGCGGAATATCGTTGCGGCACCGCACGATCATGCCCGGCGCCGTGATACCGGCCGCCTGTAGGCCACGCTCGATGGCGCGCACCACGAGGTGCGAGGCGTCGAGCGGCACCTGACCCGCGCCTTCGCCCTCGACCTCGACGGTTAGTCCGGATTCCGTTGTCTCGATGACGATCTCGTCGTACAGGCTCAAAGCCAGACCGAGGCTGTCGAATCCAGGACCGAGGTTGGCACTGGACGCCGCGACGACGGATGTCGCCGTCAGCCCGGCGGGCAGTGTCTGCGCCACGTGTGCTTCTCCCCGCGCCCGCTAGACCAGGCCCAGCTTGTCGACCACTGCGACGGGGTCGACGGGCACCGGGATGACCGCAGGCATTCCCTTCAGCGCCGTGTCCGGGTCTTTGAGTCCGTTGCCGGTGACGGTGCACACCACGGTCGACCCCTTGGTCACCCAACCGTCCTCGATCGACTTGAGCAGGCCCGCGATGCTGGCCGCCGAGGCCGGTTCGACGAACACGCCCTCGGTGCGTGCGACGAGGTGGTAAGCCGCCAGGATCTCCTCGTCGGTCGCGGCGAGGAATCGGCCGTTTGACTGCTGCTGCGCCTCGACGGCCGTCGTCCACGACGCGGGCGAGCCGATCCGGATCGCGGTCGCGATGGTCTCGGGTTCGCGGACGGGTTCGCCCAGCACCAGCGGCGCGGCCCCGGCCGCCTGGGTGCCCAGCATGCGGGGCAGGCGGTCCGCCAGCCCGTCGCGGTGGTATTCGGTGTAGCCCTTCCAGTAGGCGGTGATGTTGCCCGCGTTGCCCACCGGAAGGGAGTGCACGTCGGGCGCGGCGCCCAGCGCGTCGACGATCTCGAACGCCGCCGTCTTCTGTCCTTCGATGCGGAACGGGTTGACGGAGTTGACCAGGGAGATGGTCGGGAAGTCGGCGGTGAGCTTGCGCGCGAGTTCCAGGCAGTCGTCGAAGTTGCCGTCGACCTGAATGATCTTGGCGCCGTGCATGACCGCCTGCGCCAGCTTGCCCATGGCGATCTTGCCCTGTGGCACCAGCACCGCGCAGGTGATGCCCGCGCGCGCAGCGTAGGCCGCCGCCGACGCCGAGGTGTTGCCGGTGGAGGCGCAGAGCACCGCCTGCTGGCCGTGCGCCACCGCCTCGGTGACGGCCATCGTCATGCCGCGGTCCTTGAACGACCCCGTCGGGTTGAGCCCCTCGACCTTCAGATGCACTGCGCAGCCGGTGTATTCACTCAACCGGGGCGCGGGCAGCAGCGGAGTGCCGCCCTCCCGCAACGTGATCGGCGTCCAGCCGTCCTCGATCGGCAGGCGGTCTCGGTAGGCGGCGATCAGCCCGGGCCACGGCTGGTGCACGGCCTGCGACGTCGGGCTCATTCGTCCGTTCCTTCCATGCGGAGCACGCTGTTGATGCTCTGCACGACCTCGAGGTCGGCCAGCGCCGCCACCGTCTCCGACAGCGCCGCGTCGGTGGCCTGGTGGGTGACCACCACGATGCGCGCACCGCACCGCTGACCACCCTCGTCGACCATGCCCTCCTGGCGCACCTCGGCGATGCTGACCTCGCGCTTGCCGAACTCGGCTGCGACAGCGGACAACACACCGGGGCGGTCGGCGACGTTCATGTTGACGTAGTAGCGGGTGGCGATGTTGCCGATCGGGGCGATCGGCAGCTTGGCGTACTTGGACTCGCGCGGCCCGCGACCACCCTGGACGCGGTTGCGCGCGGCCATCACCAAGTCACCCATCACCGCCGACGCCGTCGGCGCACCGCCGGCGCCCTGGCCGTAGAACATCAACCGGCCCGCGGCCTCGGCCTCGACCACCACGGCGTTGAACGCCCCGTTGACCGCCGCCAGCGGATGGCTCAACGGCACCAAGGCCGGGTAGACCCGCGCCGAAACACGCTCCTGGCCATCGCCGTTGGTGATCCGTTCGCAGATGGCCAGCAGCTTGATGGTGCATCCGAGCGCACGCGCCGACACGAAGTCGGCCGCGGTGACCTTCGTGATGCCCTCGCGGTAGACGTCGTCGGCGGTCACCCGGGTGTGGAACGCGATGGACGCCAGGATTGCGGCCTTCGCCGCGGCGTCGTACCCCTCGACGTCGGCGGTCGGATCCGCCTCGGCGTATCCCAGGGCACTCGCATCGGCCAGCGCGCTGGCGTAGTCGGCGCCGGTGCTGTCCATCTCGGAGAGGATGTAGTTGGTGGTGCCGTTGACGATGCCCGCGACGCGCAGCACGGTGTCACCGGCCAGCGACTGGGTCAGCGGTCGGATGACAGGGATGGCGCCGGCCACTGCGGCTTCGAAATACAGGTCCACATGGGCGCTTTCGGCCGCCTGGGCCAACTCGCCGGTGGACACCGCCATCAGCGCCTTATTGGCGGTGATGACGGACTTGCGCTGTTCGAGAGCCGACAGGATGGCCTTGCGCGCGGGTTCGACCGGACCCATCAACTCGACGACGACGTCCACGTCGTCGCGCGAGACGAGTTCCTCGATGTTGTCGGTGAGCATCTCGACCGGGACGCCGCGGTCGTCGGCCACCCGCCGCACGCCCACGCCACGCAGCACCAACGGCGCGCCGATCCGGGCGGCCAGGTCCTCGGCGCTCTCGTTGATGATGCGCACCACTTGGCTGCCGACGTTGCCCAGTCCGAGAACGGCTACGCCGACGGGCTTCTCCGGGTCAGTCATCGCTACCTCACTTCCAGACTCAGTAGATCGTCGACCGTCTCCCGGCGCAGGATCAGGCGGGCCTGCCCGTCGCGCACGGCCACCACGGCGGGACGGCCGATCAGGTTGTAGCGGCTCGACATCGAATAGCAGTAGGCGCCGGTCGCCGCGACGCCCAACAGGTCACCGGGCTCGATGTCATCGGGCACCCAGGCATCGCGAACGACGATATCACCGCTCTCACAGTGCTTTCCGACGATACGACCCAGCGTCGGCTCGGCGTCGGTGACCCGCGAGAGCAGCCGGACGTCGTACTCCGCACCGTAGAGCGCAGTCCGGATGTTGTCACTCATGCCGCCGTCCACGCTGACGTAGCGGCGGTACCGGTCGGCCGCGACGGCCACATCCTTGACCGTGCCGACCCGATACAGCGTGATCGTGCCCGGTCCGGCGATGGCGCGGCCCGGCTCGACGACCAGTCGGGGCGCGGGCAGCCCGACGGCCGCGGATTCGTCGCGCACGATCGCAGTCAGCTTCGCGGCGAGTTCGGCGACGGGTGGTGGATCGTCGGCAGGCAGATACGAAATACCCAGTCCGCCGCCCAGGTCGACGATCGACATCTGGGCCGTCTTCTCGACACCGAACTCGGCGACCACGTCGCGCAGCAGTCCGATGACACGATGCGCGCCGATCTCGAAGCCGGCCACGTCGAAGATCTGCGAGCCGATGTGGCTGTGCAGGCCCACCAGGCGCAGGTGGTCGGTCTCGAACACCCTCCGCACCGCATCCATCGCGGCGCCGCCGGCCAGCGACAGGCCGAACTTCTGATCCTCGTGCGCGGTGGAGATGAACTCGTGGGTGTGGGCCTCGACCCCGACGGTCACGCGGATCAGCACATCCTGCACCACTCCGGCCGCACCGGCGATCGCGTCGAGCCGGTCGATCTCGGTCATCGAGTCGACCACGACGTGCTCGATGCCGGCCTTGACCGCGGCGGTCAACTCGTCGATCGATTTGTTGTTGCCGTGCAGGGCGATTCGTTCGGCCGAAAAACCGCCGTGCAGGGCGACGGCCATCTCGCCGCCGCTGGCGACGTCGAGAGACAGGCCCTCCTCGTGGATCCAGCGCGCCACCTCGGTGCACATGAACGCCTTGGCGGCGTAGCGCACGTTCTCGCCGCCGCCGAACGCCGCGGCGATTTCGCGGCAGCGCGCGCGGAAGTCGTCCTCGTCGACGACGAAGGTCGGCGTGCCGAAATCGGCCGCGATGTCGGTGACCGGCACTCCCCCGACCGACACGACGCCGTCGGCGTCGCGAACCGTGCTGCGCGGCCAGACATTCGGCGCGAGCAGCAGCACCTCGGCGGGTGACTGTGGCCGCGGCGGGGCGCCGCCGTGGTGGACTTCTTCGGCATGCCGGGGACCGGCGGGATGGGCGATCACATGCGCTCCGGGGCGGTGACACCGAGGATGCCCAGACCGTTGGCGATCACCTGGCGGGTGGCCTGGCACAACGCCAGCCGCGCACCGTGCAGTTCGCCGGGCGCCTCGTCCCCCTGCGGCAGCACCCGGCAGGAGTCGTAGAAGCGGTGGTAGTCGCCCGCCAGCTCCTCCAGGTAGCGTGACACCCGGTGCGGCTCCCGCAGGGCCGCAGCGGTTTTCAGCACGCGCGGGAACTCGCCGATGTTACGGATCAGCGTGCCCTCTTTGTCGTGGGTGAGCAGCTGCAGGTTCGCGGTGTCGGGGACGACGCCGAGGTCGGCGGCGTTGCGGGCCAGCGCCGAGAGGCGCGCGTGCGCGTATTGCACGTAGTACACCGGGTTCTCGTTCGACGCCGACGACCACAACTCCAGGTCGATGTCGATCGGGCTGTCGACCGACGAGCGGATCAGCGAGTACCGGGCGGCGTCGACGCCGATCGCCTCGACGAGGTCGTCGAGGGTGATGACGGTGCCGGCACGCTTGCTCATCCGGACCGGCTGCCCGTCGCGCACGAGGTTCACCATCTGGCCGATGAGCACCTCGACGGTGGCCGGGTCCTCGCCCAGCGCCGAGGCGACGGCCTTGAGCCGCGCGATGTAGCCGTGGTGGTCGGCGCCGAGCATGTAGATGCACAGGTCGAAACCGCGCTCACGCTTGTCCAGGTAGTAGGCGATGTCCGCGGCGACGTAGGCGGGCGCACCGTCGCTCTTGATGACGACGCGGTCCTTGTCGTCGCCGAAATCGGTGGTGCGCAACCAGACTGCGCCGTCGGACTCGTAGATGCTGCCGGCCTCGCGCAGCTTGGCGATGGCATGCTCGACCCGCCCGGAGCTGTGCATCGAGTCTTCGTGGGTGTAGACGTCGAAGTCGGTGCCGAAGTCGTGCAGCGAGGACTTGATGTGGGCGAACATGAGGTCGACGCCGATCGCGCGGAACGTCTCGCGCATCTCGCCGTCGGGCAGTCCCAGCGCGTCGGGATCCTTGGCGAGCACCTGCACTGCGATGTCGGCGATGTAGTCGCCCGCGTAGCCGTCCTCGGGGGTGGGGTCGCCCTTGGCTGCGGCGATCAGGGAGTTGGTGAATCGGTCGATCTGCGCGCCGTGGTCGTTGAAGTAGTACTCGCGTACCACCCGCGCGCCCTGCGTGCTCAACAAGCGGCCGAGCGCATCGCCGACCGCGGCCCAGCGGGTGCCCCCGATGTGGATGGGCCCGGTCGGATTCGCGGAGACGAACTCGAGGTTGATGTGCTGACCGGCGAGCACGTCGGAATGCCCGTAGTCCGGTCCGGCGGTCAGGACGTCGGTGACGATGACGTTCTGCGCCGACGCCTCGATCCGCAGGTTGACGAAACCCGGTCCGGCCACGTCGGCGGCGGCGATGCCGACCTTGTCGACCAGGGCGGCGGCCAGCCACCCGGCCAGCTCGCGCGGGTTGGCGCCGACCTTCTTACCGACCTGAAGCGCCAGGTTGGTGGCGTAGTCACCGTGATCGGGGTTGCGTGGACGCTCGACCGTGACGGTCGCCGGCAGTGCAGACGCGTCGAGACCATGCTCGGCCAGCACCGCGGCTGCGGTGGTCTTGAGCAGGTCGGCCAGATCGGCGGGGGTCACGAGGGTCCATCCTATGGTCTTCGCACCCCGGCCCCCGAATCCATAACCGCTGCCTGACATGCGTTAGGCTGTGCAGGCCCAACGGCGCAGAATCTTCTTTTGCGCCCCCGTAGCTCAGGGGATAGAGCGTCTGCCTCCGGAGCAGAAGGCCGCAGGTTCGAATCCTGCCGGGGGCACCATCTGACCAGCGCAGATATGTTTCCGCGCAAGATACGCGCAATAGGGGACATTTTGGTGTGGCTCTAAACCGAAATGGAGTCACCACGGCCGCAACCACGGCACCCGTTCCCTGGCCGCGCGCAACCGAGGTCACCGAATGGACGGACCACTTCCCGGAGCGGTTCCGATGCTTCGCCGGTCCCATCCGCGCAATCCCCGAGGTCCGCGATTCCTATGACCGCCCGGCCACCGTCTCAGTCGACGGCACGCAACTCTTCGACGGCGCCGTCGAGCACCGCAGTATCCGAAGAACCGGGATCGGGTGGGAAGACATGCTCAACAGCGACGTGACGCGCAAGCTGGCTACCGCGCTCGCCGAGGCAGCGGACGACCTCGACCGGCTGGACGGGCCGCGATGAGACGGCCCACGGTCGAAGAGTTGGTTGGCCTGGCGCACTCCCGTCCACCGTCGAGGTCGATGACCTATTCGATCAGTTGACCGTTGGGCGCCTGAGCGCAAGGAAGCCATCGAGCGAGCGCCGGTCGTTCTCAGATTGGCGCGCTCACGCAAGCGGAAGCGGTCACAGGCTCCCGCTGATTCTGGTTGCCTCCGGGCCGCCATCCGACCGCTTTAGGTTCAAACCCAACGAGAGCCCCCCGCCAAGGGACATCACCTGGCGGGGGGCTAGTCGTTCTGCGCGCGGTTAGGCGCGCGGGTTGTTCGTGATGGTGCCGCCTCCACGATTGGCCGGGTAGTCGGCATCCTTGCGCCGCTTCAGGCCGACCAAGCCAAGCAGACCCAGCAGCCCTGCCAGACCCCACAGGCCGGTCTTGTCGCCGTCGTCTTCTTGCTCGGCTTGCTGGGCGACAACAGTGGTCGTCGTGGCCGGTGCCGGGGCAGTCAGTTCGGTGGCATTCGCAATGCCAGCGCCGCCGAAGAGAAGGGCTAGCGTCGTCGCGCCGATCGCAACGGTTTTCTGCATGTTGTGCTCCTTTGTCGTTGTTTCGGAGCTAGTGACTCTGAGCCTTGCGCTCACCCCTAGCTCGCGACCACCTAGTTGCCAACCTGTACTCAGCTAAACCAAATCCTTGCCTTTGCGACTCCGGTAGCGCGGAAAGGCGCAGCTCAGCGGAACATGTGACAGTTCGCACACAGTTCCCTCGTCGACTTCGTGGTTGTGAACCGCCCCGGTGAGTCCGGAGACTTTCTGATTTGAGAGCTCAACCGGCGGCTGGCCTCGTCGATTGAGCGTAGTAGGCGGTCTCGAGCTGGGCCGGTGGCACGTCTCCGCAGTACTGGTAGAGGCGGCGGTGGTTGAACCAGTCGACCCAGCGGGCGGTAGCGATCTCGACGTCCTCGTGGTGCGCCAGGGCTTGCCAGGCTTGATCAGCTCGGTCTTGTACAGGCCGTTGATCGTCTCGGCCAACGCGTTGTCATACGAACTACCCACCGCGCCGACCGAAGGCTGAAGACCGGCTTCGGCGAGCCGCTCGCTGAACCGGATGGACGTGTACTGAGATCCTCTATCCGTATGGTGGACAACCTCTCGGAGGCTCAGCACACCTTCCTGCTGACGGGTCCAGATCGCTTGGTCGATCGCATCGAGGACCATCGAGGTCGCCATGGTCGAGGCCACTCGCCAGCCCAGAATCCGTCGAGCGTAGGCATCGGTGACAAACGCCGCGTAGGCGAACCCCGACCACGTCGACACGTAGGTCAGGTCGGCCACCCATAGCCGGTTGGGTGCCGGCGGCCCGAACCGCCGCTGCACCAGATCGGCCGGACGCGACGCTGCAGGATCGACCACAGTCGTCTTGCGAACCCCGCCTCGAGTGGCGCCGCTCAGCCCGAGTTCGGTCATCAGCCGCTCGATGGTGCATCGGGCCACCGTGATGCCCTCACGGTTGAGCGCCAGCCACACCTTGCGGGCACCGTAGACGCCGTAGTTAGCGCCGTGGACCCGGTTGATGTGCTCTTTGAGAGCATCGTCGCGTAGCTGGCGACGGCTGGGTTCACGATTGACCTGGTCATAGTAGGTCGATGGGGCGATCGGCACGCCCAGCTTGGTGAGCTGGGCACAGATCGACTCGACACCCCAGCGCAGACCATCCGGTCCATCACGGTGGTCTTGATGGTCAGCGATGAACCGGGTGATTAGTGGTGTGGCCGGTCGAGCTCGGCCGCGAAGAAAGCCGACGCCGTCTTCAAAATGGCGTTCGCCCTCCGCAATTCGGCGACTTCGCGCCGCAGCTTCTTCAACTCGGCCGATTCCTGGGTCGTGGTTCCGAGCCGGGCACCGGCATCGACCTGGGCCTGGCGCACCCACTTGCGGACGGTCTCGGCCGTGCCAACCCCCAGCAGCCGGGCGACCTCACCCATCGCCGCCCACTCCGACTCATGCTGGTCGCTGATCTCGGCGACCATCCGCACCGCCCGCTCCCGCAACTCCGGCGGATACCTCCTCGACGAACCACCTGACATGACCCCATCCTTCCCACGAAGTGGAGTCTCCGGACATGCCGGGGCGGTTCAACCCCGTAAGATTTCGAGCGGGGTTGGTGTGTCAGAGCAGAACCCCTTCGGCCCGCCGCCGTTTCTCCTGGTGGCGGGCCGAACCTCGTAAGTCGTTGGCTGAATCAATCGAATACCCGTGATCGGGTCGACATCCTGACTTCGACTCAGGAAAGACTTTGCGAGGCCGTATAGACGAGTGGCGTCTCGGGTTCGCGTCGCCGACGACGACTGTCGCGGCGGCTCTGAAGACTGTGGCGCACGGGACGCACGGCGAAGACCTCCGGGAGATCACTGACCCCCAGGGGGCTCGGTCGTTGGGACGGGTAGTCGTTTAGGTGCGTGAGTTCGTAATCGTCCCACCGCCGCGATTCGCCGGGTAGTCGGCACGCTTTGCGCCCCTTCAAGCCCAGCAGCCCGAGCAGGCCGGCGAGGCCCAAAGGCCGTTGTCACCGCTGTCGTCCTGTTCGACTTCCTGGCCGACGGTGGTCGTCGTGGCCGGCACGGGCGCGGTCAGTTCCGTGGCGTTGTCCACCCCGGCGCCCCCGAGCATCAGGGCCGAGCGCGCTCACTGATATTCCCCACTGACGCTCATCGAAATTCTCCGCCCGTGTGGCTCCGCCGAGAAGGGCGGGACTCTCTCGAAGCTGCTGGTGTCTGACGCCAGTTGCTCCATCGAAGGAGTCGGGTAGGACCGCCGCATTGCGGCGGCGGTCCCCCTCAGAACCGTGCTTGCGACTTTGACCGCACACGGCTCAATGAATCGCCCTGGTTCTGCCGGAGGCTCGATCTATTGGATTCCGACCATGGGCTGATCGATCCGTTGAGCATCGTAGAAGGTGGCCTCGAATCGGTCGGCGGAACGTCGTGCAGGTAGTTGTGCAGGCGCGCGGTGTTGTGCCAGTACACCCAGCTCAAGGTGGCCAACTCGACGTCCTCGACGGTCTTCCACAGCCCGTTGCCGGCCGGCCCGTAGATCAGCTCGGACTTGTAGTAGCCGTTGACCGTCTCCGCCAAGGCGTTGTCGAAGCTGTCGCCGACGGATCCGATCGAGGGCAGTGCGCCGATCTCGGCGAGGCGTTCACCGTAGCGCACCGAGGTGAACTGTGCGCCCGCATCCGAATGACATGTCAGTCCCGGCAACGTGTTTCCGCGCGACCAGCGGGCCATCTCCAGTGCGTCAAGGAGCATCGTGGTGCGCATGTTCGACGCCACCCGCCACCCGACGATCATCCGGGAGAACGCATCGACGATGAAACAGACGTAGGCCACCCCGGCCCAGGTCGGCACATAAGTCAGGTCGGTGACCCACAACTGGTTGGGTGCCGACGCGCTGAACCGGCGATTGACCAGATCGGGATGCCGCGCCGCCGCCGGATCAGCTTTGGTGTTCTTGACCTGTTTGCCGCGCCGAACTCCCTTTATCCCGAGGCTGCGCATCAGGCGGGAGACCTGGTCACGGCCGACGTCGTGCCCGGCCCGACGTGCGGCTTTCCACAGCTTGCGGACCCGGTAGACGCGGTAGTTGTCCTCCCAGATCTTCCGCAGCTGCGGCCCCAGCTCGGCGTCGCGACGGGCCCGCGCCGAGGGCGGACGCGTCTTAGTGTCGTAGTAGGTGCTCGGGGCCACCGACACCCCTGCGCTGCGCAGGACGGTGCAGATGGGCTCGACCCCGAACTCGTCGCGTTAAGTGTCGATGACGTCGACTATTTCTTGTGTTGGCGGTCGAGCTCCGCCCCGAAGAAACTGGCCGCTCGTTTCAGTATTCCGTTGGCGCGCTTGAGTTCTCGGTTCGCCTGCTCGAGCTCCTTAAGCCGCCGCGATTCGGCGGTCGTCACCCGGGAGTCACGCCTTCGTCGATGTCGGCCTGGCGTACCCAAGTGCGTACCGACTCCACGCCGTAGCCGAGCTGGCGGGCCACCCGCGGCACGGTGCCCTGCGTGGTGCCCAGCTCGGCGCGCAGGGCCCGCACCATCCGCACCGCAGCGGCCTTCTCCTCGGGGCTATAGCGACGTGTCGTGGGCTTCCCGGCAGACTGTTCCTTCGGCATACCTGCATCCTCGTTTCCAAGGTCAGGAGCCTCCAACATTTCCACGGCGGTTCAGTCCGTGAGGGCCCATTGGCCCTTCCGACGCTTGGAGACTTCACTCGTGCCAGACGCGTGATCGCGTGAGAGCTGAGGGCGGGAACAGTGTTCCCACGGCGCAAGCGGGCCAGCCGCGCATCGCCCGCCTTCAATGTGCTCCCGGTGCTCCCGCGCCCGGATCGCCGCGCTGGCTATCCTGATGGCCGGCTACCTCATCAGGAAGGACCCACTCGGCCAGCCTTCTACTGGTTGCTGATTTGAATCGTGCCCGCGCCCACCCGCTCAATTCGGCGGCATCATACGAGCAAACATCTCATCGATGGCGTCGGATGCCCCGAAGCCACTGTCCGCAAATCGCGGACATCTCAACCCGGGTCACGAGACGGCAGTCGACGAGGGCCGACCGTCGGTTGTCGGCATGGTCAGCCGCGAGTGAAGGCCCTCACCGTGATGCACAGTGTGCGTCACGGCGGTGAAGCGCTCGGCGTCCCAGGGTGATTCAGCCGTGCCGGTGTTGCGGCTGAATCGAGGATGTGCGCCGCCGGCGATGACCAGACGGATCCTTGATCCAATACGGAAGCGGTGCGCAACCGAGTCCAATTCGATGCGCACGGGAGCCGCGGCGGCGGATGCCGTCAGCCGCCGGAAACCGTCGGTGACGTTTCGCGACTTACCGCGCGAGTTCACCTCGCTGACGCGTACGAAGACATCGGCGTGCGGGTTGTCCGCGGAATGTATGAGGTCGACGGTCGGACTACCCATTAGATAGACGTCCGCGGGAAGCGGCTCAGTGATGAAGCTCAAGACGTCGTCACGGCGAGCGAGATCGGTGTCGTCCTGATACCCGCCTGCGGACGACAGGAACGGGCCGCCGGGCGCCGGCGTCGGCGAGCCCGGGTCAAAGCGAAACTTCGACGCCGCACCCGAGTATCCGGACTCGAAACTAACGAGGCTTCCGCCACAACCCAGGTACCAATACTGATCCTCCGTCTGCGGTGGCCAGTGAGGCAGTTCGACCCAGGTGTCGTTGGTGATCGATGCGCGGACCGGGCTGCGCACAGAGGTGCCTGCGCGCCCTGCGACGTGTCGATCAAGCCAATTCAGGGTCTCCAGCGAGACATCCCCGATGGCGGTCGTCAGCATCGAGAGGTGGCTCCATGACCCCACGGTCAAGGCCACGTTTACGCCCCGCTCGCGTAGCCGTGTGTACTGGTCGAGCGTCTGGGTCAGGAATGCGTCTTGCCATCCCGTGATCAGGAGCACTGGGACAGTGATCTTTTCCAGGGCTCCGTCGAATCGCGTCGGCGTCCAGTACGGATCAGCCTTATCGCGGTGCTCGATCCATTCGCGGTACCAGGGAGCGCTGTCGCCCAGCAGCTTTCGGGCGGCATCGCCCAGCGGGAATTCCGACAGTGCGCTGTCCAGCGCGTCGTTGGTGCGACTCACTGCCAATAGCTTCTGCCAGCGGCCGACTTTTTCCTGGTAAGCAACCTGGTGCGACCACCCCAGGGTGTCCGCGAGCGCGAATGCACCGGTGTCCCAAGAAATTCGACTCGCGTCATGGGGTCCGACAATCGCAATCACGGCCGTCACGTCGGGCGGCGGGTCATCCATTAGTGCCCAACCCGCCATGGCGCCGTACGACACTCCCAGCATCGCGAAACCGCCCGTGTACCACGGCTGTCCGCGCAACCAGGCGGCAGTGTCTAGACCGTCGTCCTTCTCGTAGGTCATCGGCGAGAGCGTGCCGCCCGAACCAAAGGTGCCGCGCACACTTTGCACCACGATGTGATAGCCGCGTGAGGCATACAACTGCCCAAAAAGCAGCGACGAGAGCATGCCCCGGCCGTAGGGGCTCCGCATCAAGATTGTCCCGGCTGGCCGGTCGGTGTCTGGCGCGTAGTGGTCGGCGAGCAGTTCCACGCCATCGCGCATCGGCACCCTGAGACCCCGACGGACGGTGTATTCGGTTCTAACCGGGGGCAACCTCAGCAGCCGACTCAGCGCGACATCGCCGAGCCGCTGTAGGCGCGAAACTCTTCCGGCATCGGTGTGCTGCCGCAATTCAGTCATGATCACCCTGCAACACGTCGCCGAGCAGCGGGCAGCCGATGCTCACGCCCGAGTGAATTACCGTTGCACAGCAATTGGATTCTCGGTACCGAACCGCCGTGTTGATCCCGCGACGCCTCCGCCATGACACCCCCTCCGTCAGCAGGTCCCGGCAAAGTTTACAAGCGCGCCGAGATCAGCATGCGAGAAAATGGCAAGTACAGACCCTAGGCCAAGTCGATCCGTGCCGTCGCGGGTCGGGCTAGGTCGACCATCGCCCTGCGATTCGACTCAGGGCACAGTCAGAGGCCTACCGTTCATGGTGAATCCCGACGTCGTGTAATTGCTCCGCGCGACGTTCGCCCACACCGCGGACGTCTCAGGCTGCTGGGTGATGGCGATGTCGCGGAGTACCACCTTGGTCGGAGGCCCAGCCCAGAACGCAGCCACGCCGATGTTGGCCACCGCAGACTTCGGCGTGTCGGTGATGGTCAAGCCTGACACCGTGACGTCAGAAACGTTCGCGAAGTAATTCTGGCTCAGGATCGTGACCGCGCCGGTGGGAACACCCCCGCCATTGTTGCCTTGAATGATCTTGCCGCCAGTGACCCGAACGCCGCTGGTCGCCGCGGTGAAGAACGGCCAACCTTGCGAACCGATGAAGATTCCGGACAGCGGCGTGCTGCTCACAGTCGGATTACTGATGGAGACGTTATGCGCCCCCACGACGACGACGCCGCGTTGCCCGGGCCTGCTGACAACCGGCGAGTTGATGACGATGTCGCTGCAGGGCGCCGCGGGCGGGTATCCCCAGAGGTAGGAGACGACAGCGATGGCGTCATCACCTGACCTGTCCACTGTGACGTTGTTGACTTGCCCGTTGCTGGAGCCGGCGGTTATCTGGACGCCGTCGGCTGCCGTATCGCGAACCGTGACGCGGTCGAGGCGGAAGTTGCTTCCGTTTGCAACATACACGCCCGCGGAAGCACCGCCAGTGATGTTCACGTCGCTGATAACGACTCCGGTGCCACCGAACACCAGCCGCGACTGATTCGGGCCGTCCTGCCGCATGGCGCCCACTTGACCCGTCAAGTTCAGGTTGTTCACCGTCACGTTGTTGGCGAGTATCTGCAGTGCAGCAAGGGTTGGGTTGTTGGCCTTCAACGTTGCCCCGTTGCCGTTTATTCGAACTCCCGACACCCTAACGGAAAGCACGTTGCTGTAGTCGTAGGTCGCTCCGGGGTCGAGCGTGAGCGTGTCTCCAGGCTTGAGCGCGTTTAACTTCGACTGCAGCGCAAGAGTACTGTCCGCAGCACTGGCGGGTGGGGCCGTGTCCCACATTAACGCGCCGACCAAGCTCCAAACAGCGGCCACTACCGCCACTGGCTTCCTCATCGGACTCCTCTTGACTGCGATATCCACGATGCCCGGCTCAAATATCCTGCGCTCTGTGAACGGGTGGGCGACAAGCCTGCGTTCGCCGATCGTCGAGTGAAATGCCGGTCGGTACGTGCTCCGCGGTGATCTTGATGGAAGACTTTCTATCATTCGCCGCAGTACGAATCACCCTGTCTTGATCATTTCGTTAGGCTTTGACAACCTTGCTGTGTTCTTCAAGCACCAAGCGAAATCATCAACGACACAACCTCTTACGAGGATGACAATTGCGGACACCGCTATGTCAGGCGACTTGCATATTGCTGACACCGATCACTCGGGCGGTTGCGTTGTCAAGAGACACGACCGTTCCGAGCGGACCAGTGATGCCGTTCGACGACCCGGTGAACACATCATTGATCCAGCTCGCCGTGATCTGTTGGACTGCGCCAGCGTTGTTAGCCGATGTTGTGCCGCAGAACATTTCGGCATACCAGCTAGTGGTCACGCCTTCGGCGTCGAGGTGGCCGCCGCCGTCCAACATGACGGCGACGAATTCACTCGGCGGTGAGCTCAGGATGCTATACGCATGTCTGCCAGCGTAATTGCAGGAGCATGGCGGCGCCGCAATCATGTAGACCGGCACCGTGTTAACGCCGCTCAGCTTGGCAAGCCCTTCCCGACCCTCACCGGTGTCGACGGTGTCGAACAGTATGACGGCCTTCAAATGATCGGTCCCGCCAGCGTCCGCGATGTATCCTGCGGCGCCCGAGACGACAGTGCCGCCGGCGGAATGGCCGGCCAGCACGTACTGGTCGGGCAATGTGACCGCGCGGTTCGCGGCGGTTGAAGCGCTCGCCGTCAATGCAGAGCGATCGCCGGCAAACATCAAGGCGACCGCCCGCTGTATGGCGCTACCCCAGATGTTGTAACGGTCGAAGTAATTGGAACTGAGGTTGGGTGTGACCACGATGCTATTGGTGCTGTCGGCGAGTTGTCGAGCCAGCGCCGACACATTGGCGCTCGAGCGGAAGAAGCCGTGCTGCAGGAAAATTAGACCCGTGGGGGGTTCATCTTTGTTGGGGAAGTACCAAGTGGCATTGACGCTATAGCCGTTCGCTCCCGGGATCTCAAGGGCAGACCGACCGGTTGTGATCGACGTGCCGGTGACAAGCGACATGGAACGCAAGGCTCGATCGCGACCGTCAGTGACGTACAACCGCGCACCGTCGGGGCTTAGAGCCAGAGAGTGCGTACCCCATTCTGCCCGCGTGTCTATGTCGACACTTCGGAGGACTGTGTTGCTTTCAACGTCGATCACCGACACTGTGTCGTTGCTGTTCGCAACGAAGGCCATTGTGCCGTCAGCACTGAGGACTATGGAAGTGGGACTGGGGCCGACCGAGATCGTCGCTGCCAGTCTCGGCTCTGATGACGCAGTGTCGATTACCGACACGGTGTTGGAATACCTGTTGGTGACGAAAAGCCGGTTGCCACCGACCGCGATGGAAGACGGCCCTGCACCAACGGTGACCGTAGCCGTAACAGTGGGGGTGGGCGTGGTGGTATCGATCACCGACACGGACCTCGCTCCGCTATTCGTGACGTAGAGCCATGTTCCGTCCGCGCTCAGCCCGGCCGCCCCCGGCCGGTAACCCACCCGCACCGTGGCGGTCACCTGGTCAACAGCGGTGTCGATCACCGACACCGTCCCGGCGAATGTGTTGACTACATAGACGCGTGATCCGAACGGGCTGACGACGACTCCCGTCGGACCCGCGCCGACCGCGATCGTCGCGATCACCGTCGGCGTGGGGGCCGCCGTGTCAATCACCGACACGGAGTTAGACCAAGTGTTCGTCACATAGAGCTTGGTTCCATCCACATTCGCGGCGGCTACGCCGGTGGGATGAGAACCGACGGGGATGGTGGCGAGCAGGATTGGGGTCGATGTCGCGATGTCGATCACCGACACGGAGTTCGAGCTTTGATTCGCGACATAGGCGCGGTCGCCCACGATCGCGACTCCGCCAGGGTTGTAACCGGTCTGCCCGGCCTCGCTTGACAGCTCCAGGTTCGCCGGTGACACCGGGACCCGCACTACCGTCGTTGTCGTTACCAGACCGTCGCTGACCGCCACCGTGAAGGAATCCAGATCCACACCCATCGTCTGCGCAGCAGCCAGCCGAGCTGCGCCTCCAGGCGTGTAATGGAACCTGCCGTCGGTTTCAACTGACACGGACCCGCCCTCCGACGGGCCCTGAATCAGCTCGTAGGTCAACGGCAATCCACTCGTGTTCAGCGACCCCGACACCTCACCGGTTACCGGGTCGGTTGTGCCGACACCCTCAAGCTCGGATGACGGTTGACCTCCGTCGATGGTAGAGAGAGGGTCGAGCGTCAGGCTGGTTGTCAGAGCCGCGTAGTTTGTCAGGGGTATCTCGCGCACCAGCGATTGCTGGCTTTCCCGACGCATCCAGCCCATCAGCAGAAGAAGGAGCGGGGATTCCACTGGGCCAGCAGGCACAACGCCGGCGAACGCGCCCACCCACGCCAGCAGGTGAGTGACTGCCGTCATTACGAGATTCAGCGGAGCCAGCACACCATAGAAATACGCGGGCGCCGTCTGAGGCTGACTCGGGCTCGGGTCGACGTCGGCTACGGACGTCACTGATGGCGGGCCAAGAGTGACGGTCGAGTCGGTGGTGCTCGCGGTTAGCGCCGCGTCCACGACGGTGGGCTCACCCGGCGGGGACGGAGGGGCGGGTTTGGGTTCGACCACGATGCCGATCGTGTTGTCGCTCGCCGGGATCTCAGGTCCGTCGCCTGACGACCACTGCAATGTCGAGTCTGAGGCCGGATCCCCGCTGGGCGGTTGTGCATCGGTCCGCAGGGAGTCGGTCGGTACGGCCGGCTGAGTCACCTCGTCATCGGACGGGATCGACGGATCGACATCGATGCTATCGCCGGTGTCGCCGTCCGTGTCGTCGGGTGGCGCTGAGTCGTCCGACGGCGCCACGGTCATCGGGTGCTCGTCGGGGGGCGGGTCTGGTGTCGACGGCGTTCCCGACACGGCGCTCGATCCGCTTGGAATCGGTACGGCGCCGGTAGGCGTAGACGACTCCGCGCCGCCCGTTGAAGCGGAGTCGGTCGATGACGTCGACGGCGAGTCGGTGTTCGACACACCTGAATCCGTCGGCTCCGCGAAAACGAGGCCGGGGGCAATACCAACCGTCGCGCCCACTCCAAGCGCGACAGCCAGTACCCCGACCCGTCCGATGTATCCGGCGTACGACATCCGGCTTACCCCCTACCGAAGGATTATGAGACCGATGCCCTCCTTGGAGGCTGTTTTTGCGCCCGACCCCGCAAATACGCCGCAAGAAAGAGAGCAGTGACACGAATTTGTGAGTCCCTATGCGGGGCATTTGCCCGCACGAGGCGGAGGGGAAAGCGACGCCGTGCGGCGACATGCTGTGGCGTCCCGCGATTGCTGAGGAGATGGCGCATCCCCACCTCCTCACTTACGTCTCCGTCAAAACGAACGGTACCCGTTTGTCTCCACGACGAACCGCGCTTGCGGCAAATTCTTGGTTGTTTGATCGCACGGCGCGATCGCACCGTATCCGCGCATTTCATGATCGATTCCGGACGGGCGCTCGAATCGAGCCACCGCCCGCGGGAACAGACCCCATCGGTGCACGCGAAGCGCGTGTAATCCGTATGCGTCGAGTGAAGGCTGCCGCCCGAGGGATCGTCCTCGATTGGTGACCGATGGCACTAGAAGGAAGGGCTCAGGGATCTGACGGCGGCCCACGGCGCGCAGTAACGTCCGGTCACACCAACGTTAAAAGGACACACGATGACCGAAGCGATGACGTACTGCAAAACCTGCGGCCATCCGAAGGAGCACCATGACCTAGATGTGCATCTCGATCCGAGAAATCACGCGAAGGCTCGCGAAGAGGCCGAGCAAGGCCATGGCGCGTGCCGCGACATGTCCTACGGCAATCACCACTGCATCTGTACGGAGTACCAGAACTGGACGTGATCGCCGCCGGACGCCATCACGGGCCAGATCGGCACCGATCGATTCGCTTCGAGGTCACACCGGCAGGCTGGTGCCGGTCTCCTGCTCGGCGAGCTCCCAGAGCCGTCCGGCGTCCTCGTAGTCGCAGGCCACCGCGGCGCGCCCGCTCAGCGTCGGACCGCCCTTGAGACCGAAGCGGCTGTCGATGCCGACGTAGCTTCCCGGCGGGATCGGCTCGGTGATGCAGTACAGCGTCGGAGCCGCTCCCGCGTCCAGATCATTGGCGAGCACGCCCGCCGCCGCCTTGACCACCGAGTGGAACGCCGTCATCACCACCTTGTCGGACACGTTCGACAGATTGGACGCCACCCACCCGGGGTGGGTGAGATAGGTGGTGACCGGCGAACCGGCCTCGCGCAGCCGCCGGTCGAGTTCCAGGCCCCACAGCATCACCGCGAGCTTCGAGCGGCCGTAGGCCGGGAACGCCGACCACTTGCGGACCCGCAGATGCGGATCGTCGAACGCGAACGTCGCCGACTTGTGGGCGTCGGAGCCGACATTGATGATCTTCGAGCGCACCCGCTCGAACAGCAGATTGGTCAACGCGAACGGACCGAGGAAGTTCGTGCCGAGCGTGCTCTCGAAACCGTCGACGGTCTCGCTGCGGCGCTGCGCCACCAGGCCGGCGTTGTTGATCAGGATGTCGACGTCGCCGTCGAGGAGGTCCGGGAACGCCCGCACCGACGCCTGGTCGGCCAGGTCGAGCTTGACGATCGAGGTGTCGCCGCCGATCTCGGCCGCCCGCTGCGCGCCCAGCTCGAGGTTGCGCACCGCCAGGATCACGTGGGCCTGCGCCCGGGCCAGCGCCCGCGCCGTCGCCAGGCCCACACCGTTGGTGGCGCCGGTGACGATGATCCGCTTGCCGCTCAAGTTGCCGAGCCGGCTCGGCGACCACGTCGAAGTCACGGTCGAAAGAGTAACGACGCCGAGAAGCCGTTGACATGACACATCGCGACTGGTTGTCTACCGCCCGTGAGCGACGCCGCCCGCGAGATCGAGAATCTGGTGTACACGTACGCCGAGCGGATCGATGCCGGCGACCTCGACGGCGTCGCCGCGCTGTTCGCGCACGGCCGCATCTGCGGCATGGCCGACGGCCCCCCCGAGACGGTGTTCGAAGGCACGAGGCGGGTCCGGCAGATGTACGAGATGGCCACCCGATTGCACGACGACGGCACACCGAAGACCAAGCACTTCACCACCAACGTGCTGGTTCACGTCGACGAGGCCGCAGGCACCGCGCACGGCAGCGCGTACTACTGCGTGACGCAGGCGACGCCCGAGCTGCCGCTGCAGGTCATCGTGACCGGCCGCTACCGCGACACCTTCCACCGCATCGACGGGGTCTGGTGGTTCGACACCAGGATCATGTTCGTCGACCAGGTCGGCGATACCAGCCACCACCTGAAGTTCTGAGCGCGTGACCCACCCCTTCGCCGCGGCCAGGCTCGTCGCCGCCGCGCAGAAGAAGGAGGGCCTCCACGACTGGGGCCCGCTGCCGTTCGAAGAACCACTGGCGGTGCTCGCCGACAGCTACGCCGCCGCCGAGCTCAACGACATCGGTGTGCACATCCTGCGCTCGGGCCTGGTCCACAGCCTGCGGATGCGGTTGCGCGCCCAGGAGTGGATCCGGCGCCATCCGGAGATCGCAGAGGAGACCATCGTCGCGCCGATCGTGGTGGTCGGCATGATGCGCAGCGGCACGACGCTGCTGCAGCGCCTGCTGGCCGCCGACGAGCGGTTCCACTGCGCCTACGGCTGGGAAGTGGTCGAGGTGGCGCCGCACTTGGGGTACGACTTCGCCGACCGCGAGGACCCGCGGATCGCCGTCAGCGAAAAGCGTGAGGCGACGTCGCGCGAGCTCGCGCCGGAGTTGTTCTCGATCCACCCGATGTACGCGCGCGAACCCGAAGAGGAGATCGTCTTCCTCTCCGACGCGTTCCTGTCGCATGTGCCCGAGTCGGGGGCGCACGTGCCGGCGTACCGGTCGTGGCTCGACGGGCAGGATTTCGCGCCTGCCTACGAGTACCTGCACCGCATGCTGCAATTCCTGCAGTGGCAGAAGCGCAACCGCGGTCGGACCGCACACCGTTGGGTGCTCAAATCGCCTGCGCACTTGGGCTATCTGGACACGTTGCGGGACCGGTTCGGCGACCTGCACATCGTGCACATGCACCGTGACCCGAAGGACACGATCCCTTCGGGGGCGAGCCTCAACGCGACCCTGCACGCGATGCACGCCGACCACGTGGACCGCCACCGCGTCGGCGCCGAATGGCTCGAGCGCATGGGGTGGGCCAACGACCGTGCGATGGCCGCCAGGACCCGGTGGTCCGACGAGTCGGTGCGCTGCACCGACATCGAGTTCGCCGACGCCGTCGCCGACCCGATCGGCCAGGTGGCGCGCGTGTACGACGCGATCGGCGTGCCGCTGAGCGCCGACGCGGAAGCCGCGATGTGCCGCTGGCTGGCCGACCGGCCACGCGAGCCCGCCCGGCCGCCGTACGCCGCGGCGGACTACGGCCTGAGCGACGAGGCGATCGACGAGCGGTTCACCGCCTACAACGCCCGGTTCCGCTGCGGGCCAATCCCTTCGGAGAGGACACGATGACAGGCTTCACCGGCGATCCCGTCGCTACCGCGCCGCAGCACGAGCAGGAACTGGCCGCACTCGACCTGACCAACCACCCCACGGTCAAGGCCGCCTACCGCAGCGTCGCCGAGACATGGCTCGGGCGGGCCAAGGCGTCGGAGGTGATGCGCGACCGGTTCGACGACGCCTTCGCCGAGGTGATGTTCTCCGCCGCGATGTGGTCGTCGAACCAGGACAAGCTGCGACCCCAGGTCACGTGCATCACCCGGCTCGGCCATCCGGTGGCCGGCCGCGCGATCCCCGGATCACGATGGGGCATCGACAATCCCGACAGTGTCTACCGCGTCATCCCGATCTCCGGCGACGAACGCTACGAGATCCGCGGCCGCGTCGGCGAGAACCGGATGACGGAGAACTACTTCACGCTGTGGGACGCCAACATGGGCACCGTCGCCGTGCTCAACGGGCGCACCATGGAGGTCGACTCCGACCGGTCGTTCACCATCACCGTCGACTCCGACCCCGCCGCCGGTCGGCCCAACCACGTGCAGACCACCGGCGAGGCACACGAGTTCTACATCCGCGACGTGCTGCTGCACTGGGACCGTGACGACCCCAATCACCTTGCGGTGCAACGGCTCGGCGATTCGCCCTCGACGCAGGCCAGGGCCCTCGACGAGCAGGCCGACGCCACCGCGGCCATGATGGCCCACTTCGCGAACTTCACCGGAAAGCTCAGCCACGGCATCTACAAGATGCCGCCGAACCACTTCAACCTCGCGTGGTCGGCGGACCGCGTCGGCGCGATGCGCAACCAGGTTTACGTGATGGGCCGGTTCGACCTGCGTCCGGGCGAGGCGTTCGTCGTCGATGTCAGTGACGGCGGCGCCGAGTACTTCACCGTCCCGCTGAGCAACATCTGGGGCACCACGCTCGACATCGTCGACCGCACCGGCAGCCTCAACAAGGCCCAGTCGGCGCCCAACGAGGACGGCACCTACACCTACGTCATCTCCCCCACCGACCCGGGCGTCGCGAACTGGATCGACTCCGACGGCCTCACCGAAGGCATCCTGACCCTGCGGATGGCCGAGTTCGGCGACGACGGGCCCCGGCCCGACCTCGGTGCGCGCGGCCGGGTCGTCGCGCTCGACGACCTCGAGAAGGAGGTGCCCACGCTGCGCCGGGTCTCCGCGGGCGAGCGCGCCACCGAACTCGCGAACCGACGTGCCGCCTACCTGCGCCGGCTACCGGAAGGGACGGTCTGACATGGCCCGCTGGCTGATCACCGGCTGCTCGACGGGAATCGGGCGCGAAATCGCCTGGGCGGCACTGCAAGCCGGGCACTCCGTGGTGGTGACCGCCCGCCGCACGGAGACGGTCGCCGACTTCGCCGAGCACTTCGGCGACCGGGCGGAGGTGGTCGCGCTCGACGTGACCGACAAAACCCAGATCTCCGCCGCGGTGCTGGCGGCGGACGACGCGTTCGGCGGCATCGACGTGTTGGTCAACAACGCCGGACACGGCTACCTCTCCGCCGTCGAGGAGGGTGAGGACGACAAGGTCCGCGCGTTGTTCGACACCAACTACTTCGGCGTCGTCGACACCATCAAGGTCGTGTTGCCGCAGATGCGCGCCCGCCAGTCCGGGCACATCATCAACGTCTCGTCGATGACGGGGCTGGTGGCCAACCCACCGAACGCGTACTACTCATCGACGAAGTTCGCGCTCGAAGCGTTGACCGAGGCGCTCGCCCAGGAGGTCAAGCCGTTCGGGATCCGGGTCACCGCGATAGAACCCGGCGCATTCCGCACCGACTGGGCGGCGCGCTCGATGTGGGAGTCGACGACGCCGATCACCGACTACGACGAGAACGTCGGCGCGCGCAAGACCCTGATCAAGGAGTTCGCCAACCATCTCCCCGGCGATCCTCGCAAGGTCGCCGAGGCGGTGCTGATGGTCAGCACCCTCGACGAGCCCCCGCTGCGCCTGCTGCTCGGCCGCGACGTGCTCAAGGCGGTCCGGGACAAACTGGCCGCGTTCTCGGCATCCATCGACGAATGGGAAGCGGTCACCAAGGACGTGAACTTTCCGAAGGACGCCGCGTCAGGTACTTGATGCGAGGCGGCCGGGTTCCGGTGGGCAGCCGTACGCGTCGCTGCGATTCAGCGGTGCGGGTGAGCTAACGGCCCCACTTCCACGGCTTGTCCCAATGGCCTGGCGGTGGCACGAACGGCAGCTGCGCGATGTGCCCCGGCGACGGGACGAGGTGCCCCGGCGGGGGTGGCTCCCACCACCACCAGTCGTCATCGGCCACGGCCTGCCCGGCACCGAGTCCGACCGATCCGAACCCGAGCGCGCCGGCGACCAAGGTCCCGGCGGCGATCCTTCGCAGCGCGTTCATCGTGATCTCCTCTCGGCTGACTATCCTGCCGCTTCTGGTCAACGCAGCGTGACGCGCACGGCTTCCCGGTTACGGTGCGAATTCCTTGACGACGTCGGCGACTCTGCGCAGTTGATCGACATCGGCGCTGGTGGGGATGAGATGAACCTCGTCGGTACCGATGGCCTCGAATCGACGCAACACGTCGAGAAGGTCCTCCTCGCCGCCGGCCCATCCCGTCGTCGGTGCCATCGCGTCGACCACGTCGCCGGGGATCCAGTTCATGTAACGGCGCAGATGCCGGTGCACCTGTGCACGCGCATCGTCGCCGTCGCCGATGGCGAACCAGAACGACGTCGCCAGGTGGGGCGCCGGCTTGCCCTCCTGCGCCCACGCCGCGCGTGCGACTTCGAAGAGCTCACGCTGCTTGTCGACATCCAGGTCGAGCGTGATACCGGCCAGCCCGTGGGCCCAATCCGCTGCGCTACGAACGGTTTTAGCCCCTATCGTGCCGACCAGCAGCTGCGGCCCGCCGGCCTGGACAGGCGGCGGCCCCACCGGTACGACCGACTCGGTGACCTTCTCCCCCGCCCAGATCCGTTTCATGACCGCGACCCGTTCGGCCATGCCGCGCATGGTCTGCGCCGAGGTGTCGGCGGACACGGCGCGGTAGTCCTCGTCGCGGCCCCCGACCCCGATGCCGACGGTCAACCGGCCACCGCTGAGCATGTCGCCGGTGGCGAGGCCCTTGGCGAGCATGACGGGGTCGTGCAGTTGCGGCACCACGACCGTCGTCACCAACCGCACCCGGTCGGTCCACGCGGCCAGGGCGCCCAGCAGCGTCAGCGAGTCCGGGTTGTCGAACGCGATCCGCTCACCCCAGCACAGCGAGGAGAACGGTCCGTCGTCGATGGCGCGGGCCCACGCCTCGAGCGTGGCCGCGTCCAGATCCGGCTCCATCACCGGCATGGTCATCCCGATTTGCACGACGGCGATTCTGGCACGAGTGGCAGCATCGATGACATGCCCACGCGCGTCCCCGACATCCGGCTGCGGGCACCGACGCCGGATCTGGTGGCGCTGCCGTGGGAACGTCCGCTCTCGGACTGGACGGTTCCCGACGTGCCGCTGCGCGACGTCGCGGTCGGCCCGAGCCGGCATCTGGTCAAGTTCGCCGAGGCCGACGGCGCGCTGTGGGCGCTCAAGGACATGCCTCCGCGCATCGCGGACCGCGAGTTCTCGGTGCTGCGTGCCCTCGAGGACATGGGCCTGCCCGCCGTGCGGCCCGCGGGCCTGGTGCGCCAGCCGCAGTTCGACACCGCGATCCTGGTGACCCGCTTCCTCGACGGGTCATGGCAGTACCGGCGGCTGTTCAAGCGCCTACCCCCGGATCAGCCCAAACACCGCGCCCGGCTGTTCGACGCGATGGCCAACCTGATGGTGGAGCTCCACCGCCACGGCGTGTTCTGGGGCGACTGCTCGCTGGCGAACACGTTGTTCAGCCGCGACGGCCAGATCCTTCAGGCCTCCCTGGTGGACGCCGAGACCAGCGAGGTGCACCCGTCGCTGTCCGACGGCCAGCGCGAACACGACATCGACATCCTGGTCGAGAACGTCGCCGCCGGCATGGTCGACCTCATCGAGCAGCTGGGCCGCTCCGAACTCGAGGACACCGTCATCGACGAAGCCCTCGACATTCGCGTTCGCTACCAACAGCTTTGGGACATCCTGCACGCGCAGCCGGTGTTCGGGCTCGCCGACCGCTACCACGTCGAGGGCACCATCCGCCGGCTCAACGACCTCGGCTTCGCGGTCGACGAGATCGCGCTGCGCCCGCTGCGCGCCGACTCCGAGGAGCTGCGGCTGCACGTCGCGGTCGGCGACCGCCGCTACCACGCGCAGCACCTTCGCGACCTAACCGGACTCGACGTCGGCGAGGGGCAGGCCCGGATCCTGCTCGGCGATCTGCACACCTATCAGGGCCAGTTGTGCCGCGAGACCGGCCACGATGTCGACGAGCAGACCGCGGCCCGACTGTGGGTGATGGAGGTGGCGACGCCGGGGATGCACCGCGCGCACTCGGCGATCGACAGCACCGGAACCGCGATCCAGGCCTACTGCGACATGCTCGAGATCCGATGGCTGATGAGCGAACGGGCCGGCCGCGACGTCGGCACCGAGGCGGCGCTGGCCGCGCTGGCCGACGGGGTGATACCCACCGACTCGGCGGCCAAGATGGCGATCGCCGAGACCCCGACGGCGCCGATGCCCGCGATCGGACGCGACGATCGGTGAGCCGCTGGCAGCATGGGGAGATGGCGATCAACACCACGTCCGTCGCGCACGTCCGCCTCACCGTCACCGACATCGAGCGGTCGCGGCAGTTCTACGAGGCCGTGTTCGGCTGGGACGTCTTCATCGAGATGCCCGAGGGCGCCGACGAAGCGACCCGGGAGGCGCTCGGCTTCCTCTACGGCGGCGTCATCTACGACCTGGGCGGTGCGCTGGTGGGCCTTCGCCCGGTCGCCTCCGACCGTTTCGACGAAGACCGCACGGGCCTGGACCACTTGGCCTTCCGGCTCGGCAGCAAGGACGAATTAGACGCCGCGGCAACCCATCTGGACGGTATCGGGATCGAGCACGAGCCGGTCAAGGACATCGGACCCGCCTACATCCTCGAGTTCCGCGACCCGGACAACATCGCGCTGGAGTTGACCGCGCCCAAGTGACATGTGGGGGTTATCCCCCACCCGATTCTCGGGGAAACGGTGTGTCGCCGAACCCGCGATGTCCATAGGTTGATGACATGGTTGCAGTCACCGACACCGGTCCCGACACCGTGGCAGCGCCCGCCGACGGGACAAACGTCGTGCCGCCGCGCACCCGCGCCGTCGGCGTGGTGCCCACCGCCTCGATGATCGTCGGCGCCGCGATCGCGCTGGCGTGGTTCTGGGTCCCGCTGACCATCCTGATCATCGGCGTCTCCTCGATCCCCAGCGGTATCGGCTTCGCGGTGGCGGCGGTGGTGTTCGTCTACCTGATGCGCGGTGTCGACTGGGTCGAGCGCGTGCGCAGCGAAGCCGTCTTCGGCATGGGAATCCCCGTGCCGCCGCGGCGGTTGTCGCACTACACCGGCTTTTTGCGCTGGCTGCACCAACTCTGGCTGGACATCAGCGGGGCGCGGTTCTGGAAGGTCGTGGCGCACCACTATCTGCGGATGGCCTACGACATGCTGGCGGTCGGAATCGCCTTCGGACTGCTGGTCTTCACCTTCCTCGGGCCGGCGGCCGCGGTCGCGATCCAGCAGAGCGACGATGACGCGGGGCTGTCGTTCCTGCCCGTGCCGCTGGCCTGGCTGTTGGCCGTCGTAGCGTTGGCCGCAGCGGTCGCGATCCTGGTGCTCGCCCCGGCGCTCGACGCGTCGATCGACCGCTGGCTGCTCTCCCCGTCGTCGACGGCGGCCCTGCAGCACCAGGTCAGCGCGCTCGCCGACGCCCGTCAAGGGGCGGTGTCATCGGCGCAGACCGAGCGTCACCGCATCGAGCGCGACCTGCACGACAGCGTTCAGCCGCGACTGGTGTCGCTGGCGATGACCATCGGCCTGGCGCAGACGAAGCTCGACAGCGACCTGCCCGCCGCCAAGACGCTGATCGCCGAAGCGCACGACGACGCCAAGGCCGCGCTGGTCGAACTGCGCAACGTGGTGCGGGGCATCGCACCGACGATCCTGTCCGACCGCGGCCTGGATGCGGCGCTGTCGTCGGTTGTGCAGCGCTCTCCCGTGCCGACCACGCTGAACATCCACCTGCCGCGCCGGCTGCCCGACGAGGTGGAGGCGTGCGCGTATTTCGTGGTGGCCGAGGCGGTGACGAACGTCGCCAAACACGCGCACGCCACCCAGGCGATCGTCACCGTGCGCTTCGACGAAGCCTCCGAGCAGCTGTCGGTCTCGGTGTTCGACGACGGTGTCGGCGGCGCGCAGATCACCGCCGACGACGACGCGACGGGCCTGCGCGGACTCGAGGAGCGCGTGCGCGCCGCCCGCGGCACCTTCTCCGTGTCCAGCCCGGCGGCCGGCCCGACGATCGTCACCGCGGTGCTGCCATGCGCATCGTGATCGCCGAGGACTCCGCACTGCTGCGGGCGGGCATCGAACGCATCCTCACCGATGCCGGCCACGAGGTGGTTGCCGGCGTGCCCGACGCGACCAACCTGCTGCGGCTGGTCAACGCGGAACGTCCGGACCTCGCGATCGTCGACGTGCGGATGCCGCCCACCTTCACCGACGAGGGCATCCGTGCCGCTGCGCTGCTGCGCAGCCAGAACCCGGAGTCACCGGTGCTGGTGCTCTCGCACTACGTCGAGGAGCGCTACGCCGCCGACCTCATCGCCTCGGACACCAGGGGATTCGGATACCTGCTCAAGGACCGGGTGGCCGACGTGCCCGCCTTCCTCGACGCCGTCGACGTCGTCGGCGGGGGCGGCACCGTGCTCGATCCCGAGGTCGTCTCGCAGATCCTGCTGAGGTCGCACCGGCACAGCGCCCTCGATCAGCTCACCCCCCGCGAGCGCGAGGTGCTGCAGCTGATGGCGGAGGGCAAGACGAACTCCGCGATCGCGGCGACCCTGCACGTGTCGATCGGTTCCGCCGAGAAACACATCGCGTCGATCTTCACCAAGCTCGACCTGGCCCCCGACGAGAGCGAGAACCGCCGTGTGCTGGCGGTACTGCGCTACCTCGAATCCTGATCTGCCGGAAGGACTCCCGTGACAACCATCGCTCCCCCACCACCGGCACCGACTCCCCCGCTCTCCCCGGGAGGACGCACGGCGATCCGCGCAACGCTCATCGTCGCCGCCGCGGTGCTGGTGGTGGGGACCCTCGTCGCGCTGAGCGTGGCGGCGTGGGGCATCAGTAATTTCCGCGTCATCACCGACTCCAAGCCGCTGCCGTCGCAGATGCGCAGCCTGATCGTCGACACCGGTCCGGTTCCGGTGGCGGTCCGCATCACCACCGACCGGGACGTCCGCGAACCGCGGGCCGACCTGCGCATGGTCAATTCGACTGCGGCCGCGGCAAACCCGTTGGCCGTCACCACCGAACGCGGGGAGGCGCGGGTCACCATCAACGGTGAGTCGTCGAGGTTCCTGCAGTGGAGCCGCGCCGGCGAGATCACGCTCGTGCTGCCGCCCGATCTGGCCCGCCGGCTGACCGTCACCACGCAGCAGGAGACCGGGGTCGTGCTCGCGCAGGCCGACCTCGACCAACTTATCGCGCGCACGGAGGACGGCGCGGTGGTGCTCAGCGGGTCCGCGCGCCGGGTCGAGATCCGCAACGTCAACGGTGAAGTGGTCACCCGCGACCCGATCGTCGTGGCCGAATCCTTCACGGCGACCACGGTCACCGGCGACGTCAAGGTCGACTTCGCCGAAGCCGCACCACGCACGGTGGACGTCGGCAGCCGCGACGGAGACGTCGTAGTGGGCCTGCCGGCGAGCGGTCAGTACGTCGTCGACGCCAGCACCGGAGAACCACACGGCTCGACGGTTGTCCGGGTGCCGCAGACGAGGGACCGGGACTCGGCGGCGGCCGTCGTCACCGCGCGGTCGGAGACAGGCGACGTCGTCGTCGACGACCTGCGATAGGGGTCAGGTCAGCGTGCGGATGATCTCGGCGACGGGTCCGGCGATGGCCTTGCGGAACCCGGTACCCGCCCAAACATTCGCGCCGTGCGGGTCGCCGGCGCGGATCGCCGCCGCCCGCAGCGGGCTGGTCAGGTAGTGCACCTCGGGATACCCGAACGGCGCCTCGGCCTCGTGCTCGTCGATGAACCGGTTGCGCAGGCCGCGGGCGTACCGGCCGGAGAACGCCTTGGTGACGGCGGTTTCGGTAAAGCCGCTGTCCTGCAACGCCGCTCGATGCACCGGGCTGCTGCCAGCCTCGTCGGCGAGCAGGAACGCGGTGCCGAGTTGCGCTGCGACCGCGCCCGCCTTCCGCATGCGAGCGACGTCCTCGGCGGTCATCAGCCCGCCCGCAGCGACGACGGGGACCTCGACGCCGGCGATCACCGTGGCCAGCAGCGCATCGAGCGGTTCCTCGGACGGTGGCGCGGTCGGGTCGAACGTGCCCCGGTGCCCGCCGGCGCCTGGTCCCTGGACGGCCAGCACGTCGACGCCGTGCGCCACCGCGAGTCGGGCCTCGGCCGGTGTGGTGACCGTGGCAACGGTGGCGATGCCCGCGGCGCGCAGACGCTGCACCTCCTCGGCGCTGGGCACACCGAAGGTGAATGACGCCACGGCGGGCCGCAGGTCCAGCAGGACGTCGAGCTTCGCCGCCCATGCGTCGTCGTCGAACCGCGGCTCGCCGAGTTCGGCGCCGTACCGGCGCGCGTCGGAGATCAGCGCCGCCGCGTAGCGGTCGACCGCCTCGGAGGTCGCCGCGCTGGGCTGAGGGACGAAGAGGTTGGCGCCCACGGGACCCGACGTCAGGTGTTGTGCGGTGGTGAGCCGCTCGGCGAACACGTCGGCGGCGAGATATCCCGCCGGAACGAAGCCGAGGCCGCCCGCGGTCGACCCCGCCGCGGCCAGTTCGGGCGTCGACGGTCCGCCGGCCATCGGTGCGACGAGGACAGGGACCTTCAGATCACGCATGTCGAACGCCATCACCGCACCGCCTTGGCGAACATCAGACAGTCCTGCGGCTCGGGACTGACGTTGGGCAGCACCGCATAACGCACGTGGGGCTGCGGGTGACGCCATCCGCACATGCCGATCGCGTCACCGCCCCACTCGATGAGCCAGGTGGTCTCGCCGGCGACGTTGAAGATCTCGGTGATGACGCGACGGGTTTCCTCGATGTCGGGATGGGGCCGCCACGACATGTAGTGGGCGACCTGCGGATCGCTGACGATCCCCTCGAAGAGCTGCTCGGCGTCGTCAAGAGTCGGCGCCCGCAGCGTGACCCGCGGACCCCTCAGCACGTCGACTTCGGTCATGAGTCCATCCTGCAACGTTGCCCGGTGCGCGCCGGCGGTGGTTGACTTTTCTGACATGGCCATCACGTTCAACCACACCATCGTCGCCGCCAGGGACCGGCAGCGGTCGGCGGACTTCCTCACAGAATTGTTCGGGCTGCCCCCCGCCAATGCATTCGGGCCGTTCCTGGTCGTGGAGCTCAACCACGGCGTGAGCCTCGACTACGCGCAGGTCGCCGACGACGAGGACATCCGGCCGCAGCACTACGCGTTCCTGGTGTCCGAGGACGAGTTCTCCGACATCTACCGCCGCATCACCGAGCGCGGCCTGCAGCACTGGGCCGATCCGCACGGCAACCGGCCGGGCGAGATCAACCGCAACGACGGCGGTCGCGGCGTCTACTTCCAGGACCCAGCCGGTCACTACCTCGAGATCCTCACCCGTCCTTACGGATCCGGCTCAGGCTGAGGCGCGACGCCAGCTCGTCGACGCCGTCGCCGCGCAGCCGGTGCAACGCGTACGTCCGGTTGCCGAGCACCGACACCAGGTCGGCGGCACGGCCCTCGACGACAGGGCCGGCGCTCCCGTGTGACCAGTCTGTGTCGGCGGCCCGCAGCCGCAGTCCCCTGCTGTTGCGGTACGCGGGCACGAAAGGGTTCGGCAAGCTCACCTGGGTGTCGAGCACCGCGGCCAGTGCGTCGAACGGGATCGCGGGTGCACGGCCGAGGGCGAACAGGATGTCGAGTTCGTGGGTGATGTGATCGCCGAGCAGCAGCCGGCGCGGAAACACGCGGCCCAGAACGCGCGGCCGGTCGATCAGCCGCTCGAACTCGTCGATCAGCGCTGCGGGACCGATAGTTTCGGCCAGTGCCCAGGCCAGCGCGGCGTTGGCCCGGTCGAACGAGCCGCGCTGGCGCAGCATCGCCGCCGCGGTCGCGGTGACGCCGGTGCGGTAGCCGACCACCAGGTGCGCCAGGACGGCCTGGTTGGACCAGGCGTCGCAGAGGCTCGGGTGCGCCCACTCATCGACGCTCAGCGTCCGCGCGAGCTCACAGAATCGAATGTCGTTGCTGCGCAGCCAGTCAGACATCGAGGTGCTTCCGCAGGAAGGCGGTCTGGTCGTCGAGCACGGTATCCACCAGCGGCGCGTGATAGATCTCGAAGTGGTCGGAGTCGTAGTGGCGGGCGACGCCGCGCGGTGCAAGGTCGGCCACCAGCGCGGCGTACTTCGGGTCCGCCAGCGTCTCGCGGTCGCAGACGCATACCAGCAGCGGCGCCCGTACCCTGCGTGCGCCGCGCAGCGCCGAGGACGTCACCATCGCCACAGCGTCCGCCGCGGCGATCCGGTTGTCGAACCGCACGCCCGGCGGCACCGTCGAGTTCCAGCCGGCCTCTGCGCCCGGGACGGTCACCATCGCGAAACTTCCTGGCGGCCCGACGATCGGGACGTAGCGCCTGCCGCGTCCCAGCGCCATGCGCACCGCGTCGTCGACGATCGCCGGCGTCATCCGCACCGCGCAGCGCGGGCCGAGGGCGTGCGCGGCACCCGGGCCGTGCACGATCGGGCACCGCACCACCGCCACCGCCACGTCGTCACGGCGCGCGGCCACCCGGACCACGTTCATCGCGCCGAGGCTGGTGCCCCACAACCCGATTCGCGCGCCGTCGATCCGCCGATGCCCGGCCAGGTGCGCGAGCGCCGCGGCGACGTCGAAGCATTGCTGCCGCACCGAGATGTGCTGTCGCGGTTGCCCTTCGGAGTCTCCGGTGTTGCGGTAGTCGAAAGCCAGTGTGGCGATGCCTGCGGCGGCGAAGTGCTGCTCGTACTGCGCGAGCATCATGTCGTGCGTCGCGCCGAGCCCATGCACCAGGACGAGGCCGGGATGGGGCCCGTCGCCGGCGGGCAGCGTCAGCCACGCCGAACATCGGGTACCGCGGGAGCTGAAGTCCAGGCGTTCGGCGGGAATGGTGGTCGGCATCGCTACTCCTACATAAGTACGGTGTACGTATAGCTACACTGCTTCACGTACGACGTACTTGTCAAGGGCGATGAGCGCTCGCGCGAAGAGCGGAGATGGAGGTGGGGTGCGAGCACGGTTCACCACCGACGAAATTGCCGCTGTGGCATTGCGGCTCGTCGACGAATCCGGCGTCGGCGCGCTCAGCATGCGCGCGCTGGCTGCGGCGCTGGGCACCGGCCCGATGACGGTCTACAACTACGTCCGCGACAAGGAGGAGCTCGAGGAGCTGGTCGTCGCTGCGGTGGTCTCGGAAGTGGACGTACCCGCGCCGAGCGCCGACTGGGCGGCCGACGTCCACGCGGTGGCTACCGCGATGTGGCGAGGGATCCGCGCCCACCCGGCCGCCGTCTCGCTGGTGCTCACCCGCCGCACCGCATCGGGCGCCGCGTTCGCGGCCGCCGACGCGCTGGTCGCGGCACTGGGCCGCGGCGGCCTGACCGACGCCGACCGCCTGGCCGCCTTCCACGCGGTGCTGGCGTTCGTCGTGGGCGCCGTGCAGGCCGAACTCGCGGGTCCGCTGACACGCGGAGCCGACGCACGCGAGGTGGCCGAGCGCATCGGCGCCGTGGCCGGGGCCGACTACCCGAACATCGCGGCGCTGTCGCATGTCGCGGCGCGCACGACGGTGGAGGACGACTTCGACTCGGGCCTGCGCATGCTCGTCGACGGGATCGCGGCGCGCGGTGGCTCGCGGCGCAGGCGCTAGCCCACCGAGTGGCCGCGCGTGGACTCCTGGCCGCGGTAGTCGTCGGCGAGCTTGCCGACATGGCGGGGCAGCGCGCCCGCGGCGACGTCGGCGAGGCTGGTCCGCTCGAGCACCGAGCGCATACTGGCTCGCAGCGCCCGCCAGACGTCGGTCAACGCCGCCGTCGGCCCCGAGTAGGGCAGGTCCCCGAGCCCGATGTCGCGCACGCTGGCCAGCGGACCGTCGATGCAGCGCAGCACGTCGGCGATGCTGATCTCGGCGGCGGGCCGCGCCAGCTCGTAGCCGCCGTCGCGGCCTCGGTGGCTGCGCACCAGGCGGTCGGTGCGCAGATCGGACAGGATGTCGACGAGGAACTGCGGCGGAATGCCCTGCGCCCTGGCCAGATCGTCGGTCTTGACCAGCACGCCGTCGTCGGCGGTGGCCAGCTGCACCATCGCGCGGACGGCGTACTCAGCTTTGGCCGACATCCGCATGGGGTCAGGCTAGTCCAGCCATAGGCCGCTGAAGATGAGGACTCGAATGCTGATCGCCGCTGTCGGCGCAGCCACCGGATATCCTTCCGCGCGAACACTTGAATGAACAAGGCACTTCACGCCGTCAAGCAGAAGTGCCCCCACATCGGCGACGAGGCACCCGTCACGCGGTGACGGCGAGCACCGCGTCGGCCAGCTCCGGCCGGCACACCACCAGGTCGGGCAGCTTGGGGTCGGCCTGGTTGTAGACCAGCGGCGAGCCGTCGATGCGCGAGGTGTGCAGTCCCGCGGCGCGGGCGACCGCGACCGGGGCGGCGGAGTCCCATTCGTACTGGCCGCCCGCGTGGACGTAGACGTCGGCCAGGCCCTGCACGACGGAGGCGACTTTCGCACCCGCCGAGCCCATTTCGACCAGGGTGCCGTCGAGCGCGTCGCGCACCGCCAGTGCGAGCGCCGGAGGCCGCGTGCGCGACACCACGATCCGCGGCGTGCCGGTCGCGGCCGGTGGGGCCGCGACGGTGGGAGTGGCCAGCGTGACGCCCTGCGCGGGCAGGGCCACCGCGCCGGCGGCGAGTTCCCCGGCCTGCCACAGCGCGACGTGGACCGCCCAGTCGACACGACCGAGTTCGGAGAACTCCCGTGTGCCGTCCAGCGGGTCGACGATCCACACGCGCTCTGCGGACAGCCGGACCGGGTTATCGGCGCCCTCCTCGGAGAGCACCGCGTCGCCGGGCCGCTCGGCCGCCAGCGCCTCCATCAGAAAGTCGTGAGACCGCTTGTCGCCCGCGGCCTTTCGTTCCGCTGCGGTGGCGTCCGACAGCTCGTCGCGGACGCTGAGCAGCAGCCGCCCCGCCTCGGTGGCCAGGCGGGCCGCCAGCTCGTGGTCGCTCACTGACCGCGCTCCAGCATGTCGATCACCATGTCCGCGAGCTCCTCGGTGCTGCGCTCGGGCGTCAGCCGAAGATCGGGACTCTTGGGCCGCTGGTAAGGGCTGTCGATGCCGGTGAAGTGCGTGATCTCGCCGGCACGCGCCTTGGCGTACAGGCCTTTCGGGTCGCGCCGTTCGCAGTCCTCCAGCGGCGTGTCGCAGAACACCTCGAAGAAGTCCAGGCCCGCCTCGGTGGTCACCTTGCGGGCCAACGCGCGGTGCTCCTCCAGCGGGCTGATCGCCGGCACCAGCACCACCTGTCCCGAGTCGGCGAGGATCGCCGCGACGTGGGCCAGCCTGCGCTGGTTCTCGGCGCGGTCGGCCATGGAGAAGCCGAGGTCGGCATTGAGGCCGTGCCGCAGGTTGTCCCCGTCGAGAACGTAGGCGGGAGTTCCCTTTTCGAGCAGCTTCTGCTCGACCAGCATCGCCACCGACGACTTGCCCGAGCCGGACAGCCCGGTGAACCACACCGTGCGCCCCTTCGACAGCCGATCCTCGGCCTTGCACAGCGACTCGTGACGCACCGTGTTCGGGCTCGAGGTGCGCGCCGCCACCTGCGGCAGGATCATGCCGGCGGCGACGGTGCCGTTGGTGTTCGGGTCGATCAGGATGAACGAGCCGGTGGCCGAGTTGCGGCTGTACTCGTCGAGCAGCAACGGCACTTGGGTACGCAGCGAGATGCGCCCCAGCTCATTGAGTTTGAGCGCTGTCGCGGTCTTGTCCCGGTGCAGCGTGTTGACGTCGAGCCGGTAGTCCAGGCCCGTCACCTTGGCCCGTGTCGTGCGGGTGGTGTGCTTGATCAGGTAGTCGCGACCGGGCTCCAGCGACGAGCCGTCGGCCATCCAGCAGACGGTGGCGTCGAACTCCCGGGTGACGCGTGGCTGATTGTTCGGCCGGGCGATGAGGTCGCCGCGCGAGATGTCGATGTCGTCAGCGAGGCTGATCGACACCGCCATCGGGGGGAAGGCCTCCTCGATCGGCCCGGTGGGACCTTCGATGGCGGCGATGCGTGACGACAGACCGCTGGGCAGCACGACGACGTCGTCGCCGACCTTCATCACGCCGCCGGCCACCGTGCCCGCGTAGCTGCGGTGGTCGTGGTGCTCGATGCTCTGCGGGCGAATCACGTACTGGACGGGGAACCGCACGTCGGTGAGGTTGCGGTCGCCGGCGACGTAGACCTCTTCGAGGTGCGCCAGCAGCGGCGGACCCTCGTACCACGGGGTGTTGTCGGATTTCGTGACGACGTTGTCGCCGTTGAGCGCCGACAGCGGGATCGTCGTCACATCGTGGATGTCGAGGCGCGCGGCGAAGTCGTGGAAATCGTCGCGGATCTTCTCGAATTGCTCTCTGTCCCAACCGATCAGGTCCATCTTGTTGACCGCGAGCACGATGTGCTGGATGCCGAGCAGCGACGCCAGGAACGCGTGGCGGCGCGACTGCTCCAGCAGCCCGTGGCGGGCGTCGACCAGCACGATGGCCAGTTGCGCCGTCGACGTGCCGGTCACCATGTTGCGGGTGTACTGGATGTGGCCGGGGGTGTCGGCGATGATGAACTTGCGCTTGGACGTCGCGAAGTAGCGGTAGGCCACGTCGATCGTGATGCCCTGTTCCCGCTCGGCGCGCAGGCCGTCGGTCACCAGCGCCAGGTCGGTGTAGTCGTGGCCGCGTTCCTTCGACGTCCGCTCGACGGCGGCGAGCTGGTCCTCCATGACCGCCTTGGAGTCGTACAACAACCGGCCGATCAGGGTCGACTTGCCGTCGTCCACCGAACCGGCGGTCGCGATGCGAAGCAATGTCGCCATCAGAAATAGCCCTCTCGCTTGCGGTCTTCCATGCCGGCCTCGGAGATGCGGTCGTCGGCGCGGGTGGCGCCGCGTTCGGTGAGCCGCGAGATGGCGGTCTCGGCGATCACCTCGGAAACCGTGGCGGCCGTCGACTCGACACAACCGGTGCAGGTGACGTCGCCGACCGTGCGGAACCGCACTGACTTCTCGACGACCTCCTCGTCCTTGCGCGGCTGAAGGTACTTGTGCACCGCCAGCAGCATTCCGTCGCGCTCGAATACCTTGCGGCGGTGCGCGTAGTAGATCGACGGCAGCTTGATCTTCTCTGCGCCGATGTAGGACCAGATGTCGAACTCGGTCCAGTTCGACAGCGGGAACACCCGGATGTGCTCACCCTTGTGGTGACGGCCGTTGTAGAGGTTCCACAGCTCGGGCCGCTGCGCCTTGGGGTCCCACTGGCCGAACTCGTCGCGGAACGAGAACACCCGCTCCTTGGCGCGGGCCTTCTCCTCGTCGCGGCGCGCGCCACCGAACGCGGCGTCGAACTTGTTCTCCCGGATGGCGCGCAACAGCGTCACGGTCTGCAGCGGGTTGCGCGACGGAATGGTCTCGACGACGCGGCCGGCGTCGATGTCGTCCTGCACCTTCGCGACCACCAGACGCACGCCGGCTTCCTCGACGAGTTCGTCGCGCGTCTGCAGCACCTCGTCGAAGTTGTGCCCGGTGTCGACGTGCATGACGGGAAACGGCAGCTTGCCGGGCCGGAACGCCTTGATCGCCAGATGCAGCATGACGATCGAGTCCTTGCCGCCGGAGAACAGCAGCACAGGCCGCTCGAACTCGGCGGCCACCTCGCGGATGATGTGGATGGCCTCGGCCTCCAGCGAACGCAGGTGGCTGAGCTCGTACCGGCCCGCGTTGAGTGCTTCGGTGGTGGTCATCGTATCCTCGTAAAGTTGGTAGATTTGACCATGTTTATGACCATTACCCGATATTAAACGCCGGTACCGCCGCTGCTGTCAACGAGCCCAGTCAGCGCGAGCGTGCGCTACAGCGTGACCTCGGTCAGCCGGCCCGTCGCGACGTCGAAGACGAAGCCGCGCGCGGACTCGTGCTTGGTGACGAACGGACTCGCCTCGATGCGGCGCAGTGACTGCCGCACGTCCTCCTCGACGTCGATGAAGGCCTCGGCAGCCCACTCCGGTTTGATGCCGGTCTCGTCCTGGATCTGCTGTTTGAACCCGTCGTCGGTGAACGTCAGCATGCCGCAGTCGGTGTGATGTATCAGGATGATCTCTTTGGTGCCGAGAAGCCGCTGGCTGATCGCCAGCGAGCGGATCTCGTCATCGGTCACCACCCCGCCCGCATTGCGGATGACATGGGCCTCCCCGTCGCCGAGGCCGAGGATCCGGTAGACGTCGAGTCGAGCGTCCATACACGCGACCACGGCGACGTGCTTGCTCGGCGGCAGCGGGAGCGGACCGGTGAAGGTGCTCGCGTACGCCTCGTTGTTCTTCAGGTACTCGTCGGTCACAGACATTTCTCGACGATAGCCCCGCGGCGGCGCCTCGACACCGGAGAAATTCATGGTGATCCGATCGCGACGCCACCGGACGCGAGCGTGCGCAAAGTGCTGAAATTCCGCGGCGTGTCGTGTGCCGACACCCATGTTCGCGGGAAGTCGCGGGCTCGCGGGAAGCGGCGGGCTCTCAGCGGGGAAGGGTGACGGTGAAGCGGGTGTCGCCCGGCGCACTGCTCACGTCGATGGTGCCGCCGTGCGCCTTGACGACGGCCGCGACGATCGCCAGCCCCAGACCGGTGCTGCCACCGCGGCGGGATCGCGACGAATCGCCGCGGGCGAACCGCTCGAAGATCTCGGGCTGCAGCCACTCCGGGATACCGGGACCGTCGTCGGCGACCGTCACCATCGCGGCGCCGTCCGAGCCGACCGTCAGCGACGTCGTCACCGAGGTACCGGGCGGAGCGTGGGTGCGGGCGTTGGCCAGCAGGTTAGCCAGAACCTGGTGCAACCGGGCTTCGTCGCCGGTGACGACGACAGGTTCGTCGGGCAGGTCGAGCGACCACTGGTGGTCCGGCCCGGCGACATGGGCGTCGCTGACCGCGTCGACAACCAATCGCGACAGGTCAACCGCCTCCCGCTCCAGCGGCCGCCCGGTGTCGAGCCGGGCCAGCAGCAGCATGTCCTCGACCAGTTGCGTCATCCGGACGGCCTCGGACTCCACGCGGCTCATCGCGTGCGCGACGTCGTCGGGCACGTCGTCGCGTTTGCGTTGCGCCAGTTCGGTGTAGCCGCGGATGGCGGCCAGCGGCGTGCGTAGCTCGTGGCTGGCGTCGGCGACGAACTGGCGGACCCGCGTCTCGCTGGCGTGCCGTGCCGACAGCGCCGCCGCGATGCGGTCCAGCATCCGGTTCAACGCCGACCCCAGCTGCCCCACCTCGGTGTGCGCGCTCGCCGGGTCCACCTTGACGATCGGCGTGGGGAGCCGGACCTCGCCGCGGTCGAGGTCAAGGTCGGCCACCTGTCGGGCCGCATCGGAAACCCTTGCCAGCGGGGCGAGTTGACGACGGATGATCAGTATTCCCATGGTGGTTCCGCCGATCAGCGCCACCGCCCCGACCACACAGAAGATGACGGCGACGGTCAGCAGCGTGTCGTCGACGTCGGACGTCGGTAGGCCGGTCACGATCACGTCGCCCGGCCCGCGCGCCGGAATCGCGATCACCCGGTACCGACCGAGCCCGTCGAGTTCGCGGGTCACCGGGATGCCGGTGGGTTCGATGCGGGCGAGTTGTTGTGCCGCGGCCGAATCGACCTCAGCGCGCGTGCCGTCGGCGTTGATGACACCGGCGTCGACCGCGACGCCGCGGGAGACGATCGCGCCGACCGTTCGGGCGGCCTGCCCGGGTGCGTTGAGGAAGGCGGGTCCGGGGCCCGGCTCGTCGCGGATGATCATGCGGCGCGGGAACCCCGGCGGCATCTGGACCCGCGGTGGCAGCGGCGGCGGACCGAACTCGAACAGCCCACTGGAGCGCCGCCCGGTCTCGGCGAGCTGGTCGTCGAGCTGGTTCATCAGGAAGTGTTGCAGCGCAAGGACGGTGCCGACACCGACGGCCGCACACACCAGGGCCAGGAGCACGATCTGGGAGGCCAGCAGCCGCGCCCGCAAGGACCACGTCCGCGGCGACCGGATGCGGCCCAGCGCCGCGTCAGCGGGCGGGCTTGAGGACATACCCGGCACCGCGCAGGGTGTGGATCATCGGCTCGCGTCCGCTGTCGATCTTCTTGCGGAGATAGGACACATACAGTTCGACGATGTTGGACCGGCCGCCGAAGTCGTAGCTCCACACCCGGTCGAGGATCTGCGCCTTGCTCAACACCCGCTTCGAGTTGCGCATCATGAAACGCAGCAGTTCGAACTCGGTGGCGGTCAACGTGATCAGCTCACCGCCGCGCGTGACTTCGTGGCTGTCCTCGTCGAGGACGAGATCACCGACGACGATCTTGGCACCGCCCGATTCACTCGCAATTCCGGTGCGCCGCAGCAGCGCGCGCAGCCGCAGCACCACCTCCTCGATGCTGAACGGTTTGGTGACGTAGTCGTCGCCGCCAGCGGTCAGGCCGGCGATGCGGTCCTCGACCGAATCCTTGGCCGTGAGTAGCAGCAGCGGAAGGCCGGGGATCTGCTCGCGCAGCCGGTGCAGCACGTCCAGCCCGCTCATGTCCGGCAGCATCACGTCGAGCACGACGACGTCGGGCGGCGTCTCGCGGGCCGAGGCGATGGCGCTCGCCCCGTCGCACGCGGTCGCGATCTCCCAGCCTTCGTACCGCAGGGCCATCGAGACCAGCTCGGCGAGGACGGGCTCGTCGTCGACGACCAGCACGTGGATGGGCTTGCCGTCGGCGCGGTGCATGACGACCCGCCCGGTCTCCTGCGCGCCGGCGCCAGAGAAAGGGGTGGCCATGGCTCCATTATCGGCAGCCGGCATGGGCCGACCCTGTGCCTTTCCTATGTGCCCGCTGTGAAACGGGCCCCGCGGCGTGCCGCGGAAACCGGAAACGCGCCGCTGGTTCCTACGGCTGAACAGTCGCGATCGTCGACGGCGGCGTGGTGATCGGCGGCGTGGCGACCGGCGACTCCGGCGCCTCCGGGGCCACAGTCTCGGTGCTGGTCTCGCCGGTCGTCATCTCCGACGTCGTCACGGGGCCGGGCGGCAGCGGCTCCACGTCCTGGGCCGAGCTCGTACCGACCGCAACCGCGATCCCGCCCATCCCGAGCAGAGCGCCGGCACCCACCGTCGCCGAGAACAATTTGATCTGCTTCGAATTCACCGTGACCTCTCCGTTTCGGTCTCTGGCGGACCACGGCCAGCTGACGGCGCGGCCCAATCGAACAGCGCAGGCGGAGGTCGTCGTCGACCCCCTCACCCCTGACGGGTAACCAGAGCGGTCGGAAGTGAAACAGCAGCGCGAACGTAACGCCATGGCGGGTTTTCGCCGCCCGAAAAGGCGCCATGGCGTTACAGCCGGCGCAGACGGCCGAGCGCTACTTGGTTGCCTCCTCCTCGGACGGCAGCGGCGCCGGCCCCTTGATGGTGGGCCTCGCCACGCCCGTCGCAGGCACGTTCGACGGGGTGGTCTGGGTGCTCGTCACGCCGACGGTCATGTTCGACGTCGCGACGGCGGTCCCGTCGGGCCGCTCCCCCCACGTCACGCCGAACGCGGCCAGCATGATGATCGCGCTGCCGCCAATTGCGGCGGCGAACGTCTTGAGCCTGTCATGTGCCATGTGAACTCACCCCATTCCCGATGCACCCCACTGAACGCGGCGGTCCTGGCGACACGCTGGACACCGGCTGTGATTTCGCCAATGCGGCGCGCTCGGCCGCGGCGCACGGGCCACATCGCGGCCATCACCGCGGCGATCTCCTAACCTGAGCGCATGCAGTCGGCTGACGGACCCTCCGCATGACGCGGTATCTGGCCCGCCGGCTGCTCAACTACGTCGTGTTGCTGGCCCTGGCCTCGTTCATCGTGTTCCTGCTGGCGTCGTGGCAGTTCGACCCGCTGGAGACCCTGGAGTCGCGCAACCCGCGACCACCGCAGGAGGTCATCGACGCCAAGCGGGCCGAACTGGGCCTCGACAAGCCGGTCCTCGAGCAGTACGTCGCCTGGGTCTCCGGCGCCGTCCACGGCGACTTCGGGGTCACGGTCGGCGGGCAGCCCGTGTCCGACGAACTGTGGCGACGGGTCGGCGTGAGCCTGCGGTTGCTGATCATCGGCTCGGTGGTGGGCACCGTCATCGGCGTGGTGGCCGGCGCGTGGGGGGCGGTCCGGCAGTACCGGCTCAGCGACCGCGTCGTCACGATCCTGTCCCTGCTGGTGATAAGCACGCCGACGTTCGTGCTGGCCAACCTGTTCATCCTCGCCGCCCTCGGCGTGAACAACATGCTGGGCGTGCAACTGTTCGAGTACACCGGTGAGACGTCGCCCGATGCGGTGGGCGGGGCGTGGAACCAGTTCGTCGACCGGCTCCAGCACCTGGTGTTGCCGTCGATGACGCTGGCGCTCGGCTCCATCGCGATCTACAGCCGCTATCAGCGCAACGCGATGCTCGACGTGCTCGGGCAGGACTTCATCCGCACCGCCAGAGCCAAGGGCCTCACCCGACGCCAGGCCCTGTTCAAGCACGGGCTGCGCACCGCGCTGATCCCGATGGCCACGCTGTTCGCCTACAGCGTCGCCGGACTGGTCACCGGAGCTGTGTTCACCGAGAAGATCTTCGGTTGGCACGGTGTCGGCGAGTGGGTGATCATCGGGATCGGCAGCCAGGACATCAACATCGTCGCGGCGATCACGATGTTGTCGGCCGTGATGATCCTGTTGGCGGGCTTGCTCTCCGACGTCGTCTACGCCGCGTTGGACCCCAGGGTGCGGGTGTCATGAGCGAGACCACGACCACCGACGCGACGAGTGCGCGGTCCGGCGTCGACGTCGCGGATTTCGCCTCGCGCCGCACGCTGGTATTGCGCCGATTCCTGCGCAACAAACCCGCAGTGGTGTCGCTGACCCTCCTGCTGCTGTTGTTCATCGGCTGCTACGCGTTGCCACCGTTGCTGCCGTACAGCTACAACGACCTGGACTTCTACGCCCTGCAGCAACCGCCGGGTCCCGAGCACTGGTTCGGCACCAACGCGCTCGGGCAGGACCTGCTGGCCCAGACCCTGCGCGGCATGCAGAAATCCATGCTGATCGGCGTCTGTGTCGCGTTCATCTCGACGATCATCGCGGCGACCGTCGGCACCATCGCCGGATACTTCGTCGACTGGCGCGATCCGCTGCTGATGTGGCTCGTCGACCTGATGTTGGTGGTCCCGAGCTTCCTGCTCATCTCGATCGTCGTACAACGCACGAAGGGCGACATCGTCTGGATGATCGTGCTGCTGTCGGTGTTCAGCTGGATGATCAGTTCACGCATCGTACGTGGCATGACGATGAGCCTGCGCGACCGCGAATTCGTCGCCGCTGCACGGTATATGGGTGTGCGAGACGGCCGGATCATCGTCCGCCACATCCTGCCGAACGTCGCGTCGATCATCATCATCGACACCGCGCTCAACGTCGGGGTCGCGGTGCTCGCCGAAACCGGGTTGAGCTTCCTCGGCTTCGGCATCCAGCCGCCCGACGTGTCGCTGGGCACGCTGATCGCCGACGGCACCAAGTCGGCGACCACGTTCCCATGGTTGTTCCTTTTCCCCGCCGGTGTGCTGGTGCTGATCATCCTGTGCGCCAACCTGGTTGGCGACGGGCTGCGCGACGCCCTCGACCCCGGGGCGCGACCGTTGCGCAGGCGGGGGCGCGGTCGATGAGCGCTTGCGCGAAGAGCAGAGGACCCCGGTGAGCCTGTTGGAGGTCCGCGACCTCACCGTGGCGTTCCCGACGGATGCCGCGTCGGTGCACGCCGTGCGCGGCATGAGCTTCGACGTGAGCGAGCGCGAGGTCGTCGCGCTGGTCGGCGAATCGGGCGCAGGCAAGTCGGCCAGCGCCATGGCCGTCGTGGGCCTGCTGCCCGAGTACGCCGAGGTGTCCGGCTCGATTCGGCTGCACGGCGACGAGCTGATCGGGCTGTCGGACCAACGCATGTCGGCGATCCGGGGCAAGACCATCGGCACGGTGTTCCAGGACCCGATGTCGGCGCTGACCCCGGTCTACACCGTCGGTGACCAGATCGCCGAGGCGATCCGGATCCATCAGCGCGGGGTGGGCAAGCAGGCGGCCTTGGCGCGGGCGGTCGAACTGCTCGAGCTGGTCGGCATCGCCCAGCCGGACCGGCGCGCCCGCTCGTTTCCGCACGAGCTGTCCGGCGGTGAGCGCCAACGGGTGGTCATCGCGATCGCGATAGCCAACGATCCGGACCTGCTGATCTGCGACGAGCCGACGACCGCGCTGGACGTCACCGTGCAGGCCCAGATCCTCGAGGTGCTCAAGACCGCGCGCGACGTTACCGGCGCCGGCGTGCTGATCATCACCCACGACCTCGGGGTGGTCGCCGAGTTCGCCGACCGCGCGCTGGTGATGTATGCGGGGGCAGCCGTCGAGGTCGGACCCGTCGCGACCCTGTATGCGGATCGGAGAATGCCCTACACCGTCGGCCTGCTCGGCTCGGTGCCGCGACTGGACGCCGAACAGGGTGCCCGACTGGTGCCGATCCCCGGTGCTCCCCCGTCCATGGCCGCCCTGCCGCCCGGCTGCCCCTTCGCGCCGCGCTGTCCGCTGGCGATCGACGACTGCCGCGCCGACGAGCCGGAGCTTCTGCCGATGGGGCCTGCGCACGGCGCCGCCTGTATCCGCACCGAGCAGGTCGTCGGCCGCAGCGCCGCCGACATCTACGGCGTGTCCACCGCGCCGCCCGACACGCCCGACACCTCGGACGCGCCCGTCGTGCTGCGGGTGCGCGACCTGGCCAGGACCTACAAGCTCACCAAGGGCGTGGTGATCCGCCGCCAGGTCGGCGAGGTGCGCGCGGTCGACGGCGTCAGCTTCGAGCTGCAGCAGGGCCGCACACTGGGCATCGTCGGCGAGTCCGGATCGGGTAAGTCGACCACCTTGCATGAGATCCTCGGCCTGACGGCGCCGCAGTCCGGTTCCATCGAGGTGCTCGGTAGGGACGTCGCGTCGCTGGACCGCCAGGCCCGACGCGAGCTGCGCGGCGACGTACAGGTGGTGTTCCAGGACCCGGTGGCGTCGCTGGACCCGCGGCTACCGGTGTTCGACGTACTCTCGGAACCATTGCAGGCCAACGGATTCGACAAGAACCACATCCAGGGACGCGTCGCCGAGCTGCTCGAGATCGTCGGGCTGGGGCGGGCCGACGCCGCCCGCTATCCCGCCGAGTTCTCCGGCGGCCAGAAGCAGCGCATCGGCATCGCCCGGGCACTGGCGCTGCAGCCCAAGATCCTCGCCCTCGACGAGCCGGTGTCGGCGCTCGACGTCTCGATCCAGGCGGGCATCATCAACCTCCTGCTCGACCTCCAGCAGCAGTTCGGCCTGTCGTACCTGTTCGTCTCCCACGACCTGTCCGTCGTGCGCCATCTCGCCCACCGGGTCGCGGTGATGTACAAGGGGTCGATCGTCGAACAGGGCGACGGTGACCAGGTGTTCAGCAATCCCCGGCACGACTACACCCGGCGGTTGCTCGCCGCGGTTCCGCGGCCCGAGGTGGATCGCAGCTAGAGTCGGAGCGCATGAAGATCCGACGCCTGGCTCAGGCCCTGGGACTGGCAACCGTCATCACCGCGCTGACCCTGACCGCCTGCTCGGGTGGCAACGACGAAGTCCCGTCGGCCGGCGGGTCCGCCGAGGTCGGCACGACCAACGACATCAACCCCCAGGACGCCGCCAATCTGCAGCAGGGCGGCAACCTGCGCCTCGCGTTGAACGACTTCCCGCCGAACTTCAACTCGCTGCACATCGACGGCAACACCGGTGACGTGGGCGCGCTGATGCGGTCGACGATGCCGCGCGCGTTCCGGATCGCCGCCGACGGCTCGGCCACCGTCAACACCGACTTCTTCACCAGCGTCGAACTCACCAACAGCGACCCGCAGGTGGTGACCTACACCATCAACCCCGAGGCGGTGTGGAGTGACGGCACGCCGATCACCTGGGAGGACATCGCCTCGCAGATCAACGCGACCAGCGGCAAGGACAAGGCGTTCGCCATCGCGGCGACCAACGGCAGCGACCGCGTCGAGAAGGTCGAACGCGGCGTCGACGACCGCCAGGCCGTCGTCACGTTCGCCAAACCGTGGTCGGACTGGAAGGGCATGTTCGCGGGCAGCGCCGTGCTGTTGCCCAAGAGCTCGACGGCCGACCCGGAGGCGTTCAATCGGGCCCAGCTCAACGGTCCGGGTCCTTCGGCCGGACCGTTCATCATCTCCAACCTGGACCGCGGCGCCAAGCGAATCACGTTGACGCGCAACCCGAAATGGTGGGGAACTGCGCCGCTGCTGGACAGCGTCACCTATCTGGTGCTCGACGACGCCGCACGGATCCCCGCACTGCAGAACAACACGATCGACGCCACCGGCCTGGCGACTCTCGACGAGATGGAGATCGCGCGGCGGACCCAGGGCGTCACCGTCCGGCGTGCTCCCGGGCTGTCCTGGTACCACTTCACCTTCAACGGCGCACCGGGCTCGATTCTCGCCGATCCCGCGTTGCGGCGCGCCATCGCCAAGGGCATCGACCGCAAGACCATCGCAGAGGTCACCCAGCGCGGGCTGGCCGACAATCCGGCGCCGTTGAACAACCACATCTTCGTCGCCGGCCAGGAGGGCTACCAGGACAACAGCGGTGAGGTCGCGTTCGATCCGGAGAAGGCCAAGCAGGAACTCGACGCACTCGGGTGGCGGCAGGTCGGACAGTTCCGCGAGAAGGACGGCCGCCAGCTCGTGATCCGCGACGTGCTCTTCGACTCGCTCGGCACCCGGCAGTACGGGCAGATCGCGCAGAACAATCTCGCGCAGATCGGGGTGAGGCTCGAGCTCGACATCCGGCCTGCTGCGGGCTTCTTCACCGACTTCGTCACCGTCGGGAACTTCGACATCGCGCAGTTCGCTTGGAGCGGTGACGCGTTCCCGCTGGCGAGCCTGACCCAGATCTACCGCACCGGCGCCGAGAGCAACTTCGGCAAGATCAGCAGCCCCCAGATCGACGCGAAGATCGAGGAGACCGTCAGCGAGCTCGATCCCGCGAAGGCCCGCGCACTGGCCAACGAACTGGACAAGATGCTGTTCGACGAGGTGTTCAGCCTGCCGCTGACCCAGTCGACCGGAAACATCGCCGTGCGTAGCAATCTCGCGAACTTCGGCGCGTTCGGTCTCGCCGATCCGGACTACACCAAGATCGGCTTCATGAAGCCGTGACGCGGTTGACCACGCGCGGAACCACTGCAGGCAGAGCCGATTCGACGGCCGTGGCGGCATGCAGCCCCCAGATCAACGCGCGCACGCCGAAACCGGCCGGCCGCGAGTCCAGCGCCGCGGACCTGTTGGGCAGTTCCGCGGCGGTGCCGTCGTAGACCGCTGTCACGATGTCCAGGGCGGCGCGCTCGCGCAGGTCGACGATGCTGTGGCCCGCAGTCGGCAACTCGACAAGGACCGCGTCGGTGATCAGTGACGCGATCCGACGGGCGACGGCCGGCGGGGTGATCAGGTCACGGCCGCCCGAGACGACCACGGTCGGCCAGCCGAAGCGCGGCATCTCGGCCTCGAGATCGTAGGGTTCGGCCTCGAACTTCGCTGTCTCGGAGTCGGTTTCGCGGTAAGCCGCAGCAGGATCGAGGGGCTTGCCGTCGGGGTCGGCGCCGTAGTTCAGCTCGCGGTAGGCGATGCGGTTCACGAGGTCCGGCTCGTGCCGGTAGGGCGCCTTGCGTTCGAGCACGAACCGCGACACCCGGTCCAGCGCCGACCACAGCCAGCGCCTGCCGACGAGCAGCAGGTCCAGTTGACGCTTCAGCACCGCCGGTCCGCCGAAGCCGTACACCGCCATCGCCAACTGGGTGGCCGCGGGGGTCAGGACGTCGTCGTCGACGAGCCGACGCACCTTCGGTGCGATGTGCGCGGTCTCCGGATCGGCGCCGTCCCACAACGATCGGCGGGTCGCCCGTCGGACCGCGTCGATGTCGTTGGCCGACAACAGCGGTGAGTCGAGGACCATCGCGTGCACCCGGTCGGGATGACGCACCCCGAACCCGGCGGCGACATAGGTCCCGTAGGACGTGCCGTAGATGACCGCCTTGTCGACCGAGGCGTCGTCGAGCACGGCGGCGATGTCGTCGATCACCTGGTCGATCGTCATCGCCTCGGGCGGCAGGTCGGTGCCGCCGTCGTCGTGCCGCGACATCCCCACGCCGCGGTGCTCGACCATGATGACGTCGAGGCCCGCGGCCGCGGCGCGCCGACGAAAACCGCGGTACAGCGCGACGGATGCGGCGCCGGGTCCGCCGGGGATGAGCACCAGCGGGTGCGCCGACTTGCGCCCCGTCCGCACGTAGTACAGATCGAACTCCTCGTCCGACCCGGAACGCACCGGCCTGCGGACAGGACGTACACCGGGTAGCGCCGCGAGTTTGTCATGGGCTCGCCGGCGCTTCGCGCTCATGGTCATCGCGTTACATTGTGCCTCTCGAGGGCCTCCCGCGCGGTCGGTCGATCCGTTGCCGACGCGCCTCCTGTCGGGTGTGACGTAAGGAGGCGGTGCGAAGGTAGAAAGTCCTCAACCCGGATCAGAAGGATGACGGCGAGCGAAGCACGGCCGTAGCGTGTGGGCGGGAGCACACAATGACTGTCTTCATGCGAAATACCGACGCCTTCACCTGGGCGATGGAAAGCGATCCCCGGTTGAGGTCGACTGTGGTGACCGCGATACTGCTGGATTCCACGCCCGATTGGGACGAGGTCCGGCACCGGCTCGACCTGGTCAGCCGCCGACTGCCGATGTTCCGGCAGCGGGTGGTGCCGTCGCCGCCGCCGGCACCGCCGCGATGGGAGTTGGCGCCCGACTTCGACCTCGACTTTCACCTGCGCCGCGTGACCGCTCCGGCTCCCGGCGGGTTGGAGACCGTGCTGGAGATGGCCCGGCTGGCGCAGATGGCCGATTTCGACCGCGCCCGCCCGTTGTGGGAAGCGACGCTGATCGACGGCCTCGCCGACGGCAAGGCGGCCCTGCTCTGCAAGTTCCACCATGCGCTGACCGACGGCGTGGGCGGCGTCCAGATCGGCATGACGCTGTTCGACCTGGAGCGCAACCCGCGCCACCCGGCGCTGCCGAGCGAGCCCCAGGGTACGGAGCAGTCGTGGCTCAGCGGTTACGCCGACAGCTTGCGCTACGACGCCCAGCTGGCGGGCACGGCACTCACCACGGTGGCGAAATCAGCACCGGGCCTGCTGTACAACAGCATTCGCCATCCCGTCGCGGCGGCCAACGCGGCGACCGCCACGGCCGCCTCGGTCTATCGCACCGTCCGTCCCGTCAACCGCACCGGGTCACCGCTCATGGAGCGACGCAGCCTGGTCCGGCGCCTCGGTGTGCACGATGTCCCCATGCCGCAGCTGCGCGAGGCGGCCCACCGCTGCGACGGCGCGCTCAACGACGCGTTCGTGGCGGGAGTCACCGGGGGGCTGCGCCGCTATCACGAGAAGCACGGCGCCGATCTCGGGGACGTGCACCTGACGATGCCGATCAGCCTGCGCACCGAGGACGACGAGATGGGCGGCAACCGGATCACCCTGATGCGGTTCGACGTGCCTGCCGGCGTGGCCGACCCGGCGGAACGGATCCGCGAGATCCACCGGCGCGCAAGCGGAGTGCGTCACGAGCGGTCGCTGCCGTACACCCAGATGATCGCCGGGATGCTCAACTTGATGCCGCGCTGGTACATCGGGTCGATCCTGCGGCACGTCGACCTCGTCGCCAGCGACGTGCCGGGAATTCCGGTGCCGGTGTATCTCGGAGGCGCGCCGGTCAGTGGCCAGTACGCATTCGGCCCGACGATCGGCGCGGCGGTGAACGTGACGCTGCTGACCTATGTCGACATGTGCCACTTCGGCATCAATGTCGACACCGGGTCGATTCCCGATTTCGACAACTTCCGCGATTGTCTGGTGGAGGGTTTCGACGAGGTCCTGGCATTGGCCACCTGACCTTGTCGTCGCGTTGCTCGTTGCGCACCGTCGGCGCGCGCGAGCGTGCGTAAAGCGCTGAGTTTTCTCGACGTGTCGTGTGCAGACACGCACTCCCCACTCCGTGTGGGCCCACGCGGAAACGGAGAACTAAGTATCCGTGATCAGGTCGGCGGCCTTTTCGCCGATCAGCACGCTCGGCGCGTGGGTGTGGCCGCGGATGATCGTCGGCATCACCGAGGCGTCGGCGACCCGCAGCCGCTCGACACCGCGGACGCGCAGTTGCGGGTCGACCACGCTGGCGTCGTCGCTGCCCATCCGGCAGGTGCCGACGGGGTGGTAGAGGGTGTGCGACACGTGGGTCAGCGCCCGTTCGAGCGTCGCATCGTCGAGGGTGGTGGCGTCGCGGGGCCGAGCGATCCGGCCGATGACGTCGCGCAGCGCAGGCGCCCGGGAGATAGTCGCGCACATGCGCAGCCCCACCATCATCGCGGCGCGGTCCACACCGTCGGGGTCGGAGAGGTAGCGCGGGTCGATGATCGGCTTGTCTTTCGGGTCGGCCGAACGTAATTCGATGGTGCCGGTGCTGCGCGGCTTCAGCAGGATGGCGCCGAGCACCACGGCGTGCTGGGCGTACGGATCGCCGATGCCCTCCTCGAAGAACGGCGCGGGCGCGAAAATCAACTCCAGATCCGGCAGCTTCAGGTCGTCGCGGCTGCGCACGAATCCGTACGCCTCCCCCACGTTCGAGGTCAGCATGCCGCGGCGGCGCAGAAGGTAGTTCAGCAACTGCACCGGCTTCTCGGCGCCGAACAGCGAGTCACCCGGCACGTCGAAGCCGAGCACGGCGACGAGATGGTCCAGCAGGTTCGTCCCGACCCCCGGTGCATGCGCCAGCACCTCGATGCCGTGGTCGGCCAGCCGCTCCCGGTCGCCGATGCCCGACAACATCAGCAGCTGCGGGCTGTTGATCGCGCCACCGCACAGCACCACCTCGCGGCGGGCCCTGATGACCCGCCGGGAACCGCCCTGCTCGATCTCTACGCCGACGGCGCGACGGCCCTCGAAGACCACCCTCGTGGCCAGGGCGTCGGTCTCCAGGGTCAGGTTGCGACGCTTCAGCGCGGGCTTGAGATAGGCGTCGGCGGCGCTCCACCGGGCACCGCGGCGCTGAGTGACCAGAGTCTCGCAGAAGCCCTCCGGCGCAGCCTGATTCGGTTTCTCGACCCGGTATCCGCAGTCCTGTGCGGCGTTGAGCCAGGCCGCCGTGGAGCTGCGCGGGCTGCGCTGGCGGGTGATCGACAGCGGTCCGCTCTCGATCCGTTGCAGGTACGGCTCGAGGTGCGCGTAGTCCCACTGTTCGCCAGCGGCCTGGCCCCACTCGTCGTAGTCGGCGGCGAAGCCGCGGACCCACATCATCGCGTTCATCGACGACGAGCCGCCGACCATCTTGCCGCGCGGCCAGTAGATCTCGCGGCCGTCGAGTTGCTTCTGCGGCTCGGTCAGGTAGTCCCAGTCCACCTCGCTGCGGAACAGCTTCTGGAACCCGGCGGGGATGTGGATGAACTTGTTCTTGTCGCGGGGTCCCGCTTCGAGCGCCACCACCGCGACCGACGGGTCTGCGCTGAGCTTGCCCGCCACCACCGATCCGGCGGAACCTGTTCCCACGACGATGTAGTCGGCCTCCATCTGCCGCAGTGTAGGAGTTGATCTTCTGCTACAGGCTCAATTGTTGGACCAGTCGAACTCGTAATAGATCCAGTTGGTGTCGGTGAAGTCGAGCCTGATGCCTTCGGCCTCGACGGCGAACGTGCCGATGCCGCATTCGCCCCGCGTCCAGATGAAGCCTTCGGGAAGGACGATCTGCGCCTGGTGCGGTTCGCCGGTGACGGGGTTCTTGAACGTGTCGCCGGTGGCGCGGCCGACGCCGTCGGCCGTCATGGTGACCTGGACTCCGGCGCCTTCGAAACTGATGGGCGCCTTGACCAGTCCGGCCACCTCGTAGGTGGTGCCCAGGATGCCCCACGGGTCGCCGCCGAGCTGGCCGGTGTAGATCTGCGCCAGGGAGTCGATCTGTTCCTCGGTGGTCGCGGGTTCGACGATGAAGACGGCCTTGCCGCCGCCGTCGTGGATGGCCTTCGGCCAGTCGATCACCGCGATCGCCTTGACGCCCGAGAGGTCGACGTCACCGCAGGCGCCGTCGACGATGTGGTTGCCGACCATAGCCTTGCAGCTGCCGTCGGCCGACGTGGGAAACCCGTGGAAGTTGCACCCGCAGCCCGGCGCGCAGTTGCAGAACTCGTAGCCGCGGCCCTTCAGATGCCACCGGAGCCGTTGTTCCGTCGTGGTCATGACATGCCTTTCGATCAGACGAGATGGGTGATGAATTCCGGGTGCACCAACAACGCCACACCCAGGGCCAGCAGCGCGAGCCCGGTCACGCGGGCGAACTGCTCACCGAACGGGGCGGTCTTCTCCACCAGGATCAGCACCGCGAACACGAGCATCCACGCCAGATGCATGGCGCCGAAGGCGACGAGCAGCGCCATCAGCATCCAGCAGCAGCCGACACAGAGGACCCCGTGGCGACCGCCGGCGACGAACGCGCCGGCCGGCCGGTCCAGGTGCCTGCCGTGCCGCAGGAAGAACGACATCGGCGAACGGCAGTGCCGCAGACACACGGACTTGAGCGGCGTGAGTTGATAGAGCCCCGCGACCACCGCCACCGCCCCGGCCACCCGGCCCGCCCACGGGTCGCCGGTCATCAGCGGCTCCTCCAGCCGCCGCCAGGCGAGGTAGGCCGGGACACCGACGACGGTCCACAGCGCGAGATAGCCGCCGACGAAGAACACCGTCGGTGCGGCGTTCCCCCTCGCCGCGGCCCGGCCGTAGAGCCGAACCACCGGCACCACCGCCGGGAACATCATCGCCGCCATCATCGCCACCCACGCGATGAGGAAGGCGACGAACGACATGGTCGGTTGCGGCTCGACGGGCATCGAGGGCATCGGCATCGCGCCGGTCATCGCGTCGTCGGCGCCCATGTCGCCGGCGCTGACCGCCGACCACCACCAGCCCAGACCGGCCAGGAGCAGCAGCGCCACCGGCGGCCAGAGATCGTTTCTGGCCGTCCCGCGGGTTTCGCTAACGCTCACCTTGGTCTCCCCTAGACCCACTATGACAGGGCCGACGGGTGACCGGTGAGGATTTGCCGACGCTAGTGGGTGAGTTCGATGTGGTGGGCGCCGTCGACCGCGGCATAGCGATCCGGGCTGCAGGTCCACACGATCACCTGCCCGTCGCCGCCGACCGCGTTGAACACCGCACCCATCTTGACCAACCGGTTGGCGTCGGTGAAGCCCAGCGCGTCGTCGATGACGACCGGGACGCTGTCCTCCTTGGCCACCAGCGCCGCGCCGGCCAGCCGCGCGACGATACCCAGCTGCTCCTTGGCGCCGCCGGACAGCGACTCGTAGGGCACGGTGCGGCCCGCCATCGTGCGGCTGCAGATCCGCAGGGCGCTGTCGACCTCCACCTCGAAGCTCTCGCCGAACACCAACCGTCCCAACCGCTCCAGCTCACCACGGAACGGGTCGACGTAGCGCTGCCGGGTCGCGTCGCGGTGCCGCTCGATCACCGACCGCAGCAGTTCGGCCGCGCGGGCGCGGCGCGCCACCCGCAGGTGCTCAGCGACGGCGTGCTCGCGCTCGGTCTCCGCCTCGTCGAGTTGGCCCTTGCGGCCCTCGGTGCCGTACACCGTCAGCTGCGCAGTCAGCTCGCGCAGCGCACCAGCGACGTCGTCGTGGGTGGCGGCCAACGCCTCGGCGCACCGCTGCGCCTCACCGAGCGCGGCCGTCACCGCATCCGGGGCGGTCTGTGCCAGTTCCGCGTCGATCTCCGCGACCAGAGCCGCCGCCCGCCGCGCCTCCTCGGCGTGCGCCTCGGCCCTGGCGGTCAGCTCGTCGTCGCCGAGAGTCGCACGCTGCGCGTCCAGCCGCTCGCGGGCCGCGGCCAGCTCGGTCTGCGCGGTGACCAGCTTGTCCCGCAGCACGGTTACCCGGGTTTCGTTCTCTCCCAGCTTCTTCGCCGCCGCCTCGGCGACCTTGCGACGGGTCTCGCAGTCGGCATGGGCCGCCTTCTGGGCAGCCGACGCGGCGTCGAGTTCGGCGCGGGCCGCGACGACGTCGACGTCGAACAGATCCGCCTCGGCGGGCTGGCGCTCGCGCAGCCCCGCCAGGCGGGCGCTCAGTTGATCGGCCGACTCGTCGACGACCAGTGCCTCGTAGGTCGCGCACGCCCGGCCGCGAGCTGTCACCAACTGCTGACGCCGCTGGTCCAGGGCGCGCGCCGCTGCCACGTCGCCGACACCGGCGGTGGCCAGCGCCGACGCCAGAACCTGTTGCGCGGCATCCAGTTTGGCCTGGGTCTTCGACGCCGGCGAGCCGGGGAGCAGACGAGCCGCCAGTAGGTTCGGCACCTCGATGTCGGTACGCGCGCTCACGCTCGCCGACCATGTCTCGCCCTGCGCGAGCGGGACCGTCTCGTCACCGATGCGCACCTCGACGTCGGCCAGCGCCACCAGCTCGATCTGCGCCGACGCCAGCTCGACCTGCCCCGAGGCGATGTCGACCGCGGCCTTGGCGTCCTCGATGGCCCGCATGCCCTGATCCGACAGGGTGATCGCGGCGAGTTCGGCTTCGACGCCGTCGCGCTCCCGCGCTGCGGCGTCGATCTTCGCCAGCCGCGCGACGATCCGGTCCGCTTCGTCCCTGTCGAGAAGCTGCTGGACGGCGCGGCGTGCCGACTCGACCCGGATCTGGCTGTCGGACAAGGCCTCGCGGGCTTGCTCCGCGGCCGTCTCGGCGTCCTGCTGCACCTCGGCAGCCGTCGCGAGCTCCTCCGCGGCCACGGCCACCGACGCGTCCAACCCGCCGATCGCGGCGGCCCGCTGCTCGATCTCGGCGCGCAGCTTCCGGCGGTCCTCGACCGCGGAACGCGACGCGTCGTGGTTGGCCTGCGCCGCCTTGGCGACCAGGCTGGCCTCCGTGAGCTGGCGGGTCAGCGCGGCCACGGCGTCCGCCGCCTCCTGCGCGACGGCCAGGTTCTTCGTCGCATCGGCGCGCTGCAGCGCAAGGCGGGCGAGGTCGTCGGTGAGAACGGCGTGCTTGCGCACCGCGTCGTCGACCTCCGCCACGGCGGCCGCCGCGCGGGCGAGTCGCTCCTCGGCGGCCTGCAACCGCTTGGTGGCCGCGAGCCACTCCCCGGTCGGCCTACCGGTGCGGGTGAAGTAGAGCGCGTACTCGGCTTTGACGCGGTCGATCAGCAACGGTTCGGCCCCCGACAGCGCCACCGCCTCGCCCGCGGCGACGTCGAGCGCACGCGACAGCGCATCGCACCCCGACAGGTCCACCGCGGCCGTTGACGCGGACTGCAGCACGCGCTGCGCCTGCCACAGGCAGGTGTCGACGGTCTCGGCCAGCATGGCGTTGACCCGCTCGTGCGCCTCGTCGCCCGTGAGCTGCTCGCGGCGCGGCGCCAGCACCGTCAGTTCCGTCTCGCAGCGCTTGTGGAAGCGCTTGCGGTACACGAAACGGTAAGGCCCCGTTGTTATTTCGGCCGTCACCTCGGCGCCGACGTCGGCGTGTGTCGGCTTGACCTCCTTGACTTCCTTCTTCGACGACCGGTCCTTGGCCTCCAGCAGCAGGTCGAGTGCCTCGATCATCGACGACTTGCCGATCTCGTTGGCGCCGCTGACCACGACCACGCCGCGGTCGGGGAAGACGATCTCGCGGTGGCTGATGCCGCGGTAGTTGGTCAGGACCAGGCGGTGCAGTTTCACGCCACACCCCGATCCGCGAGCCGCAGCAGCAGCGCCAGCGCGGCGCGCGCGTCGTCGGCGTCGGCACCCTCGGAGCGGGCGGTCGCGACCAGCTCGTCGACCGCCGAGGCCGCGAAGCCGCCGATGCCGAGATCGTCGAACTCGCCGTCGGCGGGCAGCACCGCGATGTCGCTCTGCTTGTCCCACAGCGTCAATGCCGCGAACAGCCGGTCGTACTTGTCCAGGCAGGCGTCGAGCGCAGCCTTATCGGTGACCGTCAGCGATCCGGTCAGCGCGATGCGCACCACCGTGCGTTCCTTGTCCGGCAGCTGGTCGAGGTTGATGTCCAGATCCGCGATGTCGCGATTGCTGTCCACTGAGCGGCGCAGCGTGACGAACCGCCAGCGGCCCACCTTCCGCGATTCCACCCCCACCGGGTGCGACGGGTCCTCCTCGTCGATGTCGACGAGGAGCACATGCCCCGGGTCGGTCTCGATGTCGTCGTAGTTGGTGACCTCCGGTGAACCGGAGTACCAGATGCGCCCGGTCGTGCCGACCTGCATGCGGGAGTGCTTGTCGCCCAAGGCCACATAGTGCACGGCACCACGGTCGAGCGCGGCCTCCAGCGCGGCGAGGCGGATGAGCGAGGGCCGGTCCTTGTCCGGCACGTGGATGTCCACCCCGCCGTGGCCGACGACGACGCGGGCCGTGCCGTCGGCGGGCAGGTCGTCGAGCACGCCGGCAACCGGATCCGACGACGGCGCCTTGGACGTCCACGGCGCCGCCACCAGTTGCAGCCCGGGGCGCACCTCGTGCACCCCCGCGCGGCGCAGCACCGTCACGTTGTCGGGGCATTCGGCGGTGAACAGCGCACTGGAGTAGACCGAGGCGGCGTCCAGCGGGTCGTGGTTGCCCGGCAACAGGTACACCGGGACGCCGATCGCCCGCATGGCCTCCAGCGACTGGCTCACGTCCCGCGGCGCCAGCTGGTTGTGTTCGAAGACGTCGCCGGCGACGACCACGAACTCGGCGCCGACCTCGGCGACGAGCCGTCCGAGATCGGCGACGACATCCCGGCGCGCAGCCGAATAGCGGGGCTGCGCCTCGCCATTGAGGAAATAACGGGTCATGCCGAGTTGCCAGTCGGCGGTGTGCACGAATCGCATCTCGGCTCGTCCCTTCTCCTGGTTCCTTTGCCGGGCACCGCGAGTGTAGGACCCGCCGCCGACAACTCCGGGGAGGTGCACCGGCATGCCCTACCGTTGGTCGGATGGCCGACCGGTATCGCACGCTGCTGCTGCTTCGCCACGCCAAGTCGGACTACCCGCCGGGCGTGGCCGACCACGACCGCCCGCTGGCGCCGCGGGGTGTGCGCGAAGCCGGGCTGGCCGGTGACTGGCTGCGGGCCCACGCTCCCGCGGTGGACGCGGTGTTGTGCTCGACGGCCGCCAGGACGCGCGAGACGCTGGCGCGCACCCGCGTCGCGGCACCCGTCGAGTACGTCGACCGGCTCTACGATGCGACGCCCGGCACCGTGATCGACGTGATCAACGGCGTGCAGTCGCGGTTCGGCGCCGACGTGCAGACGCTACTGGTGATCGGCCACGAACCAGCGATGTCCGCCGTCACGCTCGGCCTGGCCACCGCGGAAGGCAGCAACTTCACTGCCGCCGAACGGATCTCGGTGAAGTTCCCGACCTCGGGCATCGCGGTGCTGCGCAGCGGAGAACCGTGGGACCGGCTGGCGCTCGACGGCGCCGCGCTGGTCACCTTCCATGTGCCGCGTTGAATTCTCTCCCCCTGCCCTTCGGGCGGGGGTACCCCCACGCGCGAGCGCTCGTCGGCGCTAGGCGCGGGTGGCGAGCGTCAACTCCATCAGCTTGAGCGCCATCGAGCAGGCATCGATGCCGGGTGCCTGCGGGTTGACCCACCAGCCGACCACGCCTCCGGCATCGCTGGCGACGCCGCATGCGCCGTTCGGGTCGTTGGGCCGCATCATGAAGGAGTCGATACCCGCGACGCGCTTGTCCTCGATCCGGTAGCCCAGCTTCTCGGCCGTCTGCCGTTCGTTGTCGAGGCTGCCCTGCTCGAACCAGAACCGGGTGATGTCCACGAGTCCCGACGGGTTGGCCGCCTGCCACCGGCACACGGCGCCCACGAAGGTGCTCTGGATGTCCAGCGGATCGGCGCCGACGGTCTCGGCGAGGATGTCCTCGGTCAGTACCTCGCACTCCTTGAGCAGGTTCGGATACTGGCGCTCGGAGTCGTCGTTGCGCGGTACGTCACCCGAGCCCGACCTGGCGGCCGTGCCCTCGACGGTTTGCGTGCAGCCCGTGAGCAGCGAAAACACAGTCAGCGCGACGATCAGCGGGGCTGCGGCGCGACGCAATGCGCTTCTCATTCGGAGTTCACAATCGATTGGCGGGTCAGTTCCTTGGCGACTTCACACGGCTCGGGGAACGGTTCCTGGGCGTAGCTGATCGACCACTCGATGAAGTCATCGCCGAACTGGATGCCGATCTCGCAGAGGTTGGTGCCGAGCGTGGGGTCGTCACCGGTGGCGATGAACCCGTCGTGGCCCTCGATGTTGATGTCCTCGACGCTGGTGCGCGACAGTTCCTCGGTCTTGCGCTCCCGCCCGATCGGGCTGCCGCGGAACCACGTGAACGAGAAGTGCGGCCCGAGGATGCTGCCGCCGGCCAGCCACTGGCACCCCACCGAAGTCTTGGCGGTGTTCACCAACCCCGGCACCCGGGTCTGCTTGGTGATCTCCTGGTCGCTGACGCCACCGCACTCGGGGAAGAAGGGGCCGTGCGCGACGTCCTGCTGGGGTGCGGGGGTGTCCTGCGGCACCTGCGGACCCGTCGGCTCGGAATCCGAGCATGCGGTGACCAGCGAGATGACGGCTGCGGCCAGGGCGGCCAGACAGCGAGTCGCACGCGTGCTGTGGGTCACGCCATGCACTGTAGCGGCAGGTCAGAGGGTCAACCACCGACATGCCGGTTGACCTGGGCACTTATCCAACTCTCAGGCGTTGCGCACGGACCGGGTTCGAAAGCGGTGTGCGACAGTAGCGGGATGTTATGGGCGCTGCTGCGACAGTATGCGCGGCCATACCGAGGGCTGCTGGCGATCGTCGCCACGCTCCAGCTGATCAGCACGCTCGCGTCGCTGTACCTGCCCACCGTCAACGCGGCGATCATCGACGACGGGGTCGCCACCGGAAACCTGCGGCGGATCGTCGAGCTCGGCGGCGTGATGCTGGCCGTCACCGCGCTGCAGGTGCTGTGCGCGATCGGTGCGGTGTACTTCGGCTCGCGGGCGGGCACGGGAGTCGGCCGCGACCTGCGCTCGGCGATCTTCCACCATGTGACCGGCTTCTCGGCCGAGGACACCGCGCGGTTCGGCGCCCCGTCGCTGCTGACCCGCAGCACCAACGACGTCGGCCAGATCCAACTGCTGGTGCAGCTGACCTGCACGATGCTGATCACCGCGCCGATCATGTCGGTCGGCGGCATCTTCATGGCGATGCATCTGGACGCCGGCCTGTCGTGGCTGCTGTTGGTCAGCGTGCCGATCCTGGCGATGGCGAACTACTGGATCGTGCGGCACCTGCTGCCGATCTTCCGGCGCATGCAGCAACTGATCGACGGCATCAACCGGGTGATGCGCGAACAACTCTCGGGGCTGCGGGTGATCCGCGCGTTCGCGCGGGAGCCGTTCGAACGCCACCGCTTCGCCGACGCCAACCGGGCGCTGGCGGACACCGCACTGGAGGCGGGCCGCTGGCAGGCGCTGATGCTGCCCACCACCACCCTGGTCATCAACATCTCCAGCGTGGCGCTGATCTGGTTCGGCGGGTTGCGGATCGACGCCGGGCAGATGCAGGTCGGCTCGCTGATCGCGTTCCTGTCCTACTTCATGCAGATCCTGATGGCCGTGCTGATGGCGACGTTCATCCTGGTCATCATCCCGCGCGCGACGGTCTGCGCCGACCGCATCGGCGAGGTGCTGTCCGCCACGCCGCAGATCACGAGCCCCGACCGGCCGGTGAAGCCGTCGTCGATCCGCGGGGAGGTCAGGTTGGACGGGGCCACCTTCTGCTACCCCGGCGCAGAACAACCCGTCCTGCAAGACGTTTCGCTCACCGCCCGGCCGGGCACCACGACCGCCGTCGTCGGTTCCACCGGTTCGGGCAAGTCGACGCTGGTGTCGCTGATCTGCCGGATGTACGACGTGACAGCGGGTTCGGTGCGCATCGACGACGTCGACGTCCGCGACTACGACCCCGAGGATCTGTGGTCGGCGATCGGTCTGGTCCCGCAACGCGGCTACCTGTTCTCGGGCACGGTCGCCGACAACCTGCAGATGGGCGCGGCGCCAGGACATGTGGCGACCGAGGACGAGATGTGGGAGGCGCTGCGCGTGGCCGCCGCCGACGACTTCGTGCGCGCGCACGCCGACGGGCTCGCGATGCGGGTCGCCCAGGGCGGCGCCAACTTCTCCGGTGGCCAGCGGCAGCGGTTGGCGATCGCGCGCGCGGTGATCCGCAGGCCGGCGGTGTACCTGTTCGACGACGCGTTCTCCGCACTCGATGTGCACACTGACGCGCGGGTGCGGACCGCGCTGCGCGAGGTGTCGGCGGCGTCGACGGTCATCGTTGTGGCGCAGCGCATCTCGACGGTGGCCCAGGCGGATCAGATCGTCGTCCTCGACGACGGCCGGATCGTCGGGTCGGGCACGCACGAGTCCCTGCTGACGGACTGTCCCGAATATGCGGAGTTCGCGGCGTCGCAATCGCTCGGAGCCGGCGTGGGGGGCGCGCCGTGAGCGGGCCGATGGCGCGGCCGATCCGTGGCATGGTGCAGGCGCCGACCGAGCGGTCGCGCGACTTCACCGGATCGATGATCCGGCTGGTGAAGCGGTTGACGCCGCACCGGGGGCTCACCGCGGCGGTCATCGTGATGGGAATCGGTGGCATCGCGATCGGCGTGATCGGGCCGCGGATCCTCGGCCATGCCACCGACCTGTTGTTCAACGGTGTGATCGGCCGGCAGTTGCCCGCCGGACTGACCAAAGAGCAGGCGATCCTGGCTGCCCGCGCGCGCGGCGACACGACCATCGCCGACCTGCTCTCGGGCATGGCCGTCGTGCCCGGCCGCGGCGTCGACTTCGCGGCCGTCGGCCGCACCCTGCTGCTCGCGCTGGGCCTGTACCTGGTCGCGGCGTTGATGGTGTGGCTGCAGGCCCGGCTGCTCAACGTCGCGGTGCAGCGCACGATGGTGACGCTGCGCTCGGACGTCGAGGACAAGGTGCACCGGATGCCGTTGTCCTACTTCGACTCCCGGCAGCGCGGCGAGGTACTCAGCCGGGTCACCAACGACGTCGACAACATCCAGACCTCGCTGTCGATGACCATCAGCCAGCTGATGACCTCGGTGCTCACCGTGCTTGCCGTGCTGGTGATGATGCTGACGATTTCCCCCCTGCTGACGCTGCTGACGGTGGTGACGGTGCCGCTGTCGCTGTGGGCGACGCGGGTGATCGCACGACGGTCGCAGCGGTTGTTCGTCGCGCAGTGGGCCAACACCGGCAGGCTCAACGCACACATCGAGGAGACCTACAGCGGGTTCACCATCGTCAAGACGTTCGGCCACCGCGCAGCCGCGCAGGAGGCCTTCCGCGAGTACAACGACGACGTCTACCACGCGAGTTTCGGTGCGCAGTTCTTCTCCGGACTCGTCTCCCCCGCCACCACGTTCATCGGCAACCTGAGCTACGTCGCCGTCGCGGTGGTGGGCGGCCTGCAGGTGGCCACCGGTCAGATCACGCTCGGCAGCATTCAGGCGTTCATCCAGTACGTCCGCCAGTTCAACCAGCCGCTGACCCAGGTGGCGGGCATGTACAACACGCTGCAGTCGGGCGTGGCCAGCGCCGAGCGGGTCTTCGATCTGCTCGACGCCGAGGAGGAGACGCCCGATCCGGCCGCGCAGCTGCCCGGCGCCGACAGCGCGCCCGGCCGCGTCGAGTTCGACGACGTGACGTTCAGCTACCACCCCGGCACGCCGGTGATCGAGAACGTGTCGCTGGTCGCCGAGCCGGGAAGCACGGTCGCGATCGTCGGGCCGACCGGGGCGGGCAAGACGACGCTGGTCAACCTGCTGATGCGGTTCTACGACGTCGACTCCGGCCGGATACTCGTTGACGGTGTGGACATCTCGACGGTGAGCAGGCACTCGTTGCGGTCCCGGATCGGCATGGTGCTGCAGGACACCTGGCTGTTCGGCGGCACCATCTACGACAACATCGCCTACGGCAGGCCCGACGCGACCGAGGACGAGGTCATCGCCGCCGCCAAAGCGGCCTATGTGGACCGGTTCGTGCACATGCTGCCCGACGGGTACCAGACCCGGGTCAGCGACGACGGCGGATCCATCAGCGCGGGCGAGAAGCAGCTCATCACGATCGCCCGCGCGGTGCTGGCCCGGCCGCGGCTGCTGATCCTCGACGAGGCCACCAGCTCGGTGGACACCCGAACCGAGCTGCTGATCGCGCAGGCGATGGGTGAATTGCGGCGCGACCGAACAAGTTTCATCATCGCCCACCGGCTCTCGACCATCCGCGACGCCGACGTCATCGTCGTGATGGAGGGCGGCCAGATCGTCGAGCGCGGCAGTCACGCCGAACTGCTGGCCAAGCGTGGCGCTTACTGGTCCATGACGCAGGCCTGACCGGTGCGCCGATTGTGCGGTTTCTTCCGCGACGCGCCGATGCGGGCGTATCGAACCGCACTGTCACGAACCGGTTTAGGCGATCCGCTTAACGGGGCCGCATGCGGGGCCGGTTCGGGCAGGATGACCGCATGAGCACGGCGTCCGGTACGGAGACTTCCAAGACGGTCTACACCTTCTGCAGGTACTGCCTGGCCTCCTGCGGCCTGGAGGTGACGGTCGACGGCAACCGGGTCACCAAGATCGCGCCCGACAAGCAGAACCCGCACACGTGGCAGGACTTCTGCGCGAAGGGCCGCACCGCGAACCAATTGGTCGAGCATCCACGCCGGATCCTCAACCCGATGCGCCGCGTCGGTGACACCTACGTCGAGGCGACGTGGGACGAGGCCATCAGCGACATCGCCGCCAGGATGACCGCCGCGATCGAGGCCGGCGGTCCCGATGCGGTCGGCGTCTACTACGGCAACCCGGCGGGGTTCTCGTCGTCGAACATCGTCTTCATGAACGGCTGGCTGGACGCGATCGGTACGCACAGCCGCTATTTCGTCGGCTCGGTCGACCAGAACGCGATGCACGTCGTCGCGCAGAAGATGTACGGCTCGATCCTGATGGCGCCGGTCTCCGACATCGACAATTGTGATTACTTCCTGCTGGTCGGCACGAATCCGGCTGTCAGCGCGTGGAATTGGCTGGAGACCGTGCCCGGTGGATGGCGGCGCGCACTGGAACGCCAGAAGCGGGGTGCGACGATCGTCGTCGTCGACCCGCTGCGCACCGAGTCCGCCGACAAGGCCGACATCCACCTGGCGGTGCGACCCGGTCAGGACTGGGCGCTGCTGCTGGCGATGGTCAAGGTGGTGCTCGACGAGGGCTTGGATCACCGTCAGGACTGCACCGAACTCGCCACGGGCGTGGCCGATCTGCGCGCTCTGGTCGCCGATGCCGATCTCGACGATCTGGCCGCGCGCTGTGACATTCCGCGGGCGCGGATTGAGCAGGTCGCCCGCGACTTCGCCGCGGCGCGCGGGGCGATGGTCGTCACCAGGACCGGGGTCTCGATGCACCTGGCGGGCACCGTCGCCGAATGGTTGGGCCACGTCCTCAACGTCATAACCGGCCGGATGGACCGCCCGGGCGGCCGCCGCTACGAGCCAGGGTACGTCGACGCGATCCGCATGTCGGCGATGGTGAAGGCCAAGCCGCATCACAGCCGGCTGAGCGGTCGCGAGATGGTCGCCGGTGCGCATGCGCTGTCCGAGCTGCCCGACGAGATCACCACGCCCGGCCGCGGCCAGATCAGGGCGATGCTGATCGACTGCGGCAACCCCGTGGTGTCGGGGCCGGACGGTGCGCGGCTGGATGATGCACTGGCGCAGTTGGATCTGTTGGTGGCGATCGACTTCGTGCAGCGCGAAAGCCATCGCCACGCGCACTGGCTGCTGCCCGCGACACACTGGCTGGAGCGCGACGACCTGCTGGCGTTCACCAGCAACATGCACGACGAGCCGTACCTGCAGTACGGCGTCAAAGCCGTCGAGCCGCCGCCGGGCGCGCGGCAGGAGTGGCGGATCTTCACCGATCTGGCGATCGCGATGCGCAGGCCGCTGTTTCGCGCCAAGGGACTCAACGGCTTCATCAGGGCCACCCGCGCGGTGGCGCGTGCGACCGGCAGACAGAAACTCGAGTTCGGCCCGCACTGGATCGACCGCCTGGTCGTCGCGACGGGCCGAAAGTTCAACGGGCACAGGATCAGGTGGCGCGACGTGCGGGCGCATCCGCACGGTTGGGTGCTGGGGCCTCGCGAGTTCGGTCACTTCCGCGACGCGCTGCGCACCGACGACAAGAAGGTGCACGCCGCCCCGCCGGAGTTCCTCGCCCGCGCACGCGAACTGCTCGCCGAAACCCGTCCGCAGGCCCCCGTCGGCTACCCGTTCCAGTTGGCCAACCGCAGGAACCGGCACTCGATGAACTCGTGGCTGAACGATCTGCCCGGACTGCATCCGTCGGGTAAGCGCAACGAGGTCGTCATCCACCCCGAGGACGCGGCCGCGCTTGGAGTCGGCCAGGGCGACCGGGTGAAGGTGTTCTCCCCCGTCGGTGAGATCGAGTTGCCCGCCGCGCTCAGCGACCGCCCGCGACGCGGAGTCGTGATCGTCGACCACGGCTGGGGCTCACGGGTTTTCGATCCACGCGGACGTACCGCGGCGGTGTCTTACGGGCAGAACCGCAACCTGCTCGTCGATGCCGGGCCGGTCGATCCGCTGTCGCAGACGTCGGCGCTGAGTTCGCAGTACGTCGGCGTGGAGCGGGTCTCGTCGGACGACGATCAAGCGGCGAGGCACGAGCCGCGTTGAGGAGTCCGACTCGAGAACTAGAGCTGCGGTCCCTCGGCGCGCAGGTCGTCGACGTTGCGCATCGCCTCGCGCAGCTTGCCCAGCCACTCGTCGGCGTGCTCGCCGACCAACCGGACCGACCACGCCAGTGCATCCGACCGGGACCGCGCCACACCGGCGTCGACCAGCGTGTCGAGCACCTGGCGCTCGGGCTGGCGCAGCCGCGTCATGACCGGAACGGCCAAGTGCGTGAACAGGATTCGTTCCGGCGATGCGGGGTCGCCTGTTTCCACGCCCCACGCCACCTTCCGGCCGTAGCGCGCCTCGGCCTCGTCGGCGATGCGCATACGTTCGCTGCGGGTCTCCTCACGGAACCGCGCCACCCTGCCGGATGCGCGCGCCTCGCTCTCCTCGCCTTCCGCCTCGGGGAGGCGACCGACGACGGTGATCTCTTCGCGGTCGACGACGACGGCGGGGTCACCGGCGAACCAGCCGTCGGGCAGTCGACCGGCGAACCAGTCGCCGGCGTCGCCGGCGTCGGGTTGCTGGGCCTGGTGCCAGCCTCCTGGTCGGCGCCGGCCGTGGATGTTGTGTCTCATGCTTACATGATTACACCGTTACACTGCAGATGGGACAGCATTCACCCCAGGGCGAACATGATTGGTGTTCGGTTAGCTGCGCCTGAGCAGCAGCACGGCGCCGCCGCCGACCACCACGCCGATCAACAGGAGGATCGCGAGGGCCGGGCTGACCAGCCACCACACCAATCCGACCGCGATGAGCGCCGGCGAGGCGACGAACAGCACCATGCCGGGATGCTGCTTGATGACCGCGAAAGCGCTCTGCGCGCGCACCCGGTCGATTTCCTTTGCCATCACCCAAGAATGCCAGTCGTCCGGCTACTTTGTAGGCCATGACAGCACCGAATGGAAGTTGGCGACCCGATCCGGAGGGCCGCTACGAGTACCGCTGGCATGACGGACAGCGCTGGACGGATCAGGTGTCACATCAGGGTCAGGTGGGCCGGGCGCCGCTGGGCGGGCCGCCGCCGGGCGCGCCGCAGGGACAGGCACGGCCTCAGGGCGGTCCGCAGCAGGCACAGCCGCAGGCGACCGCGATGGGCCAGCCCCCTGGCGACGGATTCGCCGGTATCTCGGGCGATCTCGTCGACGGCCGGTTCAGCGAGAAGGAAGCGAAACCCATCGCGAACCAGAACTCGAAGCTGCTGCGCGTGCGTCTCGGCGAACCGTTCATGGCGCGGCAGGGTTCGATGGTTGCCTACCAGGGCAACGTGGACTTCGCGTTCGAGGGCGGCGGCGCCTCGAAGTTCATCAAGAAGGCGCTGACCGGAGAAGGCCTGCCGCTGATGCGGTGCCAGGGCCAGGGCGATGTCTTCCTCGCCGACCGGGCCTACGACGTGCACCTGCTCAACCTCAGCAACAGCGGGTTGTCGATCAGCGGCAAGAACGTGCTGGCCTTCTCGTCGAGCCTGGACTGGAACATCGAGCGGGTGAAGGGCGGCAGCATCGCGACGGGTGGGCTGTTCAACACCACGCTGCGCGGCACCGGATGGGTGGCGCTGACGACGGACGGCCCGCCGGTGGTGCTCAACGCCGCGGAGGCGCCGACGTTCGCCGACACCAACGCGGTGGTGGCATGGTCGGCGAACCTGCAGACGCAGCTCAAGACCAGCTTCAAGGCGGGAGCGTTGATCGGCCGCGGTTCGGGCGAGGCGGTGCAGGTGTCATTCTACGGCCAGGGCTTCGTGATCGTGCAGCCGTCCGAGGGCGTCCCGCAGGTGGCGACGCAGTAGCTCAGAGTTCGAGCAGCACGGTCACGGGGCCGTCGTTGACGAGTTCGACCTGCATGTCGGCGCCGAACACACCGGTTTCGACGTGGGCGCCGAGTCCGCGCAGCGCGTCGGCCAATGACGTCACGAGCGGTTCGGCGACGGCGCGCGGCGCGGCGGCGTTCCAGGCCGGGCGCCGCCCCTTCGCAGTGTTGGCATAGAGGGTGAACTGGCTGATGACGAGTACCGGCGCGCCGATTTCGGAGGCGGACTTCTCGTCGTCGAGTATGCGCAGCTGCCACAGCTTTTCGGCCATGCGTTGCGCTGTGGCGGCATCGTCGTCGTGCGTCACGCCGACAAGTGCGAGCAGGCCCTGACTGTCCGGCCGGATCGCGCCGACGACCTCGCCGCCGACGGTAACGGCGGCCGACCTGACCCGCTGGACGAGAACCCGCATGGACGCCGATGCTGCCACGCTCGCTCGGACGTAGGCCTGGTGGCCCATACCCCTTGGGGGTACAGTCCGGCCGCATGAACCTCAACAGCATCGAGCGCGCGGTGATGAACAATCCCGTGCGGGCGGCGCACCAGCACAGCCGCGAGGCGGCATGGTTCCGCCGCCTGGCCGGTGGAGATCTGTCGGATCAGCATGTGCTCGAGGTCGGATGCGGCCGCGGCGTCGGCGCCAAGGTGATTCTCGACCGACTGGGCGCACGGCAGGTGACGGCGTTCGACCTCGATGACTCGATGGTGGAGTTGGCGCGCCGGCGACTGCACGGCCGGCCGGTGGCGCTGTCGGTCGGCGATGTCTGCGCGATCGAGCAGCCGTCGGGATCGATGGACACCGTCGTCGACTTCGGCATCATCCATCACGTCCCGAACTGGCAGGACGCGCTGGCCGAGGTGGCCCGAGTGTTGCGACCCGGCGGCCTGCTGCTCTTCGAGGAGGTGCCACGGCGCATGCTCGAGTCGTGGGCCTTCCGCACATTCACCGTGCACCCACGGGAGAACCGGTTCGACGCGCGAGAGTTCGCCGCAGAACTGCAACGGCACGGACTGCACGGCACCGGCACGATGGAGAGCAGGCTCGGCGGCATGCTCTTCGTGGGAGCCGCGCGGAAGGCCTGATTGCATACCCTAAGGGGGTATAGGTACAGTGGGGTTCATGAGCTCAACGAATGTGACCGTCACCGGAATGACCTGCGGACATTGCGCCGCCTCCGTGCGCGAGGAGATCGGCGAGATCGCCGGCGTGCGCGCGGTGGACGTGGACGTCGAAAGCGGCGTGGTAACCATCGACAGCGATATCCCGGTCGACACGGCCGCCATCAGGAATGCGGTGGAAGAAGCCGGCTACCGGTTGGCCGGTTGATGAAGACCGTCACCCGCATCGCTGCGTTCATCGTCGCGCTCGCGACGGTGTTCGCGGCTTCGCTGTGGATCGGCAAGGCGGTCGGCCCGGATGGCACGGCCGCACCGGACCACCCTGCGCCCGCCGCGGCCGCGGAACAGCCGGGAGGGTTGCGGTCCACCCAGGACGGCTACACCCTCCACTTGAGCGAGTCCATCTACCCCGCAGCCGCCGAAACGCCGCTGCGATTTCACATCCTCGATGACAGTGGCGCGCCCGTGACGCGGTATGACGAGGCGCACGAGAAGCTGCTGCACCTGATCGTGGTTCGCAACGACCTGACTGCATACCAGCATGTGCACCCGGTGCTCGATTCATCGGGAACCTGGCGGGTACCGGTGAATTTGAGCCGCGCCGGCGACTACCGCGTCTTCGCCGACTTCGTTCCCACCGACGGACCGGCTTTGACCCTTGGCGCCAACATCCATGTCGCCGGCCAGTACGAACCGCAGCCGCTGCCCGCCGCCAACGCGGTGTCCGAGGTCGACGACTACGCCGTGACGCTGAGCGGCACACCGAAGGCCGGTCAGGAGTCGACGCTGACGCTATCGGTCACCCGCGACGGCGTGGCGGTCGACGACCTGCAGCCGTACCTGGGCGCGTACGGCCATCTCGTCGCACTGCGCGCCGCCGATCTGGCCTACCTGCACGTGCACCCGATGGGCGCACCGGGCGACGGCGTCACCGGCGCCGGTCCGGAGATCGAGTTCCACACCACGTTCCCCAGCACCGGCGACTACCGGCTGTTCCTCGACTTCCAGCACGACGGCGTGGTGCGTACCGCGGCCTTCACCGTGTCGGTCGCGGGGTCGGGGCAGGAACCCTCCGACAGCAGCGAGGGCGACCATGGTCACTGAGATGGTTACCGACACCTCCACCGTTGAGCTGTCGATCGAGGGCATGACCTGTGCGTCGTGCGCGAATCGAATCGAACGCAAGCTCAACAAGATCGACGGTGTCACCGCGACGGTGAACTTCGCCACCGAGAAGGCGCGCGTCGAGTACCCCGACGACGTCACGCCGCAGGTGCTCGTGGCGACGGTCGAGGAGGCGGGATACCAGGCGCACCTCCCGGTCGCCGACGAGGTCACCGAGGCGGCGGCGGAAGATGATCCGAGCGCAGCGCTGCTGCAGCGACTGCTGATATCGGCCGCGCTGACGATCCCGGTGATCGCGATGGCGATGGTTCCGGCGCTGCAATTCACCAACTGGCAGTGGTTGTCGTTCACGCTGGCGGCGCCGGTCGTGGTGTGGGGCGCGTGGCCGTTCCACCGGGCGGCGTGGACCAACCTGCGGCATGGCACCACCACCATGGACACGCTGATCTCGATGGGCACGCTGGCGGCGCTGGGTTGGTCGGTCTACGCGCTGTTCTGGGGGACGGCCGGCCTACCGGGTATGACGCATCCGTTCGAGCTGACACTGTCGCGCGTCGACGGATCCGGCAATGTGTACTTCGAGGTGGCCGCAGGCGTGACGACGTTCATTCTGGCCGGACGCTATTTCGAGGCGCGTTCCAAGCGCCGCGCCGGCGCCGCGTTGCGGGCGCTGCTCGAGCTCGGGGCCAAAGAAGTCGTTGTCCGCAAAGACGGTGTGGAACATCGTGTTCCGATCGAGCAGTTGCGGGTCGGCGACGAGTTCGTGGTGCGGCCGGGTGAGAAGGTCGCCACCGACGGTGCGGTTGTCGAGGGCAGTTCGGCGCTCGACGCGTCGATGCTGACCGGCGAGTCGGTCCCGGTCGATGTCACCCCGGGTGACCACGTGGTGGGCGCGACGGTCAACGTTGACGGGCGCCTCGTGGTGCGAGCCGAGCGGATCGGCTCCGACACGCAGCTGGCGCAGATGGCGCGCCTCGTCGAGAACGCGCAGAGCGGCAAGGCACAGGCGCAGCGGTTGGCCGACAGGATCTCCGGGGTGTTCGTGCCGATCGTGATCGCGTTGGCGGTGGCGACACTCGGATTCTGGCTCGGCACAGGTACTTCGGTGGCGGCGGCGTTCACCGCGGCAGTGGCGGTGCTGATCATCGCGTGCCCGTGTGCGCTGGGCCTGGCGACACCGACCGCGCTGATGGTCGGTACCGGCCGCGGGGCGCAGCTGGGGATCCTCATCAAGGGCCCGGAGGTGTTGGAGTCGACGCGGCGGATCGACACCGTCGTGCTGGACAAGACGGGCACGATCACCACTGGCACGATGACCCTGATCGATGTGATCACCGCGGACGACTCGCGGCCCGACGACGTTCTGCGGCTGGCCGGCGCGGTGGAGCACGGCTCGGAGCATCCGATCGCCAAAGCGATTGCTACCGGGGCGCGGGACAAGGTCGGCGAGCTGCCGCCGGTGGAGAACTTCACCAACATGCGGGGCCTCGGGGTGCGGGGCATGGTCGACGGGCGAGAGGTCGTGGCGGGACGAGCGCGGCTGTTCTCGTCGTACGAGTTCCCAGCGACACTGAAAACGGCGATGCACCAGGCGGAATCGGAGGGCCGGACGGCGATCGCCGCCGGCTGGGATGGCAGCGTGCAGGGCGTACTGGTGGTGGAGGACGCCGTCAAGCCGACGTCGGCGGAGGCCATCGCGCGGCTACGCGAGCTTGGACTGACACCCATGATGGTGACCGGCGACAACGAGGCCACGGCGCGTACGGTCGCGCGACAGGTGGGCATCGACGAGGTGATCGCCGAGGTGCTGCCGGAGGACAAGGTCGACACCGTCAAGCGGCTTCAGTCGCAGGGCAAGGTGGTGGCGATGGTGGGCGACGGCGTCAACGACGCCGCGGCGCTGGCCCAGGCCGACCTGGGGCTGGCGATGGGCAGCGGCACCGATGTCGCCATCGAGGCCAGTGACGTGACGTTGGTGCGCGACGATCTGCGGGCCGTGCCTGATGCGATTCGGTTGTCGCGCAAGACATTGTCGACGATCAAAGGCAACCTGTTCTGGGCGTTCGCCTACAACGTCGCGGCGCTGCCGCTGGCCGCGGCGGGACTGTTGAACCCGATGATCGCGGGTGCGGCGATGGCCTTCAGTTCCGTGTTCGTGGTGAGCAACAGCCTTCGGCTGCGTCGCTTCTCCGGAACGGTCTGAGCTACAGCGTCGCGGGGATCGGCCCGAGCAACTGGCAGTTCGGCGCCAGCGCATCCCAGAAGAGCGTCCCGCAGCCGCGTCCGGTCGAGCGGTAGGTGGCGCCGGGCTGGTACGGCTTTAAGTACACCTGCGCGGTGCCCGGGCCCTGCGCCTGCGAGCACTGCCCCTGCGAGTCCTGACCGTCGATGTACACGCACGCCACACTCAGCGCGGGCCGGAACGCCCCGGCGCACCCACTGGGCGTGACCGTCGCCATGACCCGGCTGCCGCCGTCGGCCTGCACCACCTGCGGCGGGGACAGCGTGTACGCGCATGGGGGTGGGGGATCGCCGGGGCCGGCGCTTCCGACGCCGGCGCCCGCCACAGCAGTCGCGGCAAACGATGCCGCGATCCAGACTAGGTTGACGATCCGACTCATTCTCCGATGGTATGCGGCGGGGCTACGGCTCATCACCCGTTTGTCGATCCTTGTCGCGAAGCAGTTCTTCGGGGTGGTGGTAGTTGTTGATGCGGGGTTGCCCGCGGTCGAGGTGAGGAGGGGGGATCCATTCGGTGCGGCCGTCTTTGCGTTTGCGGGTGCTCCAGCCGCCGTTGCTGACGAGGCGGTTGTCGGGGCCGCAGGCCAGGGTGAGTTCGTCGATGTTGGTCTGGCCACCGTCGATCCAGTCCTGGTCGGCGTGGTGGACCTGGCACCAGTAGGCCGGGACGGTGCAGCCGGGTTTGGTGCAGCCGCGGTCGCGGGCGTAGAGCACGATGCGTTGTGCGGGGTTGGCCAGTCGTTTGGTGCGTCCGAGATAGAGCGTCTCATTGGTGTGGTTGTCGAAGACGGCCAGGTAGTGGTGGCTGTGGCTGGCCAGCCGGATGACATCGCGCATCGGCAGCAGCGAGCCGCCGGCGGTGATGCCGTGGCCGGTGCCTGCTTGGAGGTCCTGCAGGGTGGTGGTGACGATGATCGATGCCGGTAACCCGTTGTGCCGGCCGAGTTGTCCGGAGGCGAGCAGGGCTCGGCCCATCGCTTTGAGGGCGTCGTGGTTGCGCTGCGGCTGGGATCGATAGTCCGCCCGAACCGCCTCCTCACTGGGTTCACCGTCGATGCAGGGGTTCTCATCGTCGGGGTTGCACATGCCCGGGGCGGCCAGTTTGGCCAGCACCGCATCGAGGGTGGCGCGGGCCTCGGGATCGAGCTTGCCCCTGAACGCCGACATCCCATCGGCGCCCTGGGGACCGATGCTCACCCCGCGCCGGGCGGCGCGGTCGCGCTCGCTGTACTCGCCGTCGGGGTTGACGTAGCCGGCCAGCCGTTGAGCGGCTTTGCGCAGCACGTCGGGAGTGTGTTGGGCGCCCAACTGGGTCAGCGTCTCCTCACACGACGCACGGGTGGGCAGATCGACGGCGGCGGGCAGCTCGTCGAAGAAGGTGCGGATGATGCGCACATGTTCGGCGCCGAGCTCGCCGCCGGCCTGACGTTTGGCAACGTGGGCCAGCATCGGCTCGAGCGGTTCACCGGTCAATGCGGTGCGCGGGCCGAGGTCGGCCATTTCCTCGAGCCGCCGGCGCGCCTCGGCCCGGCCGATGCGCAGCCGCTCCTGCAACACCGTGGGCCAGTTCGCTCCGCCCATCTCCCCGGCGGTGACCGCACTGGTCAGCCCCGCCAGCAGCCGGTGCTCGACGGCGGGTTGGCGGCGCCGGTCGAATTCGAGCTCATCGAGCAGGTCCAGTCGCTCAGCGGCGGTCAGTGCGTCAAAGTTCAGACCGGAGATCTCCTCGCGCACGGCGCGCAGCCGCGCGAAAGCGGCGCTGACGGCGTCCCGACCCGATCTCTCCATGACTCGAACACTAGTTCGAACCACCGACAGGTCTTGGTGCTAGTCCTCTGACCGGCGCACGCGAAACAGCTTGACGTCGGATTTGATGCCCTTGAGGTGCCGAGCGCCCGCGAACGACCACGTGAATCGCTCGTCGTCGCCGATGGCGTCGCGCGTCGTCTCGGGGGCGAGGACCGAGCCCGGCCTGGCGGCCCCGGTGATGCGGCTGGCCAGATTGACTGCGCCGCCGTACCAGTCACCGGCCCGACTGACCGCCATGCCGGTGGCCATCCCGACCCGCAAGCGCGGCAGGTCCTCGTCGCCCTCCGTCTGCCCGATCAGCGTCATCATCGCCTCCAGCAGCGGCACGGGGTCGGGGCTGACGAGCATCACCTCGTCGCCGATCGTCTTGATGAACCTGACGGGCGGGACCGACACCTCGTGCGCCAGGTCGGACAGCCGATGAGCGAGACGCTCGAGATCTTCGGGTGGCACGGCTTCGCCGAGGCGGGTGAAACCGACGAGGTCGGCGAAGGCGATGGTGACAAGTCGGGCACCGGGCATCCGTTGCCCCTCCGCGCGCTCCGAGGCGCTGATGGCCTCCGTCTCCATCAGATGCCGCAGCTGCAGCCGGAGCATTTCCTGGATCATCGGACCGAGGAGCGGGTCGGCCGCGCGCATCAGCGCTTCGGCGTTCTTGGCGATGACGAGTTCGGATGCCGACGGATCCAGGACGGACGCCAATCCGGCATACCGCATCACCTCGGCCGCACGCGAGAGCCCGTCGGCGAGCAGGCGGGTGATCTGAACGATCTGATCGGGCTCGATGCCCATCTCGACGAACCGCTGGGCGAACCTCGCGGCCTCCGCGTCGGCACGCAGATAGACGGCGGCATCGGGATCGTCGACCGTCGGCAGACCCATCGCCCGCTGGATGCGCTGCAGCAGGTCCAGTTCGAGGCCGGTCTTCTCGCTCGTCTCGCGCGCCGAGACGTAGGTTCCGTCGTCGTCGAGGACGCGACGCGCGGCGAGCAGCATCGGCATGAACGCGGTGCGGATCTGCTCGACGGCGATGCCCTGGTCCAGTAGCCAGGAGATCAACTCCGCACGTTCGACGCGGGCGGCGCCCTCGAGCCCGTCGAGCAGACCGGACACTTCGAGCTCGGTCTCATCGGCCATCGGCTCAACGTATACCGCGTGCGATAGTCACAGGCATGGCCTCTCGGGTGCTCTACGGTCTGCCCCCGATCGTCGGAGACGGCGCGCACACCCTCATCCTCGGCAACATGCCGAGCGCGATGTCGCTGGCCACCCGGCAGTACTACGGGAACCCGCGCAATGCGTTCTGGCCGATCATGGGTGAGATCTTCGGGTTCGCCGCCGACGCGGCTTACGACCAGCGAGTCGGCGCACTGACCGCGCGGGGCATCGCCGTGTGGGATGTGCTGCGGTCATGTCGACGGATAGGCAGCCTGGACGCCGCGGTGGAGCCGGACAGCATGGTGGCCAACGACTTCGGTGAGTTGTTCGATCGGCATCGGCATATCACCCAGGTCGTGTTCAACGGAGCCGCCGCGGAGAAGAACTTTCACCGGTTGGTCCACCCGCCAAGGGAACCGGACTGTCAGCGGCTGCCGTCGACGAGTCCGGCGCAGACCATGCGGTACGTGGACAAGCTGGCGGCCTGGGTTGCCGCGATGGATTAGGACACCGGCGGGCGGCGGTGCGCCCACGGCCGGACCTTCTCGATCTGAGCCGAAAGCGACAGCAACGTCGCCTCGTCGAACGGCCTGCCCACCAACTGCACCGACGTCGGCACGCCATGTTCGTCGACACCCCACGGTACGACGGCCGCCGGCTGGCCCGTCACGTTGAACATCGCCTGGAACGGCACGCGCGCCGCCACCAACGCCAGTGTCGAGATCGCCCCCCGGCGTTGGTAGGCGCCGATGCGCGACGGGCCCGTCGCCGTCCCCGGCGTGAGCACGATGTCGACCTTGTCGAAGATCGACTGAATGCGGTCGGCCAACACGCTTTCCGTAGCTCGGATCCGCCGCATCCGCGCGTCGCTGATCAGCCCGCCCAACCGGGCGAACGCGCGGGTGCGCGCCTCCAGTCGCTCGGGGTGTGGCAGCGTCCGCACGTCGTCGTAGACCCCGCGAACATACCGCGACAAAGCATGCGCAACAGCGGATCTGGGATAGTCGATGTCGCGCACGATCACGTCGTGTCCGAGTTCGCGCAACAGCGACACTGCTTCGTCCACAGCGGCCCGCTGCGCCGCACCGATCCTCGCCACCAGTAGGGGCGGCACCCTGGTGCTCACCGCGATCCGCAGCGGGCCCGGTTCTTTCGCCGCCGCCGCGCCAAACGACGACTCCTCCGTCGTCGCATCCAGGAACAGCGCCGCATCGGAGACCGTCCGCGCGATCGGGCCGTTCACGCTCAATCCGTTCCACGCATCGTCGTGCGGCGCGATCGGTACGCGATCACGTTGCGGTTTCAGCCCGAACAACCCGCACCACGTCGACGGGATCCGGATCGAACCCATCCCGTCCGAGCCCAGCGCCATCGCGGCGAGGCCGGCTGCCACCGCTGCCCCACTGCCACCACTGCTGCCACCGGGCGCAAAGTCGGTGTTCCACGGATTCCGCGTGGCGCCGTACGTCATTGTCTCGGTGAACGACCAGATCATCATCTCCGGCACCGCCGTCTTGCCGATGATCACCGCCCCCGCCGCCCTCAACCGACGGACGACCTCGGCATCCTCGGTCTTGGCGGGGCCGGATGCCGCGCTGCCGTATGTCGTCGTCTCGCCCGCCACGTCGACGTCGTCCTTGACGGCGATCGGCACACCCAACAACGGCAGTCGCTCACCCGCATCGAGCCGGTCCTGGGTGACGGCGGCCTCGCGGCGCGCGCTGTCGGCGAGCACAACGCGGTAGGACCGCAATGCGGGATCCAGCCGCGCGATGCGGTCGAGGTAGAGCTGCAGCAGGTCCGGCGCGGTGATGGTGCCCGCGGCCAGCATCCGCGCCTGCTCCGCGGCTCCGGCGAAGGCGATATCGCTGGTGTCCACGGCGGCAGCGTAGCGGGTCTGATCGGTCACGGGGTGGGCGACGGAGAATGCCGGCGGCTGACCGCTAACGTGGCGGCATGTCGTGTGTGTTCTGTGCCATCGTCGCCGGTGAGGCGCCCGCCATCCGCATCCACGAGGACGACGAGTACCTGGCCATCCTCGACATCCGTCCGTTCAGCCACGGTCACACCCTGGTCCTCCCCAAGCGCCATACCGTCGACCTGACCGACACACCTGCCGAAACCGTGGCCGCCATGGCGAAGATCGGCCAGCGCGTCGCGCGCGCTGCACGCCTGTCCGGTCTGCATGCCGACGGCAACAACGTCGTCATCAACGACGGCAAGTCCGCGTTTCAATCGGTCTTCCATATTCACCTGCACGTGGTGCCACGGCGGAGCGGCGACAAGCTGTCGTTCGCCAAGAACATGCTGTTGCGCCGCGACCCCGATCGCGAGCGATCGGGCCGCCTGCTCCGCGAGGCCCTGGCGCAACTGGACTCCGCTGCGCAAGACTGAGTGTCATGGCCATGCCCTGGTACGAGCGCTACTTCGGTTATCCCCTGCTGCTGTTGCACGACAAGCTCTACAAACGCACGAATGGGCGGATCGGGCACAGCTTTCCCGGCACGCCGCCCATGCTGATCCTTCACACCGTCGGCGCGAAAACCGGTTTGCAGCGGTCGAATTCGCTGGCGTACGCCCGCGACGGCGACGACTACCTCGTCGTCGCATCGATGGGCGGTGAGCCGAAAGCCCCGGGCTGGTATCACAACCTCAAGGCCAACCCGAACGTCGAGATCAACGTCGGGCCCAAGCGGATCAAAGCGACGGCCACGCCGGTCACCCGCGACGATCCGGACTACCCGCGGCTGTGGCAGATCGTCAACGACATGAAGAACAACAAAGACCGCTACAACACCTACCAGAAGCGGACCACCCGACCGATCCCGGTCGTGCGGTTGACGCCCTAGAAGAGCTCCTTGGCCAACAACTCCAGCGTCGCCTCGCGTGCCGGCGCGGTCGCCGGATCGGTGCCGCGGCGCGCGGAAGCGACGGGGTTGATCATCACCTCGTCGACACCGAACTCCTCGGCGAGAGCGCGCACCTGACCGGCGGCCTCCATCGGGTCGCCCACCACGGCGCGACCGAACGCGCTCTCGGCGATCCGCTGTGCCTGCGGGGACAGTTCCTGTTGTTCGGCGTCCTCGACGAGATCGAGCGCGCCCAGCGGCTGGCCGGTCCGAAGGCGTGCCATCATCTGCAGGTTGGGTAGCGCCAAAGATGTTGCCTCGTCGCGTGTCTCGGCCACCACCGCATTGACCGTCAGGAAGGTGACCGGTTCGGGCGTCAGCTCGCTGGGCCGGAACTCCGATCGGTACACCGCCAACGCCTCGGCGGTGCCCTGCCCGGAGAAGTGGTGCGCGAACACGTACGGCAGGCCCTTCGCGGCGGCCAGATGCGCCGAGTACATCGACGAGCCGAGCAGCCACAGCCTTGGCTCGCTGACAGCCGCGGGTGTGGCCTTGAGGAGGTAACGCTGGTTGGGGATCGGAACCCGCACCCCGCGGGGGCTCATCAGCGCGACGACGTCGTCGAGGTAGTCGGGGAACGCCTCGATATCGCGATCGTCACGGCCCGCGGCGCCACGCAGCGCCATCGACGTCACCGGATCCGAGCCGGGCGCCCGGCCGATGCCGAGGTCGATGCGCCCGGGATGCGCGGCCTCCAGCAGCGCGAACTGCTCGGCCACCGCCAGCGGAGCGTGGTTGGGCAGCATCACCCCGCCCGATCCGAGCCGCAGGTGCTCGGTGTGGGCGGCCAGATGCGCGATCAGCACCGGCGGGCTGGTCGCCGCGACCGAGGGCATGTTGTGGTGCTCGGCGACCCAGTAGCGGGTGTAGCCCAGGCGGTCGGCGGTCTGCGCGAGCTGCCTCGACGCCGCCAGTGCGTCGGAGGTCGACTGGTCCGTGCGCACCGGCACGAGATCGAGGACTGATAGGCGCATGGCAGTCACAACGCATCCTCGGAGTCGTACGTTCCCGCGATTCGGGTTGCGGTGCCGAACACGTCGTCGAGCATCTGCGGGGTGAGCTTCCCGGTGAACGTGTTCTGCTGGCTCGGGTGGTAGCAGCCGATCAGTGTGACGCCGTCCAGTTCCGCGGCCGCGTTGTGGCCGAACTGCGGCGCAGGCGCGGGCACCGTCACCCCCCCGGCGCGCAGCATCTGCAGCGCCGCCCGCCACGCGAATCCGCCGAGCGCGATGACGACGCGAACGTGTGGCGCCACGAGTCGCCACTCCGCGTCCAGCCACGGCGCGCACGTCGCGCGCTCCGCGGGGGTCGGGGCGTTCGCGGGCGGGGCGCAGCGCACGGCGGCGGCGACGCGGGTCTCGTTGAGCGCCAATCCGTCCGCCGCGTCCACGCAGACCGACTGGTTCGCCAGCCCGGCGCGGTGCAGCGCGGCGAACAGGAAGTCGCCGGAGCGGTCACCGGTGAACACCCTGCCGGTGCGGTTGGCGCCGTGCGCGGCGGGCGCCAATCCGACGATGAGGATGCGGGGCCGCGGTGACCCGAAGCCGGTCGCGGGCCGACCCCAGTACGGCTCGTCGGCGAAGGACTTGCGCTTGACGACGGCGACCTCTTCTCGCCACTCGACCAGCCGCGGACAGGCCCGGCACACCGACACCTCGGCGTCGAGTTCGGAGACCGTCCGCACCGCCGCGGCAATCGCCGTCACCGCAGCGGCGTTCGCCGCCACCGCGGTTCGGCGCGTGGCCGGGTCACCCGGCCACCCCGTTCCCGGTGGCACCGGCGAGGAGAATCGCGCGCCTGTGCGGGGATGGGGCAACGTCACGCACATAACTGTGCACGTCCGGATTATTCGCGTGCCGCGCGACCCCGGCCGCTGTTAGATTCTGCCGCGATAACTCATGAGGAACAGCCGGCGCGGTCCCCTACTGCTGATTCTGTTCGCCGCGCTGATGGCCGGTGCGGGCAACGGCATCTCTCTCGTCGCCTTTCCGTGGTTGGTGTTGCAGCGCAACGGATCTGCGCTCGAGGCCTCGATTGTGGCGATGGCCGGAACGCTGCCGCTGCTGGCGGCCACCCTCATCGCGGGCGCAGCGGTCGACTACCTCGGGCGGCGGCGCGTGTCGATGATCTCGGATGCGTTGTCGGCGTTGTCGGTCGCCGCGGTTCCCGTGCTGGCGCTGACCGCGGGAGTGCAGGCGGTCAACGTCGCGGTGCTGGCGGTGCTGGCGGCGCTGGGCGCGTTCTTCGACCCGGCCGGGATGACCGCGCGCGAGACGATGCTGCCGGAGGCCGCCGCGCGTGCCAGGTGGACGCTCGACCACGCCAACAGCGTCTACGAGGCGGTGTTCAACCTGGCCTACATCATCGGCCCGGGTATCGGCGGTCTGCTGATCGCGACGCTCGGCGGCGTCAACACGATGTGGGTGACCGCCGGGGCCTTCGGGCTGTCGATCGTCGCGATCGCGCTGCTGCGCCTGGAAGGCACCGGCAAGCCCGACCGGGACTCGCTTCCCGGGGGTGTATGGGCGGGCATCCTCGAGGGCCTGCGCTTCGTGTGGCACAACAAGGTGCTGCGAACGCTGGCGTTCGTCGACCTCGCGGCCACCGGGCTCTACATGCCGATGGAGAGCGTGCTGTTCCCCAAGTACTTCACCGACCGCAACGAGCCGGCGCAACTGGGCTGGGTACTGATGGCGTTGAGCATCGGCGGCCTGGTCGGCGCGCTGGGCTACGCGGTGCTGTCCCGGCACATGAGCAGGCGGGCCACCATGCTGACCGCGGTGCTGACGCTCGGGGTGGCGATGACGGTGATCGCGTTCCTGCCGCCGCTGCCGCTCATCCTCGTGCTCTCGGCCATCGTCGGCCTGGTGTACGGGCCGATCGCGCCGATCTACAACTACGTCATGCAGACACGGGCGCCGCAGCATCTGCGCGGGCGGGTGGTCGGCGTGATGGGGTCGCTGGCCTACGCCGCGGGTCCGCTCGGGCTGATCATCGCGGGTCCGCTCGCCGATTCCTCGGGACTGCACGTGACGTTCCTGGCGCTGTCGCTGCCGATGCTGCTGCTGGGCGTCGTCGCGATCTTCCTGCCCGCGCTGCGCGAGCTCGACCGGGACAGGACATGACCGGTTCGGGCGGGTGCCGTCACCGCGTGGCGGCCGGCCCACGCCTGGCGATGTCGGCCAGTTCCTCGCGCGAATTGGCCCCCACCCGCAGGCACGCCCGGTAGACGTGTCCCTCCACGCTCCGCACCGACATCACGAGCTTTTCGGCGATCTCGCGGTTGGACAGCCCCGCCACCACGAACTCGACGACCTCGCGTTGGCGGCCGGTGAGTGGCTGACTGGCCGGCGTTCGCAGGGCGGGGGTACACAGGCCCCCGCACGCGTCGCTGAGCTCCTTGGCGATCGCGGCGGCCCGCAATCCGCGCTTGCGCTGCTGACCGCGGGTGAACGCGACGGCCGCCTGGGCGGCGGCGTCCGCGGCGGCGACGAGGTCGCCGATCCGTTGATAGGCGTTCGAGGCCTCGAGCAGACCTTCACCGTCACCGGCCGCCAGTGACTCGCTATGGCGTGCAACGGCTTCGGCGAGGGGCAGCGCCAATCGGTCGGCGAGCGCACGAGCCCGGGACGCCGATGACGGGTCGCCCCATTGCGCGGCCGCCTGCAGGCAGGCCACCTCGTGGGTGGGCTGATGGCGGTCACGGGCCTGGACCGCGGCGGTCCGCACTCCTGCGATCGCCTCGGTGACGCACCCGTTGGCGATCAGCGACCAGCCCGTGGAGATGCTCAGCGCGGTGTGCATGTAGAGGTAGTCGGCGGGCACGCTGGACCCCGCCTCGGCGATCGCCTTCTCGGCCGCCTCACCCTCGCCGAGCTTGGCGTGCGCCTCGGCGAGCGCGAAGCAGGTGGCCGGTCGCAGGCCCGTTGTGACAGCGTGTCTTTCGACCCCTGCCAGCGCCTCGTGCAGGAGCTTCACCGAGGTGTGGACGTTGCCCCGCATCAGCTCGGCGTGACCCATCAGCGACGTGAGGTTCGCGTACGCCAGGCTCGGCACCTCGTGCGCGGAGTGCGCAAGTCGCTGCACCATCGCCGCGCATTCGTCGAGGCGGCCGGTCAGCCTGCAGGCGCGGGCGTACACACTGGCGAACCAGAACCGCATGTGCGACGCCTGGAACGACGTCATCGCGCGGTCGAGCGCTGCCTGCGCGACCGCGCTGAGATCGTCGGCCCTGCCCAGCGCACCCAGCGCCATGGTCAACGCCACCGACGCCATCATCGCGTGGAAGTCGCTGAGCAACCCGGAACCCAAAGCCGCCGTGGCCTTTTCGACCGCTGCGTCACAGCGCGCCGACGCGGCGTCGACACAGGCCTGCACGGCCGCGCGGGCGGACTCCTCGGCAGCCGTCTCCGGCCGGGACGCCAGGTCGGCCAGCACGCCCTCGGCGTCCCGGAGCCGGCCCAGCATCCACAGCAGGTTGGCCGCCCGCAGCGTCGACCACTGATGGGCACCTTCGACACCGTCGCGGGCGATCGCGCTGAGCACCTCTTCGGCCTGCGCGCCGCGGCCGAGCAGAAGCAGATTCAGCGCCCGGATGAGCAGGGCGTCGGCGGCACCGGCATCGGCGGCCGCCGTCGCGAACCGGTCGGCCAGGTCGAGGTCGAGCAGCGTCATCGCGTGCTGGGCGGCCCGTAGGCACAGCTTCGGATCGGGCGGCCGGTCGGATTCGAGCGCGAGCAGCGCACGGCGCACCGTGGCCTGCATGTCGGCGTCGGGCTCGGCGGCGAGCCGATCGGCCAGCCTGCCACGGATCTTCGACAGATACATCTCGCCGGCGGTCGCCCGGCGCAGTTCCCCGTACAGCGGATGCGCCAGCCGGGCCGTCAACTCGCCGCCGGTGCGCTCGACGGTCACCAGGCGCATCTGCTCGGCGGCTTCGAGGTCGGCCCGCGCCACCAGATCGCAGAGCGCGTCGACGGGCAGCGGCTCGCACTGCGACAGGGTGTCGACGACGAGCGCCACCCCCGGAGTGAGCTGCCGCAATTGCCTGCCGACCATGTCGCTGATGCCCTGGCTCACCGCGACGTCGCCGTCCCACACCCACACCCCGGCCGTCAGGCGGAGGTGACCCGCGTCGACCTGGTCCATGGCGAGTTGGCGCAAGAACAGCGCGTTACCGCCGGTGAGCGTCCAGAACTGACGGGCACTGCGGGCTTCCACCGCTCCGCCGAGGGTGTCCTCGAGCATGCCGCGGGCCGCGTCGGCCGACAGCGGTTCGAGGTTGAGGCGAGCGAGCAGACCGTCCTTCCACAGCGCGGTGATGGCGTCGGGCTCGTCGACCCCGGAGCGCAGTGTGACGACCAGCCGCGCGGCGGGGCTCTGGGCGAGTTGATGCACGACGTGCGCCGACAGGCCGTCGAGCAGGTGCGCGTCGTCGACCCCGATCAGGATGCGGCCCTTGCGCTGTTGTGCGACAAAGGAATTGATGAGATGACGAACATTGGGCATCGGGTCGGCGATCGCGTCGCTGATCAGCGCGGTGAAGGCGCCGAGCGGCAACGGCCGCGCGGACTCGGTGCCGACGATCCAGTTCGTCCGCTCGCCGCCGCGTTCGGCAAGCGCCAGCACCTCCCGCGCGAGCCGGGTCTTGCCCACTCCCGCCGCCCCGACGATCACCACGCCGGACTTGCCCCCGCCCCCGCTGAGCGCGCGGCGAATGGTCGCCAGTTCGCCGTCACGTCCTGCCAGCGGATCCCCGCTGATCACGGCGCGACTATAACCCGCACCATTTGCGGCCGAACGCATTTTCGTCACCGGTGTACCCGGCGTTCATGCGCTCGACCTCGGCCGGGAGGTGTGCTCGTACGATTGCTCTGTGAATGCCGTTCTGGCCGACCTGGTCGCCGAGCTCCCCGACGGCGCGGTGGTCACCGACCCCGACATCCTCGGGTCGTACCGGCACGACCGGGCCTTCGATCCGAGCGCGGGGACGCCGCTGGCCGTAGTACGGCCGCGCAGCACCTCGGACGTGCAGGCCGTGCTGCGGTGGGCGAGTGCCCACAAGATCGCGGTGGTGCCCCGCGGCATGGGCACGGGGTTGTCGGGCGGGGCGTCGGCGCTCGACGGCGCGATCGTGCTGACGACCGAGAAGATGCGCGACATCACCGTCGACCCGGTCACCCGCACCGCCGTCGTCCAGCCCGGCCTGCTGAACGCCGAGGTGAAGAAGGCCGTCGCCGAGTTCGGGCTGTGGTATCCGCCGGACCCGTCGTCGTTCGAGATCTGCAGCATCGGCGGCAACGTCGCGACCAACGCCGGCGGGCTGTGCTGCGTGAAGTACGGCGTCACCACCGACTACGTGCTCGGGTTGCAGGTGGTGCTGGCCGATGGCACGGCGGTGCGCCTCGGCGGGCCGCGGCTCAAGGACGTCGCGGGCCTGCCGTTGACCAAGCTGTTCGTCGGCAGCGAGGGCACGCTCGGCGTCGTCACCGAGGCGACGCTGAAACTGCTGCCCGCGCAGCACGCGGCGAGCACGGTGGTGGCCACGTTCGACTCGGTCGAGTCGGCGGCGCGCGCCGTCGTTCACATCACGGCCAGGATCCGGCCGTCGATGCTGGAGTTCATGGACGCCGCGGCCATCAACGCCGTGGAGGACAAGATCAGGATGGGCCTCGATCGCGACGCGGCCGCGATGCTGGTCGCCGCGTCCGACGAGAGGGGGCCCGCGGGCCAATCCGACGCACAGTTCATGGCCGACGTGTTCACCGAACACGGTGCCAAGGAAGTCTTTTCGACGTCGGACCCCGACGAGGGCGAGGCGTTCGTCGCGGCGCGCCGGTTCTGCATCCCGGCCGTTGAGCTGAAGGGCTCGCTGCTGCTCGAGGACGTCGGCGTACCGCTGCCGGCGCTGGCCGATCTGGTCGGCGGGGTCGCGAAGATTGCGGCCAACCACAACCTGATGATCTCGGTGATCGCGCATGCGGGCGACGGCAACACCCACCCGCTGATCGTGTACGACCCCGCCGACGCCGCGATGACCGAACGCGCGCACCAGGCGTTCGGCGAGATCATGGATCTGGCCGTCGGCCTCGGCGGCACGATCACCGGCGAGCACGGTGTCGGCCGGCTCAAGCGTCCCTGGCTGGCGGGCCAGATCGGACCCGAGGCGATGGAGCTCAACCGCCGGATCAAGCAGGCGCTGGACCCTGACAACATCCTCAACCCCGGCGCGGCGATCTGAGCGACTTGTGCACCGTTCGCGGCGGTGATCAGCGCCGGTGACGGTGCACGAATCGCTGACCGCCTATTGACACCATCCGGGGTCGTGTCGTAGCAATGAGACATGACAGCTACTCTGTCTCACGGAAGTCCCGTCCGCTTCCAGCTCGCCGACGCCGACACGTGGGCCAACCCCTTCGACATGTACAAGGCGCTGCGTGACCACGATCCCGTGCACCACGTCGTCCCGCAGGACAAGCCGGACCACGACTACTACGTGATGTCCCGCCACGCCGACATCTGGGCGGCGGCTCGTGATCACGAGACCTTCTCCTCGGCGCAGGGGCTCACCGTCAACTACGGCGAACTCGAGCTCATCGGTCTGGCCGACAATCCGCCGATGGTGATGCAGGACCCGCCGGTGCACACCGAGTTCCGCAAGCTGGTGTCGCGCGGCTTCACGCCGCGGCAGGTCGAGGCGGTCGAGCCGAAGGTCCGCGAGTACGTGATTGAGCGCATCGAGCGGATCCGCGCCAACGGCGGCGGCGACATCGTCGCCGAACTGTTCAAACCGCTGCCGTCGATGGTCGTCGCGCACTACCTCGGCGTTCCGGAGGCGGACCGTGGCAAGTTCGACGGCTGGACCGACGCGATCGTGGCGGCCAACACCGCCGACGGCGGCATCGGCGGCGCGCTGGAGACGCTCGGCGACAAGCTCGGTGAGATGATGGCCTACTTCACCGCGCTCATCGAGCGACGGCGGACCGAGCCCGAGGACGACACGGTCTCGCACCTGGTGGCCGCCGGAGTCGGCGCCGACGGCGACATCGCCGGTGTGCTGTCGATCCTGGCATTCACGTTCACCATGGTCACCGGCGGCAACGACACCACCACCGGGATGCTCGGCGGCTCGGTGCAATTGCTGCACCAGCGGGCCGACCAGCGCCGGCTGCTGGCCGAAAACCGGGGTCTCATACCGGATTCGGTCGACGAGTTCCTGCGGTTGACGTCTCCGGTGCAGGGCCTCGCACGCACCGTCACCCGTGAGGTGACGGTGGCCGGCACCACCATCCCGGAGGGCAGGCGCGTGCTGTTCCTCTACGGATCGGCCAACCGCGACGAGCGCCAGTTCGGCGACGACGCCGCCGAACTCGACGTGACGCGCAAGCCGCGCAACATCCTGACGTTCAGCCACGGCGCGCACCACTGCCTCGGCGCGGCGGCGGCGCGGATGCAGTCCCGTGTCGCGCTGACCGAGTTGCTGACGCGGGTCCCCGACTTCAGCGTCGACGAGGGCGGAATCGTCTGGGCCGGAGGCAGCTACGTGCGCCGGCCGCTGTCGGTGCCGTTCACGGTGAAGTCCTGATGGCCGGCGACTGGCTGGCCGCCCGGCGCACCGAGGTCGCCGCCGACCGCATCCTCGACGCAGCGGGCGAGCTATTCACCCGGAAGGAGGCGGCCACCGTCGGGATGCACGAAATAGCCTCGGCGGCAGGGTGTTCGCGCGCGACACTGTATCGGTATTTCGAGAACCGCGAGGCTCTCTACACCGCGTACGTGCACCGGGAGAGCTATCGCCTCTACCGCGAGATGACCGAGCAGATCAACTCGCTGACCGATCCGCGCGAGCGCCTGATCGAGGGGATGATCGCCTCACTGCGCAACGTGCGCGAAAGTCCCGCGCTGGCTTCGTGGTTCGCGACGACGCAGCGGCCGATCGGTGCGGAGATGGCCGAGGAGTCCGAGGTGATCAAGGCGCTGACCGAGGCGTTCGTCATCTCGCTGGGGCCCGACGAACCCGAGCTGGTGGCACACCGGTCGCGGTGGCTGGTGCGTGTCATGACATCGCTGATGCTGTTCCCCGGCCACGACGAGGACGACGAGCGGTCGATGCTCGAGGAGTTCGTCGTGCCGATCGTGCTGCCGAGCCGGCAGTCCGCTCAGTGAAGCCGGTCAGGCCACCCAGTAGGCCTGGGCTTTGATCGACTTCTTCGCGATCTTGTAGTCCTCGCGGAAGACCTTGGCCACCGCGCGCGTCGTGCGGTTGTCGCAGGCGACCCAGCCGAAGTGCGCGGAGGCGTCGAACGCCGCCGACCGGACGGCCTCCACCAACGCCTCCCCAGCGTTCTTGCGGTCCACCCAGACGACATCCGTGCTGCGCGCGACCGGCAGTTGCTTGTTGTCCTCGTGACCCGCCTCGAGGAAGACCCGGGCCTGCGCGTCGCCGATGGCGGTCAGCAGCGAGTTGATCGCGGGCAACGACGCGGTGTCCCCGACGATCACGTAGCCCGCCGGTCGCGGTTCGGGCAGCGTGAAGTTGCTGCCCAGCACCGTCACCTCGATGGTGTCGCCCGGTCGGGCGTTCTGGGCCCACCGCGACGCGACGCCGTCGTGCAGCGCGAACTCGATGTCGACGGTGTCGGTGTCGGGGTCGGGATCGACCAGCGTGTAGCCCCGCTGATGCAGTTTGTCGCCGTCGGCGAACCACATGCGGATCCACATCGTCGGGTGCAGCGGCCGGTCGTTCAGCATGCCGCCCGCGGTGAAGCTCAGCCGCGTGTAGTGCGGGCTGATCTCGCGCTTGCCGGTCACGGTCAGTTCGTAGTCGCCCGCGCGCAGCAGCTTGAGCACCGCCCCCGGAAAACCGCGCGTTGGTTTCTTGTCCGCCATCGGACCACCCTTCGTATCGATTACTTAGGGCAGCGTAACCTAATGTCTGCGTCTGCGGTGGCCGCCGGGGCTCAGGTGGGACGCACCCGGGTGAACCGGTGCAGCAGCCACGCCAGCGGCACCGTCACGACGAACGTGACCACGAACAGCATGACGATCGACCCGGTGTAGATCGGGTAGCGCAGGATCTCCACCATCACCAACTCCATGGTGATCAGGTGGATCAGGAAGATCTCGTAGGAGATCTCGCCGAGGAACACCATCGGCCGGCTGGCCAGCACGCGGGCGTAGATCCCGCTATCGCCCAGCGCCAGCGGCGCGACCACCAGCGTGGCGATCACCGCGTAGAACAGCGCCTTGGCCAACGCCTCCCGCAATTCCGCAGGCGAGGTGGTGGGCTCACCGGCGATCGGGGTGGACACGATGAAGTAGCACGCCACCGCCACCGGAACACAGGCCATCGCATACGCCCGCACCCCGAGCGGCTGCAGCGCGGCCAGCATCATCCCGCCGACGAACCACGTCAGATACGACGGCAGCCACAGCCGCGCCCCGTCGGGCAGGAAGTCGGTGGTGTGCACCAGGATCAGCCAGGCCGGGGTGAGGACCGCGAGCCCGGTCAGTCCGGCCATCAGCAGGCCCGGCCGCCACCGTCGTCGGCACAACAGCACCAGCAGCAGATATGCCAGCAACGGCAGCGCCACGTAGAACGCGACTTCCACCGCCAGGCTCCACATCTGCGTAAGCCCTTGGTGCAGAAACGAATACAGGTAGTTGTCGGTGTAGATCTGCGTCAGCGTCAGGTTGCGGAACAGCCCTTCCCACGTGTGGCCGGGATTCGGGCCCGCGGTGCGGAAATGGTAAACGAGATAGGCGGCGACCACGGTCACGGCATAGGCGGGCATGATGCGGCGCACCCGGTGCCAGGCGTAGCGGCGCACCGACGGCGGTGCCGTCCCGGCCGCGGCCGCCTTGACCCACGGCGCGAACAACAGAAAACCGCTGAGCACGAAGAAGATCGGCACACCGATCTCCGCGCGGGAGTACACCAGGCCGAGGTACCCCTGCGGGTACTTGCCGGTGGTGTAGGCGGCGTGAGTGAGCATCACCAGCAGCGCCGCGACCGCCCTGATGCCGGTGAGCGAGGCGACCCGCTCCGCCTTGGAGACGGATTCCAGACCGCCCTGCGCATCGGCCCGGTCGGACACCGTCACTTCGACTTGTACTTCCCCCGATGCGGCTTGGGCCCGCGGTCGGGTTCGAGGTGGATCAGCTGACCCTGGATCCTGGTGTTCTCCAACGCTTTCAGCGTCTGCTTGGGAAGCTTGGCCGGGAGTTCGACCAGCGAGTGGTCCACTTTGATCGCGATGTGGCCGAAGTCGCTGCGGTGCAGCCCGCCCTCGTTGGCGATGGCTCCCACGATCGCGCCCGGCGCGACCTTGTGCCGCTTGCCGACCGCGATGCGGTAGGTCGCGAGATCGCTGCGCCGTTCCCTGGGCTTGCGCGGCCCCCGGTCCTCACCGTCGCGGGACGGCTTCTCCCGTCGCTCACGGCGCTTCTCCGGTGGCGGTTCCGTCATCAGGAACTCCTCGCCGTCGCGGCTCTGCAGCGCCAGTGCGGCGGCGATGTCGGCCATCGGCACGTCGTGATCGCGCTCGTAGGCCTCGATCAGCCCGCGGAACACGTCGATACCCGGCGAGGCCAGCGCCGCGGTGATGGAGTCGAGGAACTTGGCCACCCGCTTCTCGTTGACGTCCTCGACCGTCGGCAGTTCCGACTCGACCAGCTTCTGCCGTGTCACGCGCTCGATCGAATTGAGCAGATGCCGTTCCCGCGGCGTCACGAACAACAGCGCGGTTCCGGAACGCCCGGCACGGCCGGTCCGTCCGATGCGGTGCACGTAGGACTCGGGGTCATGCGGGATGTCGTAGTTCAGGACGTGAGAGATGCGCTCGACGTCCAGGCCCCGCGCGGCCACGTCGGTGGCGATCAGGATGTCGATCGATCCGTCCTTGAGCGCGTTGATGGTGCGCTCCCGCACGGCTTGCGGGATGTCGCCGTTGATGGCGGCCGCGGAGAAACCGCGCGCCTTGAGCCGGTCGGCCACCTCCTCGGTGGCCTGCTTGGTGCGGACGAACACGATCATCGCCTCGAACGGTTCGACCTCCAGCAGCCGGGTCAAGGCGTCCATCTTGCGCGGGCCGGCCACCTGCACGTAGCGCTGCGTGATGTTCTCGGCGGTCTGCGTCTTCGACTTGACCGTCACCTCCACCGGGTCGTGCAGGTACCGGGTGGTGATCTTGCGGATCGCGGGCGGCATCGTCGCCGAGAACAACGCGACCTGTTTGTACTCGGGCGTGTCGGCCAGGATGCGTTCGACCTCTTCGGCGAAGCCCATCGTGAGCATCTCGTCTGCCTCGTCGAGCACCAGGTAGTCGAGGTGCGAAAGGTCGAGGCTGCCCTTCTCCAGGTGGTCGATCACCCGGCCGGGGGTACCGACGACGACCTGGGCGCCGCGCTTGAGGCCGGCCAGCTGAGGACCGTAGGAACTGCCGCCGTAGATCGGCAGCACGTTCACCGACAGGTGCGCGCCGTACCGGCTGAAAGCCTCCGCCACCTGCAGCGCGAGCTCACGGGTCGGTGCCAGCACGAGTGCCTGAGTGACGCGGCTGCCGGTGTCGATCTTCGACAGGATCGGGATCGCGAAGGCGGCGGTCTTGCCCGTACCGGTCTGCGCCAGGCCGACGACGTCGGAGCCCGCCATCATGGCCGGGATGGTGGCCGCCTGGATGGCCGACGGCGATTCGTAGCCGACGTCAGCGACGGCCCGCAGCACCGAGGGGTGAATCTGCAGGTCATCAAAGGTGAGATCGGCGCCGGGCGCGTCCGGCTCGGAGGACGTCATTGCTGACAGAGTCTAGTGCCCGCCGGCGGTCCGACCCGCCGCGCGGCGTGCCGGGACACACGCGCGGCGTTCGGTACGGTGCGCTGTTGTGAAGTGGGCGGTGGCGATCGGCGGCCTTGTCGGGACCGCGGTGGTGTTCGTCGCGGGCTGCGGCGCGGGCGACTCGACCGTGTCCAAGACGCCGTCGGCGGCCCCCGCCGCTCCCCCGGCCGCGACGGCCGCGCCGGCGCCCACCGTCGCGGCGCCCAGTGCGGACGCGGCCGTCGACCCCTGCGCGGTCGACCTCAACGCACCGGAGATCGCCGAGGCCGTCGCCGCGTTACCGAAGGACCCGCGCAGCGGCCAGGGCTGGTACCCGGTGCCGGTGGCGGGCAACTACAACGAGTGCGCACAGCTTTCGGTCGTCATCGTGCGGGCCAACACCAACGCCGAGAACCCGAACACCCGCGCCGTGATGTTCCACCTCGGCAAGTTCATCCCCACCGGAGTGCCGGACACCTACGGCTTCAACGGTGTCGACACCTCCGCCGGCACCGGCGACACCGTCGCGTTGCGGTACTCCAACGGCATGCCAGGCCTGGACAGCGTGGTCAAGTTCCGCTGGAACGGCAACGGCGTCGAACTGATCGGAAATACGCCACGCTGAGGCGTACTCGGCTAGTACAGCTTTGTTTACCCCGCCTTCTCCCGGGTATGACGGCGACGTCAATAGATGCGCGCTGCACATCTGGGAAGGACGGAAATCGTGGAAGACGCACTACGGGACATGTGGCGGACCGTCGCCGTGATGGCCCCGAAGATACTGATCTTCATCCTCATCCTGATCGTGGGGTGGATCATCGCAAAGCTGATCGCCAAGGCGATCGACAAAGTGCTCGAGCGCGTCGGATTCGACCGTGCGGTCGAGCGTGGCGGAGTTCGTAAGGCTCTGCAGAACAGCAAGTACGACGCCTCGACCATCGTCAGCAAGATCGTCTACTACGCGCTGCTGTTGTTCGTGTTGCAGTTGGCGTTCGGGATCTTCGGGCCCAACCCGGTCAGCGTGTTGCTCTCCGGCGTTATCGCATTTCTGCCCAAGCTGTTCGTGGCGCTGATCATCGTCGTGGTGGCGTCGGCGATCGCGGCCGCGGTCCGCGACATCTTGGCCAATTCGCTCAGCGGTCTGTCGTACGGCCGGATGCTGGCCAACATCGCCAGCATCGCCATCCTGGGGCTGGGTATCATCGCCGCGCTGAACCAGGTGGGCATCGCGTTGACGGTCACGCTGCCGGTGCTGATCGCGATCCTCGGCACGGTCGGCGGCATCCTCGTCGTCGGTGTCGGCGGCGGCCTGATCAAGCCGATGCAGCATCGCTGGGAGGACTACCTGTCTCGCGCCGAACGCGAGGGCCGCAACGCCCGCGAGCAGATGTCGGCCAATACCGGCGACGTCCCGCAGTACCAGCACGCCGCGGGTGGCCCGCCGCCCGCCGGACAGATTCCGCCCGCCGGTCAGGTGCCGACTGCAGGGCACGGGCCCACCTCGGGGCCGTACCCACCGCAGCAGCAGGGCCCGCCTCCGACGGCGCCGTATCCGCAGCATTCCAACCCGCAGGGACGGCCCCTGGGCTGAGACCCGCTGCGGCCGAGACTGTCTGAGTTTCGGGGCGCCGGGGTGTCGGCGGCGTCACATACAGTGGCACCGTGTTCGTCGCCTCCGACGGGGCCGAAGCCCGGGTCGTCTACAGCGCCTCCGATCTCGCAGCCGCCGCCCGCTGCGAGTACGCGCTGCTGCGCTCGTTCGACGTGAAACTGGGCCGGGGCCCCGCCGTCGCCGCCGACGACGAACTGCTCGCGCGGACAGCCCAGCTCGGCGGTGAGCATGAACAACGCCACCTCGACGAGCTGCGCGAGCGTGACGATGTCGCGATCATCGGCAGGCCGCCGTACACGCTCGCCGGCCTGACCGCGGCCGCCGAGCAGACCCGCCGGGCCGTCGGGCGTCGCGCACCGGTGATCTACCAGGCCGCGATGTTCGACGGCCGGTTCGTCGGCTTCGCGGACTTCCTGGTCCTCGAACAGTCGGGGGCCGGCGAGCGCTACCGGCTGCGCGACACCAAACTCGCCCGCTCGGTCAAGGTCGAGGCGCTGCTGCAACTGGCCGCCTACGCCGACACGCTGGGCCGCGCGGGCGTACCGGTCGCCGACGAGGTCGAGTTGGTGCTGGGTGACGGCGCCACCGCGCGCTACCGCGTCGACGAGCTGCTTCCGGTCTACGCACCGCGCCGCGCGGCGCTGCAGGACATGCTGGACCGGCACTTCGCCGGCGGCGCACCGGTGTCGTGGGAGGACCAGGACGTCCGGGCGTGTTTCCGCTGCCCCGAGTGCACCATCCAGGTCCGCGCCCACGACGACCTGCTGCTCGTCGCCGGGATGCGGACCACGCAGCGGGCGCGGCTGATCGACGCGGGCATCACCACGGTGGCCGAGCTGGCCCGCCACGACGGCGACGTTCCCGAGTTGTCGCCGCGCACCCTGGAGACGCTGACCCGGCAGGCCCGGCTGCAGCTCGCCCCGCGCGCCGACGGCAAGCCCCCCTACGAGATCGCTGACGCCCAGCCGTTGATGGTGTTGCCCGAGCCCGACCGGGGCGATCTGTTCTTCGACTTCGAGGGTGACCCGCTGTGGACCGACGACGGCCGCAGGTGGGGCCTGGAGTACCTGTTCGGCGTCCTCGACACTGCGGACGGATTCTTCCCGCTGTGGGCGCACAACCGCACCGGCGAGCTCCAGGCCCTGCGCGACTTCCTGAAGATGGTCCGCACCCGCCGCAAGCGCCATCCGAACATGCACATCTACCACTACGCCGCCTACGAGAAGACCGCGCTTTTGCGGCTGGCGGGCCGCTACGGGGTGGGCGAAGACGAGGTCGACGACCTGTTGCGCTGCGGCGTCCTGGTCGACCTCTACCCGTTGGTACGCAAGAGCATTCGTGTCGGCACCGAGAATTACAGCCTCAAATCGCTCGAGCCGCTGTACATGGGCGGTCAGCTGCGCACCGGTGATGTCACCACCGCCACCGACTCCATCACCCAGTACGCGAAGTACTGTGAGTTGCGCGCATCGGGGCGCGACGACGACGCCGCCGTCGTGCTCAAGGAGATCGAGGAGTACAACCGCTACGACTGCACGTCGACCCGCAGGCTGCGGGACTGGCTGATCTGCCGCGCGATCGACAGTGCGGTGCCACCGGTCGGCGCGCAGCCGGTCACGGACGACGGCACCGTCGCCGACGACGATGCGCTGGCACGCAAGCTCGCCAAATTCGTGGGCGACGATCCCGCCGGGCGGTCGGAGGAACAGACTGCGGTGGCGATGATCTCGGCCGCTCGCGGCTATCACCGCCGCGAGGACAAACCGTACTGGTGGGGCCACTTCGACCGGTTGAACAACCCCGTGGAGGAATGGGCCGACAACACCGACGTCTTCATCGTGGAGCGATCCATGGTCGAAACGGATTGGCACACACCGCCGAAGGCTCGCAAGCCCCAGCGGTGGGTGCGGCTTTTCGGCAGCATCGCAGCCGGCGATCTCAGCAAGAACATGTACGCCCTCTACGAGCCGCCGTCGCCTGCCGGTCTGAGCGACGACCCGGAACGCAGGGCGTTCGGCTCGGTCACCGTCGCCGAATGCGACAACCCGGCCGCGCCGACGAATGTGCTCGTCGTCGAACGAGAACCCAAGAGCGGCGGCACATTCGACCAGCGTCCGTTCGCCCTGACCCCGGGCCCCCCGATAACGACCGGCCCGCTGCGCGAATCGATCGAGGCGACGGCGGAGCAGATCGCCGCCGGGCTGCCCCGGCTACCCGCCGATCCCGTCGTCGACATCCTGCTGCGGCGGCCGCCGCGGACCCGCAGCGGTGACCCGCTGCCGCGCGGTTCGGACACGGCCGGGGCGATCACCGCTGCGCTGCTCGATCTGGACTCGTCGTACGTCGCGGTGCACGGACCGCCCGGCACGGGCAAGACGTTCACCGCGGCGGCGATCATCGCCCGCCTGGTCAACCGGCACCGGTGGCGCATCGGCGTCGTCGCGCAGTCACACGCCGTCGTGGAGAACCTCTTCCGGGACGTCATCGCCGCCGGGGTGGACGCCTCCCTGGTGGCCAAGAAGAAACACGGCGCCGACCCCTGCTGGCAGGAGATCGACGAGAAGGAGTACCCGGCGTTCATCGCCGGCGAGCGCGGCTGCGTAGTCGGCGGCACGGCATGGGATTTCGCGAACGCCGGCCGCGTGCCGCGGGGCAGCCTGGACCTTCTGGTCATCGAGGAGGCGGGTCAGTACAGCCTGGCCAACACCATCGCGGTGGCATCGGCCGCGAAAAACCTGCTGTTGCTGGGTGATCCGCAGCAGCTGCCGCAGGTCAGCCAGGGCACTCACCCCGAGCCGGTGGACTGCTCGGCGCTGGGCTGGCTGGTCGACGGACGTCACACCCTACCCGCCGAACTGGGCTACTTCCTCGACCTGTCCTACCGCATGCACCCCGCCGTCTGCTCGGCCGTGTCGCGGCTGTCCTACGACCACCGGCTGCAGTCGGTCACCGAGGTCGCCGGAACCCGCAGGCTCGACGGGTGCTCGCCCGGCGTGCGGGTGCTCACCGTCGAGCACGACGGCAACGCGACCGACAGCCCGGAAGAAGCCCATGCAATCGTCACGGAAATCGGCCGGCTGCTCGGCTCGGCATGGACCGACGAGCGCGGCACCCGTCCGCTGACCCAGCACGACGTGCTCGTCGTCACCCCGTACAACGCACAGGTGGTGCTGCTGCGTCAGCGCCTGGACAGTGCCGGGCTACCCGAGGTCCGGGCCGGGACCGTCGACAAATTCCAGGGGCAGCAGGCCCCGGTGGTGTTCGTCTCGATGACCGCGTCGTCAGCCGACGATGTACCGCGTGGAATCTCGTTCCTGCTGAACAGGAATCGGTTGAACGTCGCGGTGAGCCGGGCGAAGTACCTCAGCGTGATCGTGCGTTCACCGCTGCTGACCGAGTACCTTCCCGGCACGCCGGACCGCCTGATCGAGTTGGGTGCGTTCCTGTCGCTCGCGCCGTGTGATACACCGACGGCATGAGTGTGACCGCCCGGCTGGCCGGGATCGTCGGCGATGCCTACGTCAGCACCGATCCCGACGTGCTGCACGGGCGCAGCCTCGACCACACCGGCCGCTACCGGGGCCGGGCCAGCGCCCTGGTGCGGCCCGGGTCGGCTCGGGAGGTCGCCGACGTGCTGCGCGCCTGCCGCGACGCGGGCGCGTATGTCACCGTCCAAGGCGGCCGCACGTCGCTGGTGGCGGGCACGGTGCCCGAGCACGACGACGTGCTGCTGTCCACCGAGCGTCTGCGCGACGTCGGCGAGGTCGACGTCGTGGAGCGACGGATCACCGCCGGCGCCGGCGTGCCGCTGGCCGAGGTGCAGCGCGCCGCCGCGGCGGCGGGCCTGCTGTTCGGCGTCGACCTGGCCGCCAGGGATACGGCGACCGTCGGCGGAATGGCGTCGACAAACGCAGGCGGCCTGCGCACCGTGCGCTACGGCAACATGGGCGAGCAGGTGATCGGCATCGACGTCGCGCTGCCGGACGGCACGGTGATCCACCGGCACAGCCACGTGCGAAGCGACAACACCGGATACGACCTGGCCTCGCTGTTCGTCGGCGCCGAGGGCACGCTCGGCGTCATCACCGGACTCGACCTGAGGCTGCACCCCACGCCGTCGCACCGGGTCACCGCGATCTGCGGGTTCACCGAGCTCGACGCGCTGGTCGCCGCCGGGCGGGTGTTCCGCGATCTCGACGGCGTCGCGGCGCTGGAGCTCATCGACGCGCGGGCCAGCGCGCTGACCGCCGAGCATGTCGGGGTGGCGGCACCGGTCGCGGGGGCATGGCAGCTGCTGATCGAGCTCGCGGGCGACACCGATCAGACCGAGCGGCTGGCCGATGCCCTCGAAGACGCCGAGCTGGCCGGCGAGCCTGCGGTGGGTGTCGACGTCGCCGCGCAGCAGCGGCTCTGGCAGGTCCGCGAGGCTGTTGCCGAGGTACTCGGCGTGTTCGGGCCGCCGCTGAAATTCGATGTCTCACTGCCCCTTTCGTCGATCGCCGGGTTCGCCGCCGAGGCCGCGGACCTGGTCGCCGCACACGCACCCGAAGCCATCCCGGTGCTGTTCGGTCACATCGGCGAGGGGAACCTGCATCTGAACCTGGTGCGGTGCGCCCTGGGCGGCGAGCCCGAGCACGCGCTGTATTCGGCGATGATGCAGCTGATCGCCAGACTCGACGGCAACGTCAGCTCCGAACACGGAGTCGGCACCCGCAAGCGCGACTACATCGGGATGTCGCGCAGCGCGGCGGACATCGCCGCGATGCGGACGGTCAAGTCGGCGTTCGACCCCGACGGTTACCTGAACCCGGCGGTGTTGTTCGGCTGACGCCGCCGCCGCTTTGACGATATTTTTTTCGTGCTTTACAATTCGTCAAAACGATCTCGTAGTGAGAGGGGCTGCATGCGATGCTGCCGGTGACCGATGTCATGACCCGCCCCGTGGTCACCGTGCGGTGTGCCGCATCGCTGCGCGCGGCGGCGGTGCCGCTGGCCGAAGACGGCTACGCCGGGGTGCCGGTGGTCGGCGACGATGGACGGTTGGCCGGGATGCTGACCGTCGGCGATGTGCTGCGCGCCAGAGAGGCCGCAGTCGAGACGGCAGGCGCGGCGATGACCGCGCCAGCCATCTCCGTCGAGATCTCCACCGATCTCGACACCGTGGGCCGACTGCTGCTCCAGCGTGGCGTGCGCAGCATGCCGGTCGTCGACGACGAGAACAGAGTGGTCGGAATTGTCAGCCGCGGCGACATCCTGCGGCTCAGCATGACCAGCGATGACGCGGTCGCCGTCGGCGTGCAGAAGCTACTGGACAACTACACCGGTAAACGACGGTGGATCGCACAGGTCCGCGAGGGACGCGTCACCGTGGCCGGCTGCTTCGACGACGATTCCGAACGACGGATCGCCACAGCGCTGGCCCGCCTGGTACCGGGCATCCGCGAGGTGCGCATCGGAGCCAGTCCCGCCGAGCGGGACGCCGAATGACCGCGGTGGATGTTCCCCTGTGGGGCTGGCTCGCGCTCACCGTTTTCATCGGTGCGATGTTGGCCGTGGATCTGTTCCTGCACAGGGACAATCACGTCATCGGGTTCCGGGAAGCCGCGGTGTGGTCGGCGGTCTGGATCGCGGCCGGACTGTTGTTCGGCACCGTCGTCTGGTGGGCGTACGGCGGCGAGGTCGCCGGAACGTACTACGCCGGGTACCTCATCGAGAAGGCGCTGTCGGTCGACAACGTCTTCGTCTTCGCACTCATCTTCACCTACTTCGCGGTGCCCGACCGCTATCAGCACAAGGTGCTGTTCTGGGGCGTGATCGGCGCCTTGCTGTTCCGGCTGGTGTTCATCTTCCTCGGCGCCGAGCTGTTGAAGACCTTCTTCTGGACGGCATACCTGTTCGGCGCGTTCCTCATCTACACCGCCTACAAGATGGCGTTCAAGCACGACGACGACCTGGATCCCGAGCGGAACCTGGTGGTCCGCCTGGTCCGCCGGGTGGTGCCGACCGACGCGCGCTACCACGGCGACAAGCTGTTCACCGTGGTCAACGGCAAGCGGGTCGCCACCTTGCTGTTCGTCGTCCTGGTGGCCGTCGAGGCGACCGATCTCATCTTCGCGATCGACTCGGTGGCCGCGGTGCTGGCCATCACCACCAGCACGTTCATCGTCTGGACTGCCAACGCCTTCGCGGTGCTCGGACTGCGCAGCCTGTACTTCTGCCTGTCCGGTCTGCTGCGTCGCTTCTCCTATCTCCACTACGGCCTGGCGGTGCTGCTGGCATTCGCCGGGGTCAAGCTGATCCTGTCGGAGACACCGGTCGGGAAACTTCCCGTCCCGCTGACCCTTTCGGTGATCGTCGTGACCTTGGCCGTCTCGATCGCCTGGAGCCTCGGGGCAACCCGGGGTAGGACCGCGCAGAACCGCAAGGCTGAGCCAACGGAACAGTCGGCGGTATCCGAATGATGCTTCGTCAATTGCTATTGACGAAATATGAAACGCGAATGGATGAGGTAACATCTTGACCGCGATGGTTGCTACGAAGAGACCACTGAAGGCGGCGCGCAAGCGGACCGGCGAACCGCGTGCTGTCGGCACCGCGAACGGGACCCGCGGGTGGACGTTTCTCACCAACCACGCGCACGTGCTGCTCTGTCTGGCACATGGCGAGTCGCTGACCGCTCGCGAACTGGGCATTCGCATCGGCATCACCGAACGCTCGGTGCAGACGATCATCGCCGACCTGACCGACGACGGCTATCTCAGGAAGGCCAAAGTCGGTCGGCGCAACAGCTACACGATCAACCCGAAGGGCCGACTGCGTCATCCGCTGGAGTCCGCACACACCGTCGGGGAGTTGATCGACGCCCTCTCCTGACTCGCCGGCCGTCGCTCGCGGACGTTCACCCGGGGAACCTCAGTCGTGCCAGGGCATCGAGTGCCTGCCGCCGCGGGGCGTGTCACCAGGATCGTCGCCGCGGGAATGCCTGCCGTTGGACTCGAACCAGAACTGTCGAGGCTCCGACCCGTCCGAGCGGTGACGGGAGGGCCGTTCGCGGTGGGCGTCGGCCGACGGTGACGGCGGTTCGGCAAGCGGCTTGCGACGAGGGGGCTTGTGGAGGCGCTCCTCATCGTCGACGTGAAAGCCGTTGTGCGCGTGCCCGATCAGTTCGGCCGTCGGCTTCGCCGGGGTGATAGGCGGGTCGTCGGCCATGAGCTGATCGAGGATCACGCGCCACTGATCGGTGGTGGGCGACTCCGGCTCGGGCTCGGGCTCTTGCTTGTGCCAGTGCCAGGCCGTCCCCGGGGCGTGTCGCACGCGGTCGGTCCGGGCCATCAGCGGCTCGGTGGCAGGCTCGCGGTCGTCGGCAGCGGGTTCGGGGTCGTCCCAGACGACCGTGTACTCGAGGTAGTCGTCATCGTCGTCGGCGAAGGTCTCGTCCCCGCCGTACTCCAGCGCCGGCCCGGGCTCGGCGTCGATATCGTCCGATGTCCGGTCGCGGCCGAAGCCCAGCAGGAACAGCGCGGCCACCACACCGAACAACGCGACGAACGCCGACAGCAGCAGCGCCTGCGACATCGCCGCGGCGAACGGCGCGTGCAGGAACGGCGGCAGTTGCGTCACACCCGCGTCGCCCTGACCGGAGGCGGTCGCCCACGGCGGCATCTCGGCGTTGACGCGCCACGTCATGAACGCCGCCATGCTGGCGCTGCCCAGCACGGCGCCCACCTGCCGGGTGGTGTTGTAGACGCCCGAGCCCGCCCCGGCCCACCGCGGCGGCAGGTTGCGAGTGGCCGTCGCGGCCAGCGGCGACCAGATGAACGCCATGCCGACCCCGGTCAGCGTCAACGGGACCAGCAGTCGCCAGATCGCCGTGGTGGGCGTCATCTCGATGGTCAGCCAGGTCAGTGCGACGGCGAGCGTCGAGAACCCGAACCCGATGACCGGCCGCGGGTGTGACCGGTCGACGATCCGCCCGACGAAGGGCGCCAGCACACCGGTGACGACCGCCATCGGCGCGGTCAGCAGCGCCGCGCGGGTGGGCGAGAGCCCGCACACCGCCTGGGCGTAGAACATGATCGGCACCATCATCCCCGTCACCACGAAGCCGATCGTCGCGACGCCGAGGTTGGCCAGCGAGAAGTCGCGGTCGCGGAAGATGACCAGCGGGATGAGCGGTTCGTTCGGGTTGACCGACTGCCAGTACAGGAACGCGGCGATGAACCCGGACCCCAGCGCCATCAGGCCCCACACCCAGTGGGTCCACTCGTTCGCCTGGCCCTCCTGAAGCGAGAAGACGATCAGGAACATCCCGACGCCCGACAACAGCACACCCAGCACGTCGAAGCCCTGGTTGCTGGTCGGCAACTCGGGCACCAGCCGCAGCGCCAGCAGCACACCGAGCACCCCGATGGGCACGTTGACGAAGAAGATCCACTGCCACCCCAGGCTGTCGACCAGCACACCGCCCGCCAGCGGGCCGACCAGCGTCGCGACACCGGCCGTCGCACCCCACACGCCCATCGCCACGCCGCGGCGCTGGGCCGGGAAGATGCGGGTGATGGTCGACAGGGTCTGCGGCGTCAGCAGCGCAGCTCCGATGCCCTGCACCACGCGCGCGGCGATCAGCATGCCGATGGTGTCCGCGAGCCCGCACCACAGCGAGGCGGCGGTGAACACCGTCAACCCCACCAGATACAGGTACCTCGGCCCGAACCGGTCGCCGAGCCGGCCCGCGACCAACAGCGGCACGGCGTAGGCCAGCAGGTAGGCACTGGTCACCCACAGCACCGCGTCGTAGCCCGCGTCGAGTTCGTCCATGATCGACGGGTTGGCGACGGCGACGATGGTCGCGTCGACCAGGATCATGAAGAAGCCGACCATCATCGCCCACAGCGCGTGCCACGGGTTCGCAGAGGCGTTCTGCCGGCGGATCAGGGTTGAGAACATCTTCGGTCGACTCGTTACTTGGCGATCCGCACCGACGCTACGGAGCTTGCGTGAGCCCGACAAGTCGGGTCACACGGGCACCAGCCGTCAGGCCGGTTCGGGGACGGCGTCCTCGATGACGTCGCCGGATGCGTCGTCGACGCGATCGGTCGAAGGAACCCCGACGGCCAAAAGCGCCAACAACGCGATCACCATACCGACCGTCATCACCAGCGCCAGCGCGAACTCGTCATTGCCCAGCGCACCGACGAGCGGGGCGACCGCGGCACCGACCCCGAACTGCGCGGCGCCCAGCAACGCCGCCGCGGTTCCCGCCGCCTCGTTGTGGCGGGACAGGGCCACGGCAGGGGCGTTCGGCAGCACCAGGCCCATCGCCGCCAGCACGACCAACACCGGAAGGACGAAGCCGGGCAGGCCGCCGGCCTGGGTCACGGACAGCGCGACGAAGAACGCACCGCCGAGGCACGCGACCACCAGCGCCCAGAGCGCGATGGTCTGCGGTGGGTGGCGGCGCAGCAGCACGACGTTGAACTGAGTCGCACCGATCAGCGCGATGGCGCCCGCCGCGAAGACCAGCGCGAACCCCTGCTGGTCCAGGCCGTAGTCACCCTGCAGCACGAACGGCGCGCCGGAGATGTAGGCGAACAGCCCCGACATGCCCAGCGCGGCGACCAGGACCAGCACGATGAACCTCAGGTCACGCAGCAGGCCGACGTAGGTCCTGGCGATGCCGCGCACCTTCAGCGGCCGACGGTGCGCGACGGGCAGCGTCTCGGGCAGGGCCAGCGCGGCCACCACGAGCAGCGCGCCCGCGATGACCACCAGCGCGGCGAACACCCAGTGCCAGGACGCCTTCAGCAGCACGGCGGCACCTAGCGACGGCGCGAGGATCGGCGCCACCCCCAGCACCAGCATCAGCCGCGACATCATGGTGGCGGCCGCGGTGCCGGTGAAGAGGTCACCGACCACGGCGATCGCCACCACCATCGCCGCCGCGGCACCCATGCCCTGCAGCCCGCGCGCCACCCCCAGCACGGCGATGTTCGGCGCGAACAGGCACAGCAGCGACGCCAGCATGTGCAGCACGATGCCTGCCATCAACGGTCGGCGGCGGCCCAGCGAGTCCGACAGCGGCCCGACGATCAACTGGCCGAGCGCCAGCCCGGCGAGCGTGCCCGTCAGCGTCAACTGGGCCACCGACGACGACACCCCGAGTTCGTCGGCGATTCCCGGCAGGGCGGGCAGGTACATGTCGATGGTCAGCGGACCCAGCGCGACCATGACGCCGAGCACGACGATCATCCGGATGCGGCTCGGCGTCCTGGTCGCCGCCTCCCCGGGCGTCTCGGCAGTCGTAAGGTCCACAGTCGGCGATGTTGCCATGGAAATGGTTAGCGCCGCTTCTCATTAATTTCTTCCCGGATCGGCCAACCGTGGGCGCGATCACTGCCGGGCACCCGCTGCCTGCCGTCGTTCGTTAACAACCCGTTAGCCTGGACACCAGTCGTCGAGACAGGCTGAGACAGGAGGCCGCTCATGAGTGCCCGGTCGAAGGCCAAGAGCCAGGTGCCGGCCGTCAACGGCGCTGCCGAGGACCCGAGTGCCGCCGCGAAGGTTCTGTCGCACATCATCGAACGCGGCGCGCGCGTGCAGGGGCCGGCGGTCAAGGCGTACGTCGATCGTGTCCGCAAGCAGAACCCGGACGCGACGCCGGCCGACATCGTCAAGAAACTCGAGGCGCACTACCTCGCCGCGGTGATGGCCAGTGGCGTCGCCGTCGGATCGGCCGCGGCGTTCCCGGGCATCGGGACGCTGGCGGCGATGGCGTCGGTGGCCGGTGAGACGGTGGTCTTCCTGGAGGCGACGGCGGTGTACGTGCTGGCGGTCGCCGAGGTGCACGGGATTCCCGCCGAACACCGCGAGCGCCGTCGCGCCCTGGTGCTGGCGGTGCTCGTCGGCGAGGACAGCAAGCGTGCCGTCGCCGACCTGATCGGACCGGGCCGCACGAAGGGCGCGTGGGTCGCCGACGGCGCGGCGACGCTGCCGCTGCCTGCGGTGTCACAACTGAATTCACGCTTGCTGAGGTACTTCGTGAAGCGCTACACCCTGAAGCGCGGAGCGATCGCCTTCGGCAAGCTGCTGCCCGTCGGCATCGGGGCCGTCGTCGGCGGCGTGGGAAATCGCCTGATGGGCAAGCGCATCGTGGCCAACGCGCACATGGCGTTCGGCACTCCGCCCCCGCGGTGGCCGGCCGCTCTGCACGTGCTGCCCGCACCCCGCGACTAACGGACGCGCGGAGCCTTGGGGGAGACATCCGCGGCGACCACTATGACCACAAGTCGGACCACAGGCCCGTTGCCGTGGTCTGGCCGATGCTTCAGCGCTAGCCTTTAGGCGGGCCAAATGCGGGTAACCGCAGAACATGGGCGAGCGTCTCGGACACGCTCGCGTGGAGCGAAGGAATCGAGGCGAGTAGCTACCGTGAGCTCACCTTCACCATTCGGACAGAACGAGTGGTTGGTCGAGGAGATGTATCGCAAGTTCCGCGAGGATCCCTCGTCGGTAGATCCCAGTTGGCATGAATTCCTTGTCGACTACTCCCCCGAGCCGACCTCTGAGGGCCAGACCGACAGCGGCAACGGGCAACGCGTGTCCGCACCGGTGAGCCCGCCGGAACCCGCGCCCGCACCAGCGCCGAGCAATGGTGCCGCGTCCGCGTCCAAGCCGGCCAAGGCCCCGGAGTCGAAGCCGGCGAAGGCCAAGGCCGAGTCGAAACCCAAGGCCGAATCGAAGGCCGAGTCGAAGGCCGAGTCGAAGGCCGAGTCGAAGGCCGAGTCGAAGGGCGAGGCGCCGGAGTCGAAGCCCGCCGAATCCGCCAAGCCCAAGGCGCCCGCGGCCAAACCACCCGCCGACGGCGAAGACGTGCAGGTGCTGCGGGGCGCGGCGGCGGCGGTCGTGAAGAACATGTCGGCGTCGCTGGAGGTTCCCACCGCGACCAGTGTGCGCGCGGTGCCCGCCAAGCTGATGATCGACAACCGCATCGTCATCAACAACCACCTGAAACGCACTCGCGGCGGGAAGATCTCGTTCACCCACCTCATCGGTTTCGCGGTGGTGCAGGCGGTCAAGAAGTTCCCGAACATGAACCGCCACTTCGCCGAGAGCGACGGCAAGCCGACGGCGGTCGCCCCCGAGCATGTCAACCTGGGCCTGGCGATCGACCTGCCGGGCAAGGACGGCAACCGGCAGTTGGTGGTGGCCGGCATCAAGGCGACCGAGAACTTGCGCTTCGGCCAGTTCATCGCCGCCTACGAGGACATCGTCCGGCGTGCCCGCGACGGCAAGCTCACCGCCGAAGATTTCGGCGGCGTCACCGTTTCCCTGACCAACCCCGGCACCATCGGCACCGTGCATTCGGTGCCGCGGTTGATGCGCGGCCAGGGCGCGATCATCGGCGTCGGCGCGATGGAGTACCCGGCGGAGTTCCAGGGCGCCAGCGCGGAGCGCATCGCCGATCTGGGCGTCGGCAAGCTGGTCACGCTCACCTCGACCTACGACCACCGCATCATCCAGGGCGCCGAGTCCGGCGACTTCCTGCGCACCGTGCACCAGCTGCTGCTCGACGACGACTTCTTCGACGAGATCTTCCGCGAACTCGGCATCCCGTACGAGCCGGTGCGGTGGCGCACCGACAACCCGGACTCGATCGAGGACAAGAACGCGCGCGTCATCGAGCTGATCGCCGCCTACCGCAACCGCGGCCACCTGATGGCCGACATCGACCCGCTGCGGCTGGACAAGAACCGGTTCCGTAGCCACCCCGACCTCGACGTGCTGACCCACGGGCTGACGCTGTGGGACCTCGACCGCGAGTTCAAGGTCAACGGCTTCGCCGGCGGCGAGCACAAGAAGCTGCGCGACGTGCTCGGCCTGCTACGCGACTCGTACTGCCGCCACGTCGGCGTGGAGTACACCCACATCCTCGAGCCCGAGCAGCAGCAGTGGCTGCAGGACCGCATCGAGGTCAAGCACGAGAAGCCGACGGTCGCCGAGCAGAAGTACATTCTGTCCAAGCTCAACGCGGCCGAGGCGTTCGAGACGTTCCTGCAGACGAAATACGTTGGGCAGAAGCGCTTCTCGCTGGAGGGCGCGGAGACGGTCATCCCCACCATGGACGCCGTCATCGACCAGTGCGCCGAGCACGCGCTCGACGAGGTCGTCGTCGGCATGCCGCACCGCGGCCGGCTCAACGTGCTGGCCAACATCGTCGGCAAGCCGTACTCGCAGATCTTCAGCGAGTTCGAGGGCAACCTGAACCCGTCGCAGGCGCACGGTTCCGGCGATGTGAAGTACCACCTCGGCGCGACCGGTACCTACATCCAGATGTTCGGCGACAACGACATCGAGGTGTCGCTGGTGGCCAACCCGTCGCACCTGGAGGCCGTCGACCCGGTGCTCGAGGGCTTGGTCCGTGCCAAGCAGGACCTGCTGGACAAGGGCAACGGGGACGACGGCTTCACCGTCGTGCCGCTGATGCTGCACGGCGACGCCGCGTTCGCGGGCCAGGGTGTGGTGGCCGAGACGCTGAACCTGGCGCTGCTGCGGGGCTACCGCACCGGCGGCACCATCCACATCATCGTGAACAACCAGATCGGGTTCACCACCTCGCCCAACGACGCGAAGTCGTCCGAGTACTGCACGGACGTCGCGAAAATGGTCGGCGCGCCGATCTTCCACGTCAACGGCGACGACCCGGAGGCCGCCGCCTGGGTGGCCCGGCTGGCGGTCGACTTCCGGCAGAAGTTCAAGAAAGACGTCGTCATCGACATGCTGTGCTACCGCCGCCGCGGGCACAACGAGGGCGACGACCCGTCGATGACGCAGCCGGCCATGTACGACGCGATCGACATCAAGCGCGGGGTGCGCAAGAGCTACACCGAAGCGCTGATCGGCCGCGGCGACATCTCGATGAAAGAGGCCGAGGACGCCCTGCGCGACTACCAGGGTCAGCTGGAGAACGTCTTCAACGAGGTCCGCGACCTCGAGAAACACGAGATCGCGCCGAGCAGCTCGGTCGAGGCCGACCAGATGGTGCCCCGCGGGATGAACACCGCGGTCGACAAGTCGTTGCTGGCCCGGATCGGCGACGCGCATCTGGCGCTGCCCGCGGGATTCAACGTGCATCCGCGGGTCAAACCGGTGCTCGAGAAGCGCCGGGAGATGGCCTACGAAGGCAAGGTGGACTGGGCGTTCGCCGAACTGCTGGCGCTCGGATCGTTGATCGCCGAGGGCAAGACCGTGCGGCTGTCGGGGCAGGACACTCGGCGCGGCACGTTCACCCAGCGGCACTCGGTGATCATCGACCGCAAGACCGGCCAGGAGTTCACCCCGCTGCAGCTGCTGACCGCCGACAAGGACGGCGCCCCCACCGGTGGCAAGTTCATGGTCTACGACTCGCCGCTGTCGGAGTTCGCCGCGGTCGGTTTCGAGTACGGCTACTCGGTGGGCGATCCGGAAGCTCTGGTGTTGTGGGAGGCGCAGTTCGGCGACTTCATCAACGGCGCGCAGTCGATCATCGACGAGTTCATCAGCTCCGGCGAGGCCAAGTGGGGCCAGCTCTCCGACGTCGTGCTGCTGCTGCCGCACGGCCACGAGGGGCAGGGCCCGGACCACACGTCGGGCCGCATCGAGCGGTTCCTGCTGCTGTGGGCCGAGGGCTCGATGACGATCGCGATGCCGTCCACCCCGGCCAACTACTTCCATCTGTTGCGCCGGCATGCGCTCGACGGCATCCACCGCCCGCTGATCGTGTTCACGCCGAAGTCGATGCTGCGGAACAAGGCCGCCGTCAGCGACATCCGCGACTTCACCGAGCAGAAGTTCCGCTCGGTGCTCGAGGAGCCGACCTACACCGACGGCGACGGCGATCGCAGCAAGGCGACGCGAATGTTGTTGACCAGCGGCAAGATCTACTACGAGCTGGCCGCTCGCAAGAACAAGGAGTCGCGGGACGACGTCGCGATCGTGCGCATCGAACAGCTCGCCCCGCTGCCGCGGCGCCGGCTGGCCGAGACGCTGGACCAGTATCCGAACGTCGAGCAGTACTTCTGGGTGCAGGAGGAGCCGGCGAACCAGGGCCCGTGGCCGACGTTCGGCCTGACGTTGCCCGAGGTGCTGCCGGAGAAGCTGACCGGCATCACGCGCATCTCGCGGCGGGCGATGTCGGCGCCGTCATCGGGTTCGTCGAAGGTGCACGCCGTCGAGCAGCAGGAGATTATCGACGAGGCGTTCGGTTAGCCCGTTATTCTCCCCGGCCCAGTAGGCCGCCGGGCGGCGCGGAATTCAACGTTCAGCTCGGTGACTTCATGTGCACGTTTGCAGCAGCGTTGACGGCAAAGTATGTCCAGGCCCCTTGAAAGGACAAGCAGGCTCTTCGGCTAACCTTGTCAGGTGTCGCTGAGACGAGGGAGTTATTATGCAAGGCTTCGCCGGTAAGGTCGCCGCGATCACGGGCGCTGGGTCTGGGATCGGGCAGGCGCTGGCGATTCAACTGGCGCGCTCGGGCGCCAAGGTCGCGATCAGCGATATCGACACCGACGGTCTGGCCCTTACCGAGGAGCGCCTCAAGGCCATCGGTGCCCCGGTGAAGGCGGACCGGCTCGATGTCACCGAACGCGAAGCATTCGAGCTGTATGCGGAGTCGGTCGTCGACCATTTCGGCACCGTCAACCAGATCTACAACAACGCCGGAATCGCGTTCGCCGGCGACATCGAAGTCAGCCAGTTCAAGGACATTGAACGGGTGATCGATGTCGACTTCTGGGGGGTGGTGAATGGCACCAAAATCTTCCTGCCCCATTTGATCGCCTCTGGCGACGGCCACATCATCAACGTCTCTAGCGTCTTCGGGTTGTTCTCGGCTCCCGGACAGGCCGCCTACAACGCAGCGAAGTTTGCGGTGCGCGGGTTCACCGAGGCACTACGTCAGGAGATGATGCTAGCGCGCCATCCAGTCAAGGTGACGACAGTTCACCCCGGCGGCATCAAGACTTCGATCGCGCGCAACATGGTCACCGTGGAGGGCATCGACAAAGACAAGTTGGCGCACACCTTCGACACCAGGATGGCCTCGACGTCGCCGGAAAAGGCCGCACGGATCATTATGAACGGCGTCCGTCGCAATAAGGCACGCGTGCTGGTCGGACCGGATGCGACGATGCTCGACGCGATTGTGCGGGTGACCGGTTCGGGTTATCAACGTCTGTTCTCCACGGTGATGGCGCGGGCAGTGCCCGAAGCTCACTGATTGCATCTCAATCCGCCGCGAACGTAGAGAAACTCGCACGATATCGGAGGTCAGTCACCAAGGGGGTTCGCGGCGAGGAAGGCGTCGGCGACTCGCTGCGGGTCGCCGCCGTCGGCCACCTCGGCCCGCATCTCCGAAAGCGCCGCGGTGTCGAGCACACCGGCCACCTCGTTGAGTGCCAGCACCTGCGACTCGCCCAGCTCGTTGCGGCGGTACAGCGGCACCAGGTTCTCGGCCCGGATCAGCGACGTCCGGTCCGACAGCATCAGCAGTTCCGGCGGGATTCCCGGCGCGGCCGTCGTCGTCCATGCGGCGTTGAACTGACGCGTCTTCACAGCGGCGAACATCGCTGCGGCAGTGGCCATTCCGGTGACCTCGGGCTTACACGGGCCGATGGCATCCGGTCGCGGCACACCGTCGGTCTGCACGACCCGCAGCCGCTCGCAGTTGCGCACCGCCGCCGTCACGTCGCGCCCGCCCCAGCTTTCCGCCGTCGCCTCGGCGACCGCGAGCGCGGGCTTGTCCTCCGCCGAGGTCGTGTAATCCCCCGCGGCGATGCCCTCGGGCAGCGCGGAGACCATCTCGCGGTAGACCTGCACCGCCGACCGCGCCGTCGCGTCGGGAGCAAACCTGTGCAGTAGTCGGCCGGTGAAGCCGGGGACGACGCGGGCGTCGCCGGAGTCCAGCCCGGCGAGCGGATCGTCGGACGCTTCCACGTGGGCCGGGTTGCCGTAGGACCGCAGCGCCGCGGCGTACAGGTGGGCGATCAGCGTCGACTCGGCATCCGGCGTCGAGCCGACGACGATCGACGGTGGCCCCGCCGGCCCGCCGCATGCGGTGGTGAGCGCCGCGAGCAGCGCGACGATCGCCAGCGCCCGCAGGCCCATGGGCTAGATGCCGGACGCGTCGCCAGACGCACTGGCGACCGCTCGTGCCACCGCCGGGGCGACCCGCGGGTCCAACACACTCGGCACGATGCACTCGGCCGACAAGTCGTCGCCGACGACCGAGAAGATCGCCTGTGCGGCAGCGACCTTCATCTCCTCGGTGATCCGGTGCGCACCCGCATCGAGTGCGCCGCGGAACACCCCCGGAAACGCCAGCACGTTGTTGATCTGGTTCGGGAAGTCGCTGCGGCCGGTCGCGACGACGGCGGCGTACTTACGGGCCTCGTCGGGATGGATCTCCGGATCGGGGTTCGACAGGGCGAACACGATCGAGTTCGGCGCCATCGACGCGACGAGGTCGGTGGGCACGACACCCGCCGACAGTCCGAGGAACACGTCGGCGCCGTCGAGCGCTTCGGCCATCCCACCGGTCAGCATCCGCGGGTTGGTCAGCGCGGCCATCTCGGCCTTGTGCGCGTTCAGGTCACTGCGGCCCTTGTGGACGATGCCCTGCGAGTCCAGCAGCGTGATGTCGCTCACTCCGGCGGCGAGCAGGATCTTCGCGCAGGCGACGCCGGCCGCGCCCGCGCCGGAGACCACCACCCGCAGCGAGGCCATCGCGCGGTCGACCACCCTCGCCGCACCCATCAGCGCCGACAGCACGACGATCGCGGTGCCGTGCTGGTCGTCGTGCATGACCGGGCAGTCGAGGGCCTCGATCAGCCGGCGCTCGATCTCGAAGCACCGCGGGGCCGAGATGTCCTCGAGGTTGACCGCGCCGAACGTGGGGCGCAGCCGGACCAGGGTCTCGACGATCTCGTCGGGGTTCTTGGTGTCGAGCACGATCGGAATCGAGTCGAGGTCGGCGAACGCCTTGAACAGCGCGCACTTGCCCTCCATCACCGGCAGCGACGCGGCCGGGCCGATGTCGCCGAGGCCGAGCACCGCGCTTCCGTCGCTGACGACGGCCACCATCCGGTTGGCCCACGTGTAGCGCGCGGCCAGCGTGTGGTCGGCGGCGATCGCCCGGCTCACCTGGGCCACGCCCGGGGTGTAGGCGATCGACAGCGCACGTTCGGTGTCGAGGGGCGCGTTCAACGCCACGGAGAGCTTGCCGCCCACGTGGGCGGCGAAGATCTCCTCGTCGCTGACGACGATGGGGGATCCGGTCACTGGAAGGTCTTCAACCGCTTGCGACACGGCGCTCAGGTTAGCGACGAACCGGTAGGTAACCTAATCGCCGGAAATCGCTCCGGGTACAGCCCTTAGATGAGGCCGAGGTCGGTGACCGCCTTGCGCTCGTCGGCGAGCTCTGCCGTCGTCTTGTCGATTCGGCCGCGCGAGAAGTCGTCGATGTCGAGCCCCTGCACGATCGACCAGTTGCCGTCCTTGGTCGTCACCGGGAAGGACGAGATCAAGCCCTCCGGCACGCCGTAGGAGCCGTCCGAGACGACGGCCATCGACACCCAGTCGCCGTCGGCGCTGCCCAGCAGCCAGTCCCGGGCGGCGTCGATGGTGGCCGACGCGGCCGACGCCGCCGAGGAGGCACCGCGCGCGTCGATGATCGCCGCGCCGCGCTTGGCGACGGTCGGGATGAAGTCGTTCTCCAGCCAGTTCTGGTCGTTGACCACCTCGGCGGCGTTCTTGCCGCCGACTTCGGCGTGGAAGATGTCGGGGTACTGGGTGGCCGAGTGGTTGCCCCAGATCGTCATCTTCTTGATGTCGGTCACCTTGGCGCCGGTCTTGCGGGCCAGCTGCGAGATCGCCCGGTTGTGGTCGAGGCGGGTGAGCGCCGAGAACCGCTCCCGCGGAATGTCGGGGGCGTTGGTCATCGCGATCAGCGCATTGGTGTTGGCCGGGTTACCGGTCACGCCGATGCGCACATCGTCGGCGGCGACGGAGTTGAGCGCCTTGCCCTGTGCGGTGAAGATCGCCCCGTTGGCCTCGAGGAGGTCGCTGCGCTCCATGCCCGGACCGCGCGGGCGGGCGCCGACCAGCAGCGCCAAGTTGATGCCGTCGAAGATCTGGTTCGGGTCCGAGCCGATCTCGACGCCGGACAGCAGCGGGAACGCGCAGTCGTCGAGCTCCATCACGACACCCTCGAGCGCCTTGAGCGCGGGCTCGATCTCCAGCAGCCGCAGCTCGACCGGCCGGTCGGGGCCGAGCAGTGCACCGCTGGCGATGCGGAACAGCAGGCTGTAGCCGATCTGGCCGGCGGCGCCGGTGACAGCGACCTTGAGGGGAGTTGTGCTCACGTCAGACGCTCCTTGGATGGCATGTTTCGTTCCGTGGTTCGGGGACGAAACTAGCAGGGTGCCGATGCCGCCAGCCGCGTAGCATCGACGACGGCCCAGATACGGGCCACGTGCTGTTCCCGGGAGGCTGACTCGATGCCGTCGTTCCGCTCGCTGCCTCCATCGCTGCGGCCCGTCGCGAAGTCGAAGTCCGGCGGCGTGGACGCCAGCTCCATTCATGTGCCCGTCGCCCGGGTGACGGTCGACTGCGGCATCTATTGCGAGGGAACGCGGCTGCCGGGCAAGTACACCCACGGTGCGGCCCAGGACAAGGTGCAGGAGCTGCGGGGCGAGGGCAGGGAGGCGTTCGTGTGGATCGGCCTGCACGAACCCGACGACCACCAGATGCAGGCCGTCGCCGACGAATACAGCCTGCACCCGCTGGCCGTCGAGGACGCCGTGCACGCCCACCAGCGACCCAAGCTGGAGCGCTACGACAACACGCTGTTCCTCGTCCTCAAGACCGTGACCTATCTCGAGCACGACTCGATGGCCCACGCCCGCGAGATCGTCGAGACCGGCGAGATCATGATCTTCGTCGGGCCCGACTTCGTGGTGACCGTCCGCCACGGTGAGCACGGCGGGCTCGCCGACGTCCGCAAACGGCTCGACGCAGCGCCGGCGATCCTCGCGCTCGGCCCGTACGCGGTGATGCACGCGATCGCCGACCACGTCGTCGACAGCTACCTCGAGGTCACCCATTCGATCGAGACCGACATCGACGCGATGGAAGAGGACGTCTTCTCACCGCGCAACCAGACCAACATCGAGAGCATCTACCTGCTCAAGCGCGAAGTCGTCGAACTGCGCCGGGCGGTCGGCCCACTGACGCTGGCGTTGGAGCCGATCATGAGCGACCACGACGACCTGATCTCGGTCGAGGTGCGCCGATACATGCGCGACGTGCTCGACCACAACACCCAGGCCGCCGACCGGATCACCAGCTACGACGACGTGCTCAGCTCGCTGGTGCAGGCCGCGGTCGGCAAGGTGGCGATGCAGCAGAACATCGACATGCGCCGCATCTCGGCCTACGTCGCGATCGCCGCGGTGCCGACGGCGATCGCCGGCATCTACGGGATGAACTTCGAGTACATGCCCGAGCTCAAGCACCCGTGGGGCTATCCGGCTGTGCTCATCGTGATGCTGGTGCTGTGCACGCTGTTGTTCCGGGCGTTCCGGCGCAACCGCTGGCTGTAGGCCGCCGGCTCAGCTTGGATTGCCGGCCCGCCGGCTCAGCTTGGATTGCCGGCCCGCCGGCTCAGCTTGGATTGCCGGCCCGCCGGCTCAGCTTGGATTGCCGGCCCGCCGGCGTTGGTCGAGCACGTCGACCCCGTCCTGCTCCCACGCCTCGCGCATCGCGTCGGCGCCCTTGAGCCGCACCCATGCCGCCTCGGTGGCGGTGATCGGGGTCGCCGACAAGACCGCCACCGGCGGCAACGGCGGGGTCAGCTCCACGTCGTCGATGTCGCTGCGGCCCAACAGGAATGCGGTGAACGGCGCGCCGTCCCACAACGGTGCCTCGAGGTCGATGAGCGCATCGGGTTCGAGGATGAGCCCCTCCACTGCGGGCGCCGCGGCGACGATCGCGATCGACCGGGACAGACCTCGCGGGGACGAACCGCGCAATGCGAGCGTCACCTCCGCGCGCGGACCGTGCAGCGCATCGGTGACCATCTCCGTCGGGTCGAGCATCGGGTGTCGCGAACAGCCAAGCGACACATAGTGGGTGACGCCGTCAGGGCTGGGTCCGAACCGCAGTACGTCGATCTTCTCCGTGCCCAGGAATGTGACGCTGGCCGCGTCGGGTTCTGCGGTCACACCGGCCCGGGCGAAGTGCTCGCGCACGTGCGCGCGAACCTCCGCCAGGACGTCGATCACTCGGCCGGTGGCGGCGTCGACTCGGCAGCGGATGCCGGCGGGCTCGCCGGAGTGGGCGCATCGTCGGGCAGAGTCAGGTTCCTGCCGGAGTCGGCGTCGAAGATCGTCAGCTTCGAGGTGTCGAACGCCAGCTGGATAGTGCCACCCTGCTTGGCCGTAGACTCGGTGGAAACCCTTGCCACGAACTCGTTTTCGGTGGCGCCCGACTCCGCCGCCAGCTGTGCGAGCTGGGCGGCCTGCGCACCCGCGCCCTCGGTCTTGAAGTGGACGTACTTGTCGGCGCCGAGCGACTCGACCATGTCGACCTTCACCTCGAACGTCAACGCCCGGATCCTGGCATAGCCGTCGAGCACGGCGGCGTCCTCGAAATGCTCGGGCCGCACCCCGACGATCACGTTCTTGGGCTTGTGGCGGCCGATCAGGTCGTACATCTCCTGTGTGAGAGTGACCTCGCCGAACGGCAGCTTCACGCCGACGTCGGTCATGGTCGCCGGGAAGAAGTTCATCGACGGTGATCCGATGAAGCCGGCGACGAAGAGGTTGGCAGGCCGGTGGTACAGCTCATCGGGGGTGCCGATCTGCTGAGCCACCCCGGCCAGCAGCACCACCACCCGGTCCCCCAGCGTCATCGCCTCGGTTTGGTCGTGGGTGACGTAGACGGTCGTCGTGCCCAGTCGGTCCTGCAGCCGCGCGATCTCCGAACGCATCTGCACCCGAAGTTTGGCGTCCAGGTTCGACAGCGGCTCGTCCATCAGGAACGCCTTGGGATTGCGCACGATCGCGCGGCCCATGGCGACGCGCTGGCGCTGGCCGCCGGAGAGCTGTGCGGGCTTGCGGTCCAGGAAGTCGGTCAGGTCAAGGATTTTCGCAGCCTCGTCGACCTTGGTCGCGATCTCGTCCTTCTTCATCTTGGCCAGCGTCAGCGGGAACGCGATGTTCTGGCGCACCGTCATGTGCGGGTAGAGCGCATAGGACTGGAAGACCATCGCGATGTCGCGGTCCTTGGGCGCTTTCTCGTTGACACGCTCGCCACCGATGCGCAACTCGCCCGACGTGATGGCCTCCAGGCCCGCGATCATGTTGAGCGTGGTGGACTTTCCGCATCCGGATGGTCCGACCAGGATGATGAACTCGCCGTCGGCGATCGTCATCGACAGCTCCTGCACGGCAGTCGCGCCGTTGGGGTAACTCTTGGTCACCCGGTCCAACACAATCTCGGCCATGCGAACTACCCCTTCACCGCGCCGGAGGTCAGGCCGGCGACGATCCGTCGTTGGAAGATGAGAACAAAGATGATGATCGGGATGGTGATGACCATCGCACCCGCCGCGATCGACCCGGTGGGCTCCTCGAATTGCGAACTGCCGGTGAAGTTCGCGATCGCCACCGGCGCAGTGATCGCGCGCTGGGTCGCCGTCAGCGACAGCGCGAGCAGCAGGTCGTTCCACGCGAAGATGAACACCAGGATCGCCGCGGTGACGATGCCCGGCGCGGCCAGCGGCGCGATCACCCTGCGGAATGCCTGCGCCGGGGTCGCGCCGTCCATCTTCGCCGCCTTCTCCAGATCCCAGGGGATCTCGCGGAAGAAGGCCGACAGCGTGTAGATCGCCAGCGGCAGGGCGAACGTGATGTACGGAATGATCAACCCGGGCCAGGTGTCGAACAGCCCGACGGCGCGCTCGAGCTCGAAAATCGGTGTGACGAGCGAGATGTGCGGGAACATCGCGATCAAGAGGGCGACGCCGATCAGCAGTTGCTTGCCGGGGAAGTCCAGTCGCGCGACCGCGTAGGCGGCCATGCCGCCGATCACCACCGCGATGACCGTGGTGATCAACCCGATTCCGATGGAGTTGACCAGGGCCGAGGTGAACACGTTGCCCTGGAAGATCGCCTTGTAGTTGTCGAAGGTGATCGCGGTCGGAATGAGCTTGCCGTCCTTGACTGTCGACGTCGGCTTGAGTGACAGCGACAGGATCCACAGCACCGGGAACAGCGCGTAGACGACGACCAGGATGTTGACGATGGTCCAGCCGGTCGCGCGACCGGCGTTGACCCGCTCGGCGGCCATCACATCTCCCTATTCATAGCCGACCCTCGTCACTGCCCGGTGCCGCGGCCCCGAAGATCTTGATGTAGATGAACGCGATGAGCGCCACGCACAGGAAGATCAGCACACTGATCGCCGACCCGAGCCCGACGTTGAAGGCCTTGAACAGGTTGTCGTAGCCCAGGATCGACACCGACCCGGTGTTGTTGGCTCCACCGGTGAGGACATAGATGTTGTCGAAGATGCGGAACGCGTCGAGGGTGCGGAACAGCAGCGCGACCAGGATGGCCGGCTTGATCAGCGGCAGAATGACTTTCACCAGTCGCTTCCACGGGCCCGCGCCGTCGACCTCCGCGGCGTTGAGCAGATCCTGGGGCACCAGGGCCAGCCCGGCCAACAGCAGCAGTGCCATGAAGGGGGTGGTCTTCCACACCTCGGCGAGCACGACGATGGCCAGCGACGGAATCTGTTCGGTCAGCGGCGCACTGCCCTCCGGCAGCAGATTGGCGAGGTAACCCGTACTCGGCGTCCAAGCGTAGTACCAGGAGTACGACGCGGCGACGGTCACGATGCCGTACGGGATGAGGATGGCGGTGCGCACCACGCCCTTGCCGAAGATCGTGCGGTGCATCACCAGCGCGAGCGCCAAGCCCAGCACGAACTCGATCGCCACCGAGACGACCGTGATGGCCAGCGTGACGAAGAACGCCGTCCACCAGTACCGGTCGGACAGGATGGTGATGTAGTTGTCCAGCCCGATGAACTCGGTGTCCTGCGGCGCGGCCATGTTGTTGCGCTGCAGGCTCAGCCACACCGCATAACCGATCGGGTAGGCGGTCACCGCCAGCATCAGCAGCACGGCGGGGGCGATCAGGAGGAACGCCAGCCGGCGCTCGGACCGGCGGTCGTCACTGCCGCCGCGCGCATCCGCCTTGGCTTTGTTGGCCGCGGACGGCTCGGCGACGGCCGTCATGGGATCAACCCCTTACCTTCAATGGCCTTCTGCACCTGCTCGGTCAATTCGTCGGCGGTGCGCTCCGGGTCGATGTCGGTGATCGGCGCCAACGCGGCGGAAATGCGCGTCGACACCGCCTGATAGACGGGCGTGGCCGGGCGGACCGCGGCATTGGTGAGCTGCTGGCGGATGATCTCAAACTGCGGGTACTTCTTCTGGAACTCCGGGTCGCTGTACAGCGACGTCCGCACCGCGGGCAGGCCGCCCTCGACCGAGGTGTAGCGCTGGTTCTCGACGTTCCGCAGGCATCGGATGGCCTCGAACGCCTCGGCCTTGTGCTGCGTCGTCTTGGCGACGGCGAGGTTCAACCCGCCGATGGTCACCTTGGCGTCCTCCCCCGGCTGCACACCCGGGTATGGAGCGAAGCCGAACACCTTCTTGCTGGCGTCGAAGGCGGCCTCGAACTGCTCGTCGGTCGGCGAGAATGTGCCCGCCTCACCGATGCTGCCCGCCAGTGCGGGATCGTCGTTGAGCGGCAGGAACGACACGCCGCCCTTGACCGCGTTCTCGAGCAGCGAGGGCAGCACGTAGGGCCAGTTCACCTCGAGCGCGGCGTTGCCCTGTTCGAGCGCCAGGCGCGCTGTGGTCTCGTCGGTCTGCGTCACGGACGGGTCCGCGCCCGGCGCCGTGGCAACCGACTTGATGATCTGCAGCGCCTTGACCGTGGCGGCCCGGTGCTCGGGTGTGTCTGTCAGCGTGACGGTTTCGCCGTCGTCGGAGAGCACCTGACCGCCCGCGCTCTCCAGCAAGGTGTTGAACCACACCACCAGGCCCTCGTACTGCTTGCCCTGGACGGCGATCCAGCTGGGCTTGTCCGCGGCGTGCAGCCGCGTCGCCTCTGCGACCATGGCGTCCCATGTCGCGGGCGGTTCGGACATCAAATCCGCTCGGTACCAGAGCAATTGGGTGTTGGTGGTGATCGGTGCGGCGTAGAGCTTGTCCTGCCACATCGCGGTCTCCAGAGGCCCGGGCAGCGTATTGGCCGTCGCGTCGGACTCGGCCCGGCCCGCCGGGTCGTCGGACAACGGCAACGCCCAACCGGCCTCGGCGAACTCGGCGGTCCACACCACGTCGAGCGCCATCACGTCGAGCGTCTTGTCGTTTCCGGTGAGTCGCCGCGCCAACTGCAGACGCTGGTCGTCGGCGCCCTTCGGCAAGCTGACCTGCTGGATGGTGAAGCGTCCGCCGAGTTGCTCGTTGCAGCGCTTGGCGACAGCGGTGAACGTCTGCGCCTCGTTGGCCGGCGTGTAGTAGTTGATGACGAGTCCGCCGCCGCCGGAACTACACGCGACGACGGCTGACGCCGTCGTCAGCGCCGCCAACACCGCAGCGCCCAGCCGCCGTGGGCCCACGCGCATGGGCCCCGACGTCAGTAGAAGACTCGGGACGCGCACCGCAGCCTCCGTCCGCGTCTGAATGTCGCCGCCGGGGCGGCTCCGTGCGGGAACCTCCCGCGCGCAAACCGTATTGCCACACGCGCGTGATTTGCAACACTTCAGCGGCGCGCGTCGCGCACCGTTACGCAATTGCGAGCGAGCGCAAACTGCCCGCTGATAGCGGCGTGTCGGGTACACACGCGCACGCTCGCGCAAAAACGCGGGCGTCAGATGGTCAAGCGCGCCAGCAAATCCCGACCGCGTTCGGCGTTCTGCGGGTCACACAGCACGTCGTAGCGACCGGCGACCAGCTGCAGGGTCGAGCTGAAATCTCTTGTGCCGCGCGCCATCGCATACGGGATGGCCGACGTGATGAGGCCGAAGAACACACCGGCGATCAGGCCGGTGGCCAGCGCACCCCACGGGCTCGGGCTGAAGAACCCGAGGATCAGGCCGATGAACAAGCCCAGCCACGCACCGGTCAGCACACCACCGCCGAGCACCTTGGGCCACGTCAGCCTGCCGGTGACCCGCTCCACCTGCATCAGATCGACGCCGACGATCGTCACCTGCTGCACCGGGAACTCCTGGTCGGACAGGTAGTCGACCACGCGCTGGGCCTCGGCGTACGTCGGATAGGAGCCGATCGGCCACCCCTTGGGCGGCGTCGGCAGCGCGGCGGGGCCGCGGCGCACACCGGGCCCGCCCGGCGTGGAACCGGGGTTCTGTCCAGGCTGAAACGGACTGGTCATCGCTGCTCGATCTCCTCTGTTCGCGCCCGGTTATGTTGCTGTTTCTCACTTGAACCAACGCCGCGACGGCCACGATCGTGCCCGGTACGTGCGCTAGGTTGATCAGCATGACAAATCCCGGCGACGACGCAGGACAATCGGCATCATCCGAGGCCACCGGCGGTGCGTCCGAGCCGACTCCGGGTGGTTACGAAGCCCCGCCGATCGAGCAGGGGGGCGCGCAGGCGAGCGGGACCGATCAGCCCGGCGCGGCGGGCGACCAGACCCCGCAGGGCGAGGGCCAGCAGACACCGGCGTTCGAGTCGCCCGCGCAGCGCGTCGAGCAACCGGACCAACCGTTCACCCCGCCCGGGCAGCCGTACACCCCGCCCGCCTACGGGGCACCCTACGAGGCGCCCGCGGGCTACGACCCGTCCGGCTATCCACCGCCCGCCGGTTACCCGCCGCCGCCGTCGAGCTTTCCGCCGCCTCCGCCGCCGGGCCCTTACCCACCGCCCCCGGGTGGCTATCCGCCGCCGCCGCAAAGTGCTTACCCGCCCCCATACCCCGACCCCGCCGGCTTCGGCGGGCAGGCGTATCCGCCGCCGCCCTACGGCGCGCCACCGCCCTACGGGGCACCCGTCGGCTACGGCGCTCCCTATCCGGGCGGCTACGGCGCTCCCGTTGCGGGCAAGACGAACTCGATGGCCATCGGCTCGCTGGTCGCTTCCCTCGTCGGCGTCATCCCGTTCCTGTGTGGCATCGGCTCGATCATCGGCATCGTGCTGGGCATCGTCGCGCTGAACCAGATCAAGGACTCCGGCGAAGGCGGCCGCGGGCTGGCCATCGCGGGCATCGCCGTCGGCGCTGCTACCTTCCTCTTCAGCATTATCGTCACCATCTCGATGCTGGGCACCTGATCGGTGACCGGCACCGACCCGCACGGCGTCGACCGCCAGGACCATCGCGAGCCCCGGCCGCCGATGGACTACCCGGCCGATGCGGGTCTGCCGCCGCCCCTCTACCCGCCGCCTCCCATGGGCTACTACGCCCCACCCGGTTACGACCCCTACCGGCCGATGCGGCCGCCCGGCACCAACGGAATGGCCATCGCGGCCCTGGTGTCATCGCTACTCGGCCTGGCCTGTTGCGGGTTCACCGCCATCCCCGGCGTGATCCTCGGCGTGCTCGCCATGCGCGAGACCAGGCGCACCGGTCAGGACGGCTGGGGAATCGCGTTGGCGGGCACCATCATCGGCGGCGTCTTCATCGCCGGCCTGCTGGTGTACCTGCTGTTGTACATCGGTCTGATCGCCAGCGGATGGCAGTGGACCTGAACCCTCACCGTGGCGGCTTGAAGGCCTCGCCGTGCCGTTGCATGCCCGCGGCCCGGCCCTTTCCGGCGATCACCAGCGCCATCTTCCGGCTGGCCTCGTCGATCATCTCGTCACCGAGCATCACCGCGCCCCTGGCGCCGCCTTCGCGAGAGGTATGCCACTCGTAGGCCTCGAGGATCAACTCGGCATGGTCGTAGTCCTGCTGGCGCGGGCTGAAAATGTCGTTGCCCGCGGCGATCTGGTCGGGATGCAGCACCCACTTGCCGTCGTAGCCCAGTGCGGCGGACCGGCCCGCGACCCGGCGGAACCCGTCGACGTCCCGGATCTTGAGATACGGTCCGTCGATGGCGAGCACGCCATGGGTGCGCGCCGCGATGAGGATCCTCATCAGCACATGGTGATGCGCGTCGCCGACGTCATAACCCTGCGGTTGCTCACCGACCTCGAGAGTGCGCATGTTCAAGCTGGCCGCCATGTCGGCGGGGCCGAGCACCAGTGCCTGCACCCGCGGCGCGGCGGCGATCGCGTCGATGTTGGTGAGCCCCTGCGCATTTTCGATCTGCGCCTCGATCCCGATGCGGCCCACCGGTAGTCCGTGGGTGGCCTCGATTTGGCCGAGCAACAGGTCGAGCGCGTGGATGTGCGAATCGTCGGTCACCTTGGGCAGCACGACGATGTCCAGTCGGGCGCCCGCCGTCGCGACCACCTCGATGGTGTCGGCGTAGGTCCACGGCGTCGTCCAGTCGTTGACCCGCACACCACGCAGTTGACCGGTCCAGCCCGGTCCGGCCAGCGCGGTGGCCACCCGGGTGCGGGCCTCGGCCTTGGCGTCCGGCGCGACAGCGTCTTCCAGATCGAGGAACACCTCGTCGGCGGGCAGGGATTTCGCCTTCTCGATCATCTTCGCGCTGCTCCCGGGAACGGACAGCACCGTTCGGCGGGGTCGATACAGGTTTTCCACGCCTACACTCTCTACCCTTTGAGTCATGGCGGCGGTGAACAGGGTCTATGCGGCCCGACTCGCGGGATTGGTGGTGCTGGGCCCCGATGGGGAATCCGTCGGCCGTGTCCGTGACGTGGTGATCAGCATCAGTATTGTGCGCCAGCAACCGCGCGTGCTGGGGCTTGTCGTCGAAATGTTAACCCGCCGAAGGATTTTCGTTCCCATCCTACGGGTGACTTCCATCGAGCCGGGAGCGGTGACGCTGGCCACCGGCAGTGTCTCGTTGCGCCGCTTCGCGCAGCGGCCCGGTGAGGTGCTGGTGCTGGGCCAGGTCATCGAAACCAGGGTTCGTGTCGAGGATCCCGACCTGCCCCAGCTGTCCGGTGTCGATGTGATCGTCGTCGACCTCGGCATCGAACAGACGCGCACTCGCGACTGGGTGGTCACCAAGGTGGCCGTGCGTCCACACCGGCGACTCGGCCGGCGCACCAACGTGCACACCGTCGACTGGCAGCACGTGCAGGGGTTGACGCCGTCGGGTCTGGCGATGCCGGACCAGGGCGTGGCCCAACTGCTGGAGCAGTTCGAGGGGCAGCGAGCCGTCGAGGTCGCCGAGGCGATCCGCGAGCTGCCCGCCAAGCGCCGCTACGAGGTGGTCAACGCGTTCGACGACGAACGGCTCGCCGACGTGCTGCAGGAATTGCCCGAGGACGACCAGACCGACGTGCTCAAGCGGTTGCCCGCCGAGCGCGCCGCCGACGTTCTGGAGGAGATGGACCCCGACGACGCCGCCGACCTGCTGGGCTCGATGACGCCGTCGGACGCCGAGCAGTTCTTGCGGCGGATGGACCCCGAGGACTCCAAGGACGTGCGACGGCTGCTGTCCCACTCCCCCGACACCGCGGGCGGCCTGATGACGTCCGAGCCGGTGGTGCTGGCCCCCGACACGACCGTCGCCGAGGCGCTGGCCCGCGTGCGCGAGCCCGATCTCACCCCCGCGCTGGCGTCCCTGGTGTTCGTGGCGCGGCCGCCGACCGCCACCCCGACCGGCCACTACCTCGGATGCGTGCATTTGCAGCGGCTGCTGCGCGAACCGCCCGCCGACCTGGTCAGCGGGATCATCGACACCGACCTGCCGAACCTGGCGCCCGAGGAGTCACTGGCCGCCGTCACGCGCTACTTCGCCGCCTACAACCTGGTGTGCGGGCCGGTCGTCGACGATGAGAACCATTTGCTGGGCGCGGTGTCGGTCGACGACGTGCTCGACCACCTGCTGCCCGAGGGGTGGCGCGACACCGAGGAGCCCGAGCTGACCGGCGCCGAGGGGGCGACATGACCGACCCGTCGGCCCGCAGCAGGCTCGACACCCCGCTGACCAGCCGGCGGAGGCTGTCCCTCAACGTGGACTCCGAAGCAGTCGGAAACTTTAGCGAGTCCATTGCGCGGCTCCTGGGCACCGGCCGCTACCTGGCGTGGCAGACCATCCTCGTCATCATCTGGGTGGCGTTGAACCTGTTCGCCGTCGGGCTGCGTTGGGATCCCTATCCATTCATCCTGCTCAACCTGGCGTTCTCTACCCAGGCCGCCTACGCAGCGCCGCTCATCCTGCTGGCGCAGAACCGGCAGGAGAACCGCGACCGAGTGGCCCTGGACGAGGACCGCCGCCGGGCGGCGCAGACCAAGGCCGACACCGAATACCTGGCCCGCGAACTGGCGGCGCTGCGGCTGGCGGTCGGCGAGGTCGCCACCCGCGACTACCTGCGCCGCGAACTCGAGGAGTTGCGAGACATGATCGCCGAGCTGCGGCAAGCACCGCCGACCGCGACAGAGGACGGCGCCGGCCGATCGGAGGCCGACGAACGACGGTCGAGAAAATAACGGCGTGTCGGCTGACCCCAATGCTGTAACACGGTCGTTATCGAGTAGGTATGGTGACTTGGTTCACAAGCGATGCAGACCAAGGACGGTTGAGTGCAGATTAGGGGAGGAGCCGCCCTCGCGGCCGTGCGCCGTCAAGCCGGACGCGTGATGCGGATACCGACTTCGCGCGTACAGGCGCTGGTCTGTGGATCGGGCACGCAGTCCCTGTTCTCCAGCCATCGCATGCGCGCCGGCCTCGGCGTCGCCGTCATCACCCCGATCATCCTGGCAGGCAGCGTCGGTGCGTCCGCGCCGACGACGAGGTTCAGCGACGCCGCGGTGACGCCCCTCGCGGCCGTCGAACCGTCGCCGGGCGCACGCTCCGGAGCGTCGGTGGTGGCAGTCACCAAGACACCGTCCGCATTCCAGATCGCCGCGAGCACGGCGTTCTCGCCGCCACCCGCCGCAGTCGTGAACGCGCCTGGGGCGCTTGGCATTCCGGCGATGGCGTTGGCGGCATACCGCAACGCCGAACGGATGATGGCCGCTGCCTACCCCGGCTGCGGCCTGAGCTGGAACCTGCTGGCCGGTATCGGCCGAATCGAGTCGATGCACGCCAACGGCGGCGCCACCGACTCGCGCGGCACCGCTGTCCGTCCGATCTTCGGGCCCGCGCTGGACGGCACACTGCCGGGCAACGAGATCATCGTGCAGAACCGCACCGCCGACCGCATCACCTATGCCCGTGCGATGGGGCCCATGCAGTTCCTGCCCGGCACCTGGTCGCGCTACGCGTCCGACGGCGACGGCGACGGCAAGGCCGACGTGCAGAATCTCTACGACTCGAGCCTGGCCGCGGCCCGCTACCTGTGCAGCGGCAACCTCAACCTGCGCGACCCGTCCCACGTGATGTCGTCGATCCTGCGCTACAACAACTCGGTCGCTTACGCCCGTAACGTGCTCGGCTGGGCCGGGGCCTACGCGACCGGCGTGGTGCCGATGGACCTGCCGCCGATCACCGGCGCCGTTCCCACGCTCGGCCCGACCGACGACCTGAACGTGCACCTCACCGAGCTCGCCCAGTACCAAGGGCTGGGACCGGGCCTGCCGCTCAACGTGCTCGGCCTGCCCGCCAACGACCCGATGGCGCTGATGCCGCTGCTCGAGCGCGATTCCGTGGCCAGCCAGATGGGCGTGCCCGGCTTCGTGCCCGGCCAGCAGCTCGGCCCCCTGCCCGGGCCGGTGCCGCAGGCGCCCGCGACGCCTCAGGCGCCCGCGCAGCCGCCGCCGTGGACCCCGCCGTGGGTGCAGCAGCCGCCGCGGCCCGAGTGCGCGGTGTTCTGCATCCAGGACAACCCGGCACCACCGCTGCAACCCGCGCTCGGTGCCCCGCCGGTGGCCCAGCCGATGGTTCCGCCCGCGGCGGTGCCGCCCGCACCCGGGCAGACCCTGCCGGGCCCGCCGCCGGGACCCGCCCCAGGGCCCGCTCCTGCAGCACCCGAGGCCGTCCCTCCGGTGGTGCCACCGGCACCGGGCCCGCCGCCGGGACCGGTCGCTTAAGAACGCCCGTCGAGTCGGCCTAGACTCGACACTGATGTCTGAATCTGCCTCTGAGCGTCAAGCCGCGGTTCGCGCCGCGCTGGCCAAGGTGATCGACCCCGAACTGCGCCGGCCGATCACCGAGCTCGGCATGGTCAAGAACGTCACCATCGAGGCTGATGGCTCAGTCCACGTCGAGATCTACCTGACCACCGACGCGTGCCCGAAGAAGACCGAGATCACCGACCGCGTCAGTCACGTGGTCGCCGACGTGCCCGGCACCGGCGCGGTGCGTGTCAGCCTCGACGTTATGAGCGACGAGCAGCGCGCAGAACTGCGCAAGCAACTGCGCGGCGACTCCCGCGAGCCGGTCATCCCGTTCGCCCAGCCCGGCTCGCTGACCCGCGTCTACGCCGTCGCATCCGGCAAGGGCGGTGTCGGAAAGTCAAGTGTCACAGTCAATCTCGCGGCCGCCATGGCCGCGCGCGGATTGTCGGTCGGCCTGCTGGACGCCGACATCTACGGCCACTCCGTGCCGCGGATGATGGGCACCGCCGACCGTCCCGTCCAGGTCGACTCGATGATCGTCCCGCCCGTCGCCCACGACGTCAGGGTCATCTCCATCGCGATGTTCACCCAGGGCAACACGCCGGTGGTGTGGCGCGGACCGATGCTGCACCGCGCGCTGCAGCAGTTCCTGGCCGACGTCTACTGGGGCGACCTCGACGTGCTGCTGCTCGACCTGCCGCCCGGCACCGGCGACGTCGCGATCTCGGTGGCCCAGTTGATCCCGGGCGCCGAGATCCTGGTCGTCACCACCCCGCAGCTGGCGGCCGCCGAAGTGGCCGAGCGCGCCGGCGCGATCGCCCTGCAGACCCGCCAGCGGATCGTCGGTGTGGTGGAGAACATGTCGGGCCTGTTGCTGCCCGACGGCACCACCATGCAGATCTTCGGCGAGGGCGGCGGCAAGCAGGTCGCCGAACGCCTGTCGCGCGCGGTCGGCGCCGACGTGCCACTGCTCGGCCAGGTGCCCCTGGACCCGGCCCTGGTGGTGGCCGGTGACTCGGGCGTGCCGCTGGTGTTGTCGGCACCGGACTCGGCGGCGGGCAAAGAATTGCGCAGCGTCGCCGACGCGCTGTCCAGCCGCAAGCGCGGCCTGGCGGGCATGTCGCTGGGTCTCGACCCTGCGGGCCGGTAACCGTCGCAATCTGGACAGCCGAAGATGGCCACGGCTGCTCGAGCGCAACGATAAAGTGCTCAAAGTGGGCAGCAATCCGTCAAGCAACGGCCGGGGAAAGGTGTTGGCCCTGGCGGGCTCGATCGTGATCTCCGCTGCGCTGTTCTACGCCCAGACCGCCGATCCGCCCGCCGAGGTGCCCGCGGCGAACCCGCCCGTCCAGCAAGCTCTGGCGTCCGGCCCGCCGCCCCCTGGTGCTCCTCCTCCGGCCGCCGAGTTGCTGGCGGCCAGCGCACCGGTCGCCAGCCCGGCGATGTCCTTCGAGTTGCCTGCCGGCGTGGCCCCCGAGTCCGGGCTCCAGATCAACACCATCCGCGCCGCGCGCGCGATCAGCGTGATGTTCCCCGAGGTCAAGGTCATCGGCGGCTACCGGCAGGACCCCCTGCCGTGGCACCCCAACGGCCTGGCGATCGACGTGATGATCCCCGACCACGGCAGCGAGGAAGGCATCAAGCTCGGCAACCAGATCGCCGGGTACGCGCTGGCGAACGCGAAGCGCTGGGGCGTCATCCACGTGATCTGGCGGCAGGGTTTCTACCCCGGCGTCGGCGCGCCGAGTTGGACCGCGGACTACGGCAACGAGACCGCCAACCACTTCGACCACATCCACATCGCCACGAACGGCGGCGGCTTCCCGACCGGCGGCGAGAAGTACTTCATCTGACCCGTGGTCAGGTGGCGTCGGTGTCGAACGGCGTCGCCGCGGATGTGGTCGGCGCGGTTGGCGCGGCCGGCGGCACCTGCGCGGTGGGCGCCGGCGAGCTGACCGGCTTGTCACCGCCAGGCTGGTCGACCACCTCCCGGTCGAACCTCCCAGTGAACACAGAGTCGTCGCCGTCGAGCAGGTGCTTGGTCAGCGCGGCACGCGGCGTCATCCCGCGCAGCTTGTTCAGCTCGTTCAGCGGCTCACGCAGGTCGTCGAACTCCGGGCCGAGGTCGTCGCGCAGCTGGCTGGTCGCTCCGCTGATGTAGTCGCGCGCCTGGCGCAACGCACCCGACGTCCACCTGATCGCCCCGGGTAACCTTTCTGGGCCGAGGATCACCAGGCCGGCGATCACCAGGACGAGCATCTCGCCCCAGCCCACGTTGGCGAACATCGACTAGACGGTGTCGTCGGGGTTGGGAGTGATGGTCAGCGTGACGGGACGGCCGTCGCGCATCACCTCGATGGGCGCGGGCTCCCCCACCTTGAGCTGGCGCACGGCGACGACGAACTCGTCGGCGTCGGCCACGGTCCGATCGCCCACCTTGACGACGACGTCGTTCTCGAGGACGCCGGCCCTCTCCGCGGGGCTGCCCGCCTTCACGTTGGCCACCTGCGCGCCCGAGGCGATGTCGTTGCTCACCGACCGCGCCGTCAGACCCAGCGTCGGATGCGCGATCTTGCCGTCCTTGATCAGCGCGTTGACCACCGATTTGACCTCGTTGACCGGAATCGCGAAGCCCAGGCCGCTGGCGCTGTCCGACAGCGACTTGCCCGCGGTGTTGATGCCGATGACGTTGCCGTTCATGTCGATCAGCGGACCGCCGGAGTTGCCGTGGTTGATCGGCGCATCGGTCTGCAGGCCGTCGATGACGGTGTCGGTGTCCGAACCGTCGCCCGACAGCGGAACCGGCCGGTGCATGGCGCTGATGATGCCCGTCGTGACCGTGCTGCGCAGCCCCAGCGGTGCGCCCGCCGCGATCACCTCGTCACCGACCCGCAGCTTGTCCGAGTCACCCAACTGGGCGACGGACAGGTTGTCGACGTTGTCGACCTTCAGCACCGCCAGGTCGGTCTTGGGGTCACGACCGACGAGGTTGGCGGGCACTTCCTTGCCGTCGTTGAAGACGACGTGCAGCTTGTACTGGCTCGGGTTGATCGCGGCCTCGGAGATCACGTGGTTGTTCGTCACGATGTAGCCGCGGCCGTCGACGACGACACCGGAGCCCTGCGAGCCCTCCTGATCGCTGGTCGCCTCGACGGTGACGACCGAATCGGCAACAGCGGCAGCCACTTTGGCGAACCGGCCCTCGGGCGGCGGGCCGGTGTCGGACGTGTTCAGCGTGACCTTCGACGTGGTGAACGCCTCGACCACCTCGGCGGTCTTGCGGCCCACCCAGCCGCCGGCGATGCCGATCACCAACGCGACGATGCCGAGCACGGCCAGCGCGACGAACGACACGCGCCCGCCGAACAACACGTCGCGCACGCCGAGCTTGCCCATGCTGACGTTCGCCGGGGCGCGCGGCGACTCCTGGACGGCCGGGGTGCCCAGCGCCACCGGCGCACCGGGGTTGCGCCACGGATCGTCGGCCGCGTCGGCGTCGACGGTGTCGCGTTCGGCCTCGAGCGCACCCGCGTCGGCGGGATGGCGCTGCAGCGAGTCGCCGCCGGGATGGGGCCTGCCGAACGCCTCGGCCAGCACCGGGTCCGGCGGCTGGTTGGTCGGCGTGTACTCGCCCTGGTCGCGGTACTTGTCCAGTCCCACGAACGAACCGTCGACGCCGTCGGGCCTGCCGAACGCGCGCTGCGCCGCCGGATCGACGGGCGGACGCGAGACGGGGCGGGGTTCCAGGCGCTCCCGCCCGGTCTGATCCAGATTGGTCACCCGTTCATCACCCTCTGTGAGAGCGCCCGCTATCGCAGGCGCAGGTCGCTGCTGGTCTTGGCGTTCAGCCTACCGGCGCTTACGCCGTGGCCGCTGCACGTCGCCAGCAAACTGCGACGGCTGCGCCTCGACGGGCTGTTCCGGCGGTGCGTGGTGCGGGATCTCGGACAACATGCCCAGCAACGAGCTGGGCACGACGATCGGCTGGGAGTCCCGCAACGCCGCGCGGGCCTGGCGCTGGGCTTCGACCTCCGCGGCGCACTGCGGACACAGGGACATGTGATGGGCCGCGCGCAGGTGAGCGGTCATCCGCAGCTCACCGTCGGCGAACGCGGCAATGGCCTCGGTGGACAGGTGCTCGGTGGACGCGAACTGGCGCGGTCCGACCGGCGAGTCGCTCTGCGAGGCGAGCTGAGAGGGTAACCACGAGAACGCCCGGCGGAACACATGTCCCGGGTCGACCATCGCCCCACTCCTTTCGCGTCGTCTCGACGTGCTCTTTCGAATGTAGCGCGGCACGCCGCGCCGACACAGCAGCGACTGTCAGGCCGATTTGGCGACGTCGCCGAAGCGCGCGGCCGTTGCGGTGTCACCGTGGCTGGCCAGGTAGTCGCGCAGCGCCTGCCGACCGCGGTGGATACGGCTGCGCACGGTGCCGAGCTTGACGCCGAGCGTGGCGCCGATCTCCTCGTAGGACAGGCCCTCGACGTCGCACAGCACCACCGCGGCGCGGAACTCCGGCGGCAGCGAGTCAAGCGCTGCCTGCAGATCGGCGCCCAGCCGCGAGTCGTGGTAGATCTGTTCGGGGTTCGGGTCCTCGGCGGGCACGCGGTCGTAGTCCTCGGGCAGCGCCTCCATCCGGATGCGGCCCCGCCGGCGGACCATGTCGAGGAACAGGTTCGTGGTGATGCGGTGCAGCCAGCCTTCGAACGTTCCGGGCTGGTAGTTCTGCAGCGAGCGGAACACCCGGATGAAGGTCTCCTGCGTGAGGTCCTCGGCGTCGTGCTGGTTGCCCGACAGGCGGTAGGCCAGCCGGTAGACGCGGTCGGCGTGCTGGCGCACCAGCTCGTCCCACGACGGCATGGTGGCCTTGTCACCGGTGGCGTCGAACACCGCGGTGCCGGTCAGTTCGTCTGAAGGCTCGACCCACGTGCCGTCCGTGTACTGCTCGAGGTGGGCCATGAACACGGGCGCCGTGGGGGCGGTTGAACTAGTCGTCGGATCCTCCTGGTCACAGCCGCGCTCATGCGACGGCGGCTCGCTGATTGCCGCAACGTGGAATTCCACGTCGGTATTCCCGGTGTGCCAGCGTGCGCCGTCTTCCATGGGACATACCGTCGCCGACCGTTCCGTGCCTGGCATATGAGCGAACTGAACATTTCCTGAGAAAGTGTTTCTACCCATTTTCGACCTGCGTAAATCCAGGTCTTATCGGTGATTTCCCGTTCTCGGCGACGGGCGTGTCGGGCTACCGGCCGCCAGCCGTTGGCTCTACGCTGCGGACATGGCCGGCATGGACGACGTCATCGGGCCCGGGAGTGGCTCCGGCGACGACCTCGGCTCGAAAACCCGGGCCGAGTCGATCGTCTCGCATGCCGAGCAGTCGATCTCCGAGGACGCCATCGTCGCCGCCGCCCGCGAGCGCGCCGTCGACATCGGGGCGGGTGCGGTCACGCCCGCGGTGGGCGCCCTGTTGTGCGTATTCGCCAAGCTGACCGGCGCGAAGGCCGTCGTCGAGGTGGGCACGGGAGCGGGTGTGAGTGGGCTGTGGCTGCTCTCAGGCATGCGCGAGGACGGTGTGCTGACCACAATCGATGTCGAACCCGAGCACCAGCGCATCGCCAAGCAGGCGTTCGGCGAAGCCGGCATCGGGCCGGGGCGCACGCGGCTGATCAGCGGACGTGCCCAAGAGGTGCTCACCCGGCTCGCCGACGAGTCCTATGACCTGGTGTTCATCGACGCCGACCCGATCGACCAACCGCAGTTCGTCGTCGAGGGCGTCCGGTTGCTGCGACCCGGCGGCGCGATCGTCGTCCATCGCGCGGCGCTGGGCGGTCGGGCCGGTGACGCCGGGGCCAACGACGCCGAGGTCGCCGCGGTGCGCGACGCCGCGCGCCTGATCGCCGAGGACGAGCGACTCACCCCCGTGCTGGTGCCGCTGGGCGACGGCCTGCTCGCGGCCGCCCGCGACTAGCTCCCCTTCCCCGCGAGCAGACGCAAAACTGCACTTCCTGGCACATTTCGTGCAGTTTTCTGTCTGCTCGCGCCTAAAAACTATTGACCGCGTACTGAACGCACGTTTAATGTACTGAACATGCGTTCAGCGGCGAACGACCGCACGGCCGTCGCGCGCATCCGGGATGCGGCGATCGAGCAGTGGGGCCAGCACGGATTCACCATCGGCCTGCGCAGCATCGCCGAGACCGCCGGTGTGTCGGCCGCGTTGGTCATCCACCATTTCGGCTCCAAGGAAGGTCTGCGCAAGGCGTGCGACGACTTCGTGGCCGAGCAGATCCGCGAGTCGAAGTCCGAGTCGCTGCAGAGCAGCGATCCGGCCACCTGGCTCGCGCAGATGGCCGAGATCGAGTCGTACGCACCGCTGATGGCTTACCTCGTGCGCAGCATGCAGTCCGGTGGCGATCTCGCGAAGGAGTTCTTCCGCCGGATGATCGACAACGTCGAGCAGTACATAGAGGACGGGGTCCGGTCCGGAATGATCAAGCCCAGCCGTGACCCGCGGGCCAGAGCACGGTTCCTCGGCATGATCGGCGGCGGTGGCTTCCTGCTGTACCTCCAGATGCACGACAACCCGGGCGATCTGCGCGCGGTGCTGCGCGACTACGGCGAGGACATGGTCCTGCCCGCTCTCGAGCTCTACACCCAGGGGCTGATGACCGATTCGACGATGTACGACGCATTCGTCGAGCAGCGCCAGCAAGGCATTCCGTTCAGCACACCCCCAGAAGGAGATGGCGATGACGGCTCAAGCGGCGAAGTCCCTGCAGCGGGCTGACACCGGTCGAGGGCAGCCGGCGGTCGAGATCCGTGGTCTGCACAAGGCTTTCGGGCGGACCAAGGCGCTCGACGGGCTGGACCTCGTGGTGGCCCCCGGCGAGATCACCGGTTTCCTCGGGCCCAACGGCGCGGGCAAGTCCACCACCATTCGCGTACTGCTCGGCCTGTTGCGCGCCGACGGCGGCACCGTGCGGCTGCTTGGCGGCGACCCGTGGCACGACGCGGTCGCGTTGCACCGCCGGATCGCGTACGTGCCCGGCGATGTGACGTTGTGGCCCAACCTGACCGGGCGCCAGGCCATCGACTTCCTGGCCCGCCTGCGCGGTAACCGCGTCGACACGGCTCGCCGCGACGAGTTGATCGACCGATTCGAACTCGACCCGCACAAGAAGGCCCGCACGTACTCCAAGGGCAACCGGCAGAAGGTCGCCATCATCGCGGCGTTCTCCACCAACGCCGAGCTGTACATTCTCGACGAACCCACCTCCGGCCTGGACCCGTTGATGGAGAAGGCCTTTCAGCGCTGCGTCGAGGAGGTCGCCGAGCGCGGCGCCGCGGTGCTGCTGTCCAGTCACATTCTCGCCGAGGTCGAGAAGATCTGCGACAGCGTCACGATCATCCGTGCCGGGCGTACCGTTCGGTCCGGGTCGCTGCGCGAGTTGCGGCACCTGATGCGCACGACCGTCACCGTGCGCACCCGTGACGACGCCTCAGTGCTGCAGCGGTTGCACCAGGTCCACGACTTCGACGGCGGTGACGGCCAGTCCCGGTTCACCGTGGAGCGCAACGACCTCGACGCCGCCATGGGGCGTCTCACCGAGTTGGGCATCCAGGAACTGACCGTCACGCCGGCGTCGCTGGAGGACATGTTCCTACGCGAGTACCAGGGCGGACGGCGATGACCACCGCGACCGCACCCCGCACCGGTCGGCACGAGGCGCCGCCCGCGGGCTCACCGTGGACCGGGACGGCCGGTCTGCTGCGGCTCGCGGTGCGCCGCGACCGTGTCCGGCTCAGCGTCTGGATCGTCGTCCTGACCGCGATGATGTTCTACGCGCCGAACGCGATCAGGCTGGCGTACCCCGAGGAGGCGCAACGCCTCGCGCGGGTCAACCTGCTCAAGACGCCGGCGGGCATGATCATGGGCGGTCCGATGTTCGGGGGCAATGAGACCGATCTCGGCGCGATGATGGCCAACGAGATGATGTTGACGCTCATCGTCGCCACCTCGATCCTGGCCATCCTCACCGTCGTTCGGCACACGCGGGCCGAAGAGGAAAGCGGCACAGCCGAACTGGTGCTGTCGTCGGTCGTCGGGCGATACGCGCGCACGACCGCGGCGCTGATCCTGGTCGCCGCGGTGAACGTGGTGCTGACGGTGACGATGACGCCGGCGATGGCCTCCACCGGCTTTGGCGTCGTCGACACCGCGGCGATGTGCCTGGGCGTCACCGGCGTCGCCATGGTCTTCGGCGCGGTCGCCGCCGTCACCGCACAGCTGTGGCGCCAGGCGCGCACAGCAACCGGTGCCGCGATGGCCGCGCTGGCCGTGGCCGCACTGGTCCGCGGCATCGGCGACGTGATCGACAACTCCGGCAGTGCGCTGAGCTGGTTCTCGCCGATCGCGTGGGCGCAGCAGATGCGCGCGTTCGTCGACCTGCGCTGGTGGCCGTTCACCCTGTTGATCGCGCTGACCGTGGCGCTGGTGGCGCTGGCCGCCGTGCTGGAGAGCAGGCGGCAATACGACGATGCCACGATCTCGTCGACCGGCGAGCGGCCGAATGCGCGCCCGATCAGAGGCGTGCTCGGGCTGCATCTGACGCTGCAGCGCGGCCAGACGATCGGGTGGGCAGTCGGATTGTTCCTGGGCGGTTTGGCTTTCGGCTCGATGACCAAGTCGCTGCTCGACGCGGCGCAGGACAACGAGATGATCCGGCGGGTCCTCGCGGCGCAGGGCACCGACAGTGTGTACACCACCATGACGCAGTTCCTGGCCGCCGCGGCGTCCGCCTACGTCGTCGCCGCGGTGCTTCGGGTTCACGCCGACGAGGACAAGGGTCTCGGCGAGGCGGTACTGGCCGGTGCGGTGTCGCGGTGGCACTGGCTGTCGACGGCGATCGCGTCTGCGCTGCTGGGTTCGGTGGTCTTGATGCTGTGCGCCGGGCTGGGCAACGGCCTTGGCGCGGGAATCACACTGGGTGAACCGGAAACCGTCGGACGGCTGACCGTCGCCGGACTGGCCTACGTGCCCGCGCTGGCGGTGATGGCCGCCCTCGCCGCGGTCGCCGTCGCCCTGCGGCGGCCCTGGATCGGTTGGCTCGCCGTGGCTTTCGTGGTCGCCGCGTTGTACCTCGGCGCCCTGTTGCGGCTGCCGCAGTGGCTGATCGACCTGTCGCCGGTGGGTCAGACCACCGCGCCGACCGACTATCCCGTGATCGCATTGCTGGTCATGGTCGTCGTGGCCGCGGCGCTGGCGGCCCTGGCGGGCGCCCTCTACCGCAGCCGCGACGTCGCATAGGGGAGAGTCATGAAGGGAGTCGTCGCTCTCACGGTGTCGAGAGGTTCGCCAGCGTCGGCTATGTCGCGCTGTTCGCGGCCGTGGCGGTCATCGGCGCGCTCGACCACCGGTTCGGCTGGTCGACGGTGCCGACGGCGGTCGTCGTACTGGGTCAGGTCCTGGTCACCGCCGGGCTGGGCATCGCGATGTCGGTCATCCTGGTGAACAGCTATGCCGCCGCCAATGTCACGGTGGAGTCCGATCAGACGGTGGTGTCCACCGGCCTGTACGGAATCGTGCGCCATCCCATGTACCTCGGCGTGCTCATCATGATGGTGGGCACCCCGCCCGCACTCGACTCCTATTGGGGCCTGGCAATTCTGGTGCCGGGGTTGGCCGTGTTCGCCGTGCGAATTCTCGACGAGGAGAGCCTGCTCCGTCAGGAAGTGCGCGGCTATCCGGAGTACACCCGCACCGTGCGATACCGACTGGTGCCCTATGTGTGGTGAACCGTGAAGATCGTCGCGCAAGCGCTGCTGTCGGCCGTCGTCGGGCTTGCGTTCTTCGGCGTGCTGTTGTTCGTACCGGCGGGCACGCTGGATTACTGGCAGGCCTGGGCGTTCATCGTCGTGTTCGTCGTCGCGACCATGGTGCCGAGCGTCTACCTGGCCGTCAGGGATCCGGCCGCGTTGGCCCGGCGCCTGAAGGCCGGACCCGGCGCCGAGAACAGGCCACTGCAGAAGCTGATCATGAGCGCCACGATCGCGGTGGTCGTCGGCGTGCTGATCGTCAGCGCGCTCGACCACCGCTTCGGCTGGTCGAATGTGCCCACCGCAGTGGTGATCCTGGGTGATGTCATGGTCGTCGTCGGGCTCGGGCTCGCGCAGTTCGTCGTCGTGCAGAACAGTTACGCCGCAGCGACGATCACGGTGGAACCCGACCAGCAGCTGGTCACCACCGGCTTGTACGGCGTCGTCCGGCACCCCATGTACTTCGGCACGGCGATCATGATGGTGGGCACTCCGCTTGCGCTGGACTCCTTCTGGGGTCTGCTGATGATCCTCCTGGCCCTGCCGGTACTCGTCCTGCGCATCGTCGACGAGGAAGCCCTGCTGCGGCAGGCATTGAGCGGCTACGTCGAGTACACGCAAACGGTGCGCTACCGGCTCATCCCGCACGTGTGGTGACGACGCGAGACTCGCCAAGCCACCAACGCGGCCCGGGTACGCCGCATTCGACGAATCCGTCATGGCGACAACCGAACTCGGGCAGAGCCCCGCAGCGTTGACACGTCGCTCGTCGATCTTGGCCCTCGCGGACCGCATACTTGAGCCGTGGAACTACTGACCGGCCTCGGCCTGGCGACCGCGGCGGGGCTCAATGCCTACATCCCCCTGCTGGCGCTCGGTCTCCTGTCGCGGTTCACCGACCTGGTCACCTTGCCGTCGACATGGGCGTGGCTGGAGAACGGCTGGGTGATGGCGATCGTCGGTGTGCTGCTGGTCGTCGAGGTCGTCGCCGACAAGGTGCCCGCTCTCGACACCGTCAACGACGCGATACAGACCTTCGTCCGGCCCACCGCGGGCGGCATCGTGTTCGGGTCGGGCACCGCGGCGCAGACGACGGCGGTCACCGATCCCGGTGCGTTCGCTCAGTCCGGGCAGTGGATACCGGTCGTCATCGGCGTGGTCGTCGCGTTGGTGGTCTCGCTGACGAAGTCGGCGGTGCGCCCGGCCGCCAACGCCGCCACCGCGGGTATGGCCGCACCCGTGCTGAGCACCGTCGAGGACGGAGTCAGCGTGGGCCTGGTGTTCGTCGCGATCCTGCTCCCGGTCGTGGTGTTGGTCGTGCTCGTCGCGCTCGCGTGGGCGGGGGTCAGGCTGTTGCGGCGACGGCGACGCAGGGCCGCTTGATCGTCGCCCGGCTGAGTCCAATGGCCGGACTCCTCAACACGGCTCGTACCTCGCCGCTTGATCGTCGCCCGGCTGAGTCCAATGGCCGGACTCCTCAACACGGCTCGTACCTCGCCGCTTGATCGTCGCCCGGCTAGATCCAGACGCCTTTGCCGACCGCGACGACGCCACCGGCGCTGATCGCGAATCGTTCCCGGTCTTTCTCGAGGTCGACGCCGACCATCTCTCCGGGGCCGACGACGACGTTCTTGTCCAGGATCGCGTGGCGCACCACCGCGCCGCGGCCGATCCGCACGCCGGGCATGATCACGCTGCCCTCCACGATCGCGCCGTCGTCGACCACCACGTTCGACGACAGCACCGAATTGCGCACCGACGCCGCCGACACGATGCTGCCCGCGCCCACCACCGACTCCTGCGCCGAACCGCCGTTGACGAACTTGGCCGGAGCGAGCATCTCCGCCTCGCCGCGGATCGGCCAGCGCTTGTTGTAGAGGTTGAACACCGGATGCACCGACACCAGGTCCATGTGCGCGTCGTAGAACGCGTCGAGCGTGCCCACGTCGCGCCAGTAGCCGTGATCGCGTTCGGTGGCGCCGGGCACCTCGTTGTTGTTGAAGTCGTACACCGCGGCCATGCCGTCGGCCACCAGGCGCGGGATGATGTCACCGCCCATGTCGTGGTCGGAGTGGTCGTCGTCGGCGTCGGCGCGGATCGCGTCGATGAGCACCTTGGTCGTGAAGATGTAGTTTCCCATCGACGCGAACGTCTGCTCGGGATCGTCGGGCGTGCCGGGCGGGTCCGCGGGTTTCTCGATGAAGCTGCGGATGCGGCCGGACTCGTCGGAGTCGATGCAGCCGAACGCGGTGGCCTCGGCGCGCGGCACCCGGATGCCCGCGACCGTCGCTCCGGCGCCGCTTTCGATGTGGAACTGGACCATCTGCTCGGGGTCCATGCGATAGACGTGGTCGGCGCCGAACACGACGATGTAGTCGGGGTCCTCGTCGTAAATGAGGTTCAGCGACTGGTAGATCGCGTCGGCGGACCCGGTGTACCAGCGCGGGCCCAGCCGCTGCTGGGCGGGCACCGGCGTGATGTACTCGCCGGCAAGCCCGGAAAGCCGCCAGTTCTGCGAGATGTGGCGGTCCAGCGAATGCGACTTGTATTGCGTCAGCACGCAGATCCGCAAGTAGCGCGCGTTGACCAGATTGGACAGTACGAAGTCGATCAACCGGTAGGCGCCGCCGAAGGGAACCGCGGGCTTGGCTCGGTCCGCCGTCAACGGATAAAGGCGCTTGCCCTCCCCGCCGGCCAGGACGATGCCCAGCACGTGTGGCAATTCCCTCATACTCCAAACCTATCGGCCGACCCTGCTCGCGGCTAGCCATTCGTCGCTGACTGACAAGGATTTCGGCGCTTTGAGTATCCCGCTCGGACGGCGTGAAACGTTCCGAGCGTTTCCGATACGGTCGTCACTATGCGGGTGGCGATGATGACGCGGGAGTACCCACCCGAGGTCTACGGCGGCGCGGGGGTCCACGTCACCGAGCTCGTGGCGCAGCTGCGGCGCCTGTGCGAAGTCGACGTGCACTGTATGGGTGCGCCGCGGCCCGACGCGTTCGTGCACCCGCCGGACGCGGCGCTGGTCGGCGCCAACCCCGCGCTGTCGACCCTGTCGGCGGACCTCAACATGGTCAACGGGTGCTCGCAGGCTACGGTCGTCCATTCGCACACCTGGTACACCGGCATGGCCGGTCACCTCGCCGCGCTGCTGTACGGCGTCCCCCACGTGCTGACCGCGCACTCGCTCGAACCGATGCGGCCGTGGAAGGCCGAACAGCTCGGCGGCGGCTACCGATTGTCGCTGTGGGTGGAGAAGACGGCCGTGGAGGCCGCCGACGCGGTGATCGCCGTCAGTTCCGGGATGCGCCGCGACGTGCTGCACACCTACCCCGGGCTGGACCCCAGCCGGGTGCACGTGGTGCGCAACGGGATCGACACCGACGTCTGGTTTCCCGCCCCGCCCGCGGACGCGGGCGAGTCGGTGCTCGCCGAGCTGGGCGTCGACCTGGCGCGCCCCATCGTGGCGTTCGTCGGCCGAATCACCCGGCAGAAGGGTGTCGCGCATCTGATCGCCGCCGCGCACCACTTCACGCCCGACGTCCAGCTGGTGTTGTGCGCCGGCGCGCCGGACACCCCCGAGATCGCCGCCGAGGTGTCCGAGGCGGTGCGGCAGTTGGCGCACGCCCGCACCGGCGTGTTCTGGGTCCGCGAGATGCTGCCGGTCGCCAAGATACGCGAGATACTTTCAGCAGCAACAGTTTTCGTGTGCCCGTCGGTGTACGAGCCGTTGGGGATCGTCAACCTCGAGGCGATGGCCTGCGCGACGGCGGTGGTGGCCTCCGACGTCGGAGGCATTCCGGAGGTGGTGGCAGACCGGCTGACCGGACGGCTGGTGCACTACGACCCGGGCGACTCGACGTCCTTCGAGGGTGCCTTGGCGGCAGCGGTCAACGACGTGGTGGCCGACCCGCAGACGGCCCGGCAGTACGGTGAGGCCGGCCGACAGCGGTGCATCGAAGAGTTCTCCTGGGCACACATCGCCGAGCAGACGCTGGACATCTACCGCACGGTCTCCTCGTAGCCGACGCGGGTCCCCGCTAGCTCGTCACGTTCTTCAGTTCGTCCCCGAGGGCCGAGGCCTCGTCGGGGGTGAGCTCGACGACCAGTCTCCCGCCGCCTTCCAGTGGTACCCGCATCACGATGCCGCGCCCCTCCTTGGTTGCTTCCAGTGGACCGTCGCCGGTCCGGGGCTTCATCGCCGCCATCGAGTGCTCCCTCCACATGAGCCGGCCCGCGCGGGCCCGGGTCGAGGCCGGGACTGCCCACCCGTTTGACAGCTCCCGGCTCTGAACTGCTACTGAACTTCCCCTATTGTTCCCTATCCGGGCCGTTCGGTGTGCAAAGACCCGGCTATGGCCGTCGATCGGGGGCCTGCCCGGGCACCGGAACCCAGCAGTCCGCGGTGTGGTCGTCGACCATCCCGGTGGCCTGCATCAACGCGTACGCGGTCGTCGGTCCGACGAAGCGGAACCCGCGACGCTTGAGTTCCTTGGCCATCGCCGTCGATTCCGGGGTGACGGCCGGAGCGTGTGCCATGTCGACGGGCCGCGGACGCGCCTCGGGCGCGAACGACCACAGCAGTTCGGCCAGGTCCACGTCGAGTTCGGCCGCCGCGCGCGCGTTGGCGATGGTGGCGTCGATCTTCGCGCGGTTGCGCACGATGCCGGTGTCGGCCATCAACCGGTCGACGTCGCGGTCTGTGTAGCGGGCGACGCGCTCGACGTCGAAGCCGTCGAATGCGCGCCGGAAGTTGTCCCGCTTGCGGAGGATGATCAGCCATGACAACCCACTCTGGAACGCTTCCAGGCTGATTCGCTCGAACAATGCGCCCGAGTGACGCAGCGGGCGTCCCCACTCGGTGTCGTGGTAATCGCGATAGAGGACGAAATCGGCTGAGGCAAACGTGATTCGTCGATCCACGCGCAGCGGACGCGACTGTCGTTCACGACTCGTCCCGGTCCTCTGAGGGCAGTGCGTGCGCACCGCTCCCGGTCACCACCTCGCCCTCGTCGTCGATGCCGTACGTGGCGCGCAGCGTGGCCAGTTGGCCGCGCAGCAGGTCGAGTTCCTGGCCCAGCCGGTCGAGCACCCAGTCCACCTCGCCGGTCTTGTAGCCGCGCAGGGTCTGCGCGAACTTCACCGCGTCGACGTCGGCCCCCGTGACGCCCGATGCCGGCAGCACGGTGGCGGTGGTGTCGCGCTGCAGCGGGGGCAGCGGCTCACCGCGGCCGAACAGCACGCTGCCGACGGCGAACAGCACGACGGCGATGAGAACCAGCACGACCAGATACAGCAGAACCAGGGTCACGCCCTCGATACTGCCTCAGCCGTCCGACAGCCCGGCCGATCACCCGCGCGGGCGCAGCGTCACCATCGGCGGGCGGTCGGCCAGCGATACCGACGATGTCCGCGCCGTGTAGTCGTCGCCGTCGGCGAAGAACTGCGTCAGGCCGATCCCGGAGTCCGGCACGCCGCAACGCGACAGCAGGGTCGCAATGACCTGCCTGCTCATCGTGGCGAGCTCGGTCAGCGGCCGGTTGCGGTGCGTCCGCACGCCGAGGTTGACCTGGGCGATGGCGTCGAGGCCGAGGCGGTCGTAGGCGTCGATGAGCAGCCCGATCTCCACGCCGTAGCCCGGCGCGAAGGGCACGGCGGTGAGCAGTTCGCGGGTGCCGGCGTACTCGCCGCCGAGCGGTTGCAGGATGCAGCTGAGCTCCGGGCGCAGCGACGCGAGCAGCGGCCGGGCCACCAGTTCGGTGACCCGTCCGCCGCCGTTCGCGTCCTCGCTGCCGCTGATCTTCAGCGGCCGCCGATAGAAGCCCTTGACCAAGTGCACGCCGTCGGTGGTGAGCAGCGGGCCGACGAGCTTCGGTACGAACATCGGGTCGGGGTCGATCAGGTCGGAGTCGACGAACACGACGATGTCGCCGGTGGTGGCGGCCAGCGAGCGCCACAGCACCTCGCCTTTGCCGGGCTGCGGTGCGACGTCGGGTAGCGCGACCTCGCGGCTGATGACGCGGGCCCCCGCGGCCAGCGCGCGGATCTCGGTGTCGTCGGTCGAGCCGGAGTCGAGCACGATCAGCTCGTCGACCAGGCCGCCGAGCAGCGGCGTGATGGTCTCGACCACGCTGCCAACCGTCTCCTCCTCGTTGAGCGCAGGCAGCACCACCGAGATGGTGCGGCCGCGCTTGGCGGCCTCGAGGTCGGCGACCGTCCAGGTCGGCCGCGAGAAATTGTGGTCGGTCAGCCACCGCGCGGTGCGGACTTCCGTGCTGGGAAGTTCCGGAGTAAGTGTCATGCCAGTCCCCTCACCGTGCGCGTCGGCGGACGCCCGCCCTGGATCGACGCGACCATCTCGAGCACGCGCCGAGTCGGTCCGACTTCGTGCACCCGGAACATCGAGGCACCGTCCGCGGCCGCCAGGGCGGTCGCCGCGAGTGTCCCCTCCAGGCGTTCGGTCAAACCCACACCGAGAGTTTCCCCGACGAAATCCTTGTTGCTCAGCGCCATCAGGACCGGCCATCCAGTTTTTACAAGCTCTTTCACGTGGCGCAACAAACTAAGACCGTGGTAAGTGTTCTTGCCGAAATCGTGCGTCGGGTCGATCAACACGGCGTCCCGGGCCACCCCCGCGGCCACCGCGCGCTCGGCCGCCGCGGTCACTTCTGCGATCACGTCGTCGACGACCCCGCGCTCGGAAATGCCGTAGTTGACCCGAAAGGGGCGCGTTCGCGGCACCGCCCCGCCGGTGTGCGAGCAGACCAGGCCGGCGCCGAATTCGGCGGCCACCTCCGGTAGCGCCGGGTCGTGACCACCCCAGGTGTCGTTGATCAGGTCGGCGCCCGCCGCACAGGCCTGTTTGGCGACCGCCGAGCGCCAGGTGTCGACGCTGATCAGCTGGTCAGGATAGGTGTCGCGCAGCCACTCGATGAACGGCACCACGCGGGCGACCTCTTCGTCCACGTCGACCGTGTTGCCGGGCCCGGCCTTTACCCCACCCACGTCGACGACGTCGGCGCCGTCGGCGATGACCCGGTGCGCCGCCGCCTTCGCGGCGTCGTCGGTGAATGCCGCGCCGCGGTCGTAGAACGAGTCGGGCGTGCGGTTCACGATCGCCATGATCAGCGCTCGATCACCGGCGACGGGCCGGCCCAGGAATCGGCCCGAGAACGTCTTCACGCTCTCCAGGCTACGGGCGAGTGATTCGGGCGTGCTTTCGTGCGGTCAGTGGCTGTTGTGATTTGTGTTGTGTGTTCGTTGACCGGCGCGGAGCTGGGTGGAGTATGTGAGGTTGTCGGGCTACCCGGCGGCGGCGGTGTGTAGTCGGGTGAGGTTCAGTGCGGCGGCGGCCAGGTGGAGTTCGGCGGTCACGGCGGCCAGTCCGCGTCGGGCGTAGCGGCGTAGGCCGATGCGGTCTTTGAGGTGTCCGATGACGGGTTCCACGGTCGCTGAACGACGTTTGTATCGCTTGAAGTACCCCAGGTTTTGTTCCTACTTGGTTGCGAGGGCCGGGGTTGGCTGGCTCGCAGGGTGTGAGGCGCCGGTCAGGGCGGCCTCGTACTCGGCTGGTGGAACGTAGCCGAGGGTCTCATGC